>VGIF01000045.1 GCA_016868015.1 Betaproteobacteria bacterium
CCATGGCGACGCAACGTCCGATCCGCTCGATGGATCCCTATGCCCAGCAGTTCTGGACCTACACCCAAAACAAGGAATTTCGCCTGCAGCAATGCAGCGACTGCAACAAGTTTCGCTGGCCGCCGGGGCCAACGTGCGACGCGTGCCTGTCCGATAATTTTCAGTGGGCGTTGATGGGCGGCCGCGGCAAGGTGTTGTCGTGGACCACCTTTCACCGCGCGTATTTTCCCGAATATCCAGCGCCGCACACTTCGATCGTGCTCGAACTTAACGAAGGGCCGTTGTTTGTCTCTTATCCGGTGGGCATTGATGTCAAAGCGCTGCGCGAAGGCATGGTGTTGTCGCTGCGCTGGACGGACGGACAAGATAAATTTGGTGAATACAACTTGCCGGTGTTTGGGCCGCCATCGGCTTCAGCCGCCTAAATAAAAATACCAATTAAATCAAGTGCTTATGAAATATCCATCAAAGCGCGAAACGCATCGACAAATCCACCGCGCTGACATCCTTGGTCAACGCGCCGATGGAAATACGATCGACGCCGGTTTCGGCGATTTCGCGAACATTGGCAAGCGTGATGCCGCCGGAGGCTTCGAGCTTGGCTCGGCCGGCTGCGATTTGAACAGCTTCACGCATCTGCGCCGTACTCATGTTATCGAGCAGGATCATGGTCGCTCCCGCCGCCAGCGCTTCGCGCAATTGAACCAGCGTTTCCACTTCGATTTGCGTCCATAGGCGCTCACCCGGCACGCGCGCCGCGGCTTGCAATGCGGCGGTAACACCGCCAGCCGCGGCGATGTGATTCTCCTTGATCAATATCGCGTCGTATAAACCCATGCGGTGGTTCATGCCGCCGCCCATTTCGACGGCGTATTTTTGCGCGACGCGCAGGCCGGGCATGGTTTTGCGCGTGTCGAGTATCGCGGCGCGGGTGCCGGCGATCGCGTCGACATAGGTGCGCGTGGCGGTGGCCACGGCGGAGAGCGTTTGCAAAAAATTCAGCGCGGCGCGCTCGCCGGTGAGCAAACCGCGCGCGCTGCCGCTTAACGTGCACAAGGTCGTTTTGGGCGCGACGCGCGCGCCTTCCGCCACCTGCCACTCGATGCGTAGGGCCGCATCGATGTTTAGAAAGACCGCGTCAAACCACGGCCGCCCGGCGATCACCGCGTTGCCGCGGCAAATCACGCTGGCGCGCGCGGTTTTGCCCACCGGGGTGAGTTGCGCGGTGAGGTCGCCCGCGCCGACATCCTCGGCCAGGGCGGCAGTGACGTTGCGTTCGATAGCCTCGGTAATATTCATGCCTTAAGCTTGGCCCATGCGATGTACGTTATAACGGGCTGATTCTAGCAGGCGACAGCACGATTAAGGCAACGGAGGCAACATGGACAACCTGATGGGCGTGGTTTCCTACGGACTGGGCACGCTGGTGGCGTTTGCGTTTATTGCGTGGCTGGTTAGCGCGATCATCAGCGATGTCACGCAAAAAAAGCACACGGTGCTGCGCAATTACCCGGTGATCGGACGCCTGCGGTTTTTTTTCGAGGACCTCGGCGAATATTTCCGCCAGTATTTTTTCGCCAACGACCGCGAGGAAATGCCGTTTAACCGCGCCACCCGTGCCTGGGTGTATCGCGGCGCGAAGGACGAGGGCGGCGTGGTCGGCTTCGGCTCCAGCAACAATTTGAACGAGCCGGGCAATATTTTGTTCGTCAACCATGCCTATCCAGTGCTCGACGAGGAGCGCCTGCCCACACCGGCGTTGCTGATCGGCGAAGGCTATTGCCAGCAGCCGTTCGAAGCTCGTTCCCTGGTCAACATCAGCGGCATGAGTTTCGGCGCGATTTCCGAGCCGGCGGTGCGTGCGTTGTCATTGGGCGCAAAACAAGCCGGTTGCTGGATGGATACCGGTGAAGGCGGGCTTGCGCCGTATCACCTTGAGGGCGGGGGCGATGTGATCATGCAAATCGGCACCGCCAAGTACGGCGTGCGCGATCTCGATGGAAATCTGTCGCCCAGCCGCGTGCGCGAACTCGCCGCCTCGGTGAAGGCGTTCGAAATCAAGCTCTCGCAGGGCGCCAAGCCGGGCAAGGGCGGTGTGCTGCCGGGCGCCAAGGTGACCACGGAAATCGCGCGCATACGCGGCATCCCCGAAGGGCGGGATTCAATCAGCCCCAACCGCCATCGCGACATCGCCGACGTCAATGCGTTGCTTGATCGCGTGGCGTACTTGCGTGAGTTAAGCGGCCGCCCGGTGGGTGTCAAAACGGCGGTGGGCGGGCGCGAATTCGCCAACGAGTTATGCGAGGCGGTGTTGCGCCGCGGCCTGGAATACGCGCCGGATTTTTTGGTGATCGACGGCGCAGAAGGCGGCAGCGGCGCGGCGCCGCAAACGCTGCTCGATCATATGGCGCTGCCGATCGGCGAAGCGTTGCCGCGCGTGGCCGATTCGCTGTTGCAGGCGAACCTCAAATCGCGCATCCGCCTGGTGGCCTCCGGCAAACTGGTGACGTCCGCGCGCGCGGCATGGGCGATGTGCGCGGGCGCGGATTTCGTCAACACCGCGCGCGGCTTTATGTTTGCGCTGGGTTGCATTCAGGCGATGCGCTGCCATCAAAACACTTGTCCCACCGGCATCACCACGCACAACAAGCGCTTGCAGCGCGGACTGGTGGTGGAGGAAAAATATCTGCGCGTGGCCAACTATTGCCGCAACATGAACAAGGAAATCGACATGATTGCGCACTCGTGCGGCTTGCGGCACGCGCGCGAATTGCGGCGCGAACACGTGCGCATGGTGCAAACGGCCAATGAAAGTATTGCGCTGAAAATGCTGCATCCGTATCCTGCAAGGCAGCAGAAAGGCTCGACGCCAGTCGTTTAACGTTCAGGTTCACCCAAATGCCAGGAGGGAATTATGAAAAATATAAATGAAATCAAATACTTAAAAAAAAAATCATCGCGGCGCGAGTTTTTGACGCGCATGGCGGCAACGGGCGCGCTGGGCAGTAGCGTTCTATCGGGGCGCGTGTTTGCGCAAGCGGCCGGAACGCCCGCGCCCGAGCCAGCGGGTGCGATACCCAACGACAAGGTGATGGCGGAGAAATTCTCCGCCATGCGCATGCATTCCGAGCGCCCGCTCACCGCCAGTCTGACTGCGGAGTTTCATCATTTTCCGACTACCCCCAACGAGCGTATGTTCGTGCGCAATAACCTGCTCACGCCCGATCTTGACATCGCCAAACATCGCGTCACCGTCAAAGGCCTGGTCAACAAAGAGCTGACGTTTAGCGTCGACGAATTGCGCAAACAATTTCCCGTGGTGCGCACCGCGGCCATGCTCGAATGCGCGGGCGCCGGGCGCACCGGCTATGTGCCGCGCCCCAGCGGCACGCCGTGGCCGACCACCGGCGGCATGGGCTGCCCGGTGTGGAACGGCGTGCGTTTGCGCGATGTGCTGCTTGCGGCGGGCGTGCGGGACAATGCCGTGCATGTCGCGGGGCAGGGCGGGGATTTCGGCGTGGTGGCCACCGCCGCGCCGGTCATCCGCTCGATCCCCCTCAGTAAGGCGATGGAGCCGCACACGCTGCTGGTATTCGGCATGAACGACGGGCCGCTGCCGAAGATACACGGTTACCCGTTGCGGCTGTTGGCGCCGGGCTGGGCGGGCTCGGCGTCAACCAAATGGCTGCATACGCTCACCGTGCTCGATGCGCCGTTCAAGGGCACCTACATGGACACCAGCTACCGCATCCCGCGCGACCCGGTGCGCCCGGGCGAAAAAATGCCGCCCGACGCGTTGGTGACCGAAGATATGCCGGTGAAATCGATGATCACCTCGCCCGCGCCCAACGCGGTGTTCAAGGTTCGCCGAGCGCTGCTGATCGAGGGGCGCGCGTGGGTGGGTGAGGGTAGCGTAAGGCGCGTTGAAGTTTCCTTCGACGAGGGCGTGACCTGGCAGCGTGCGCACCTTGCTGCCGCCACCGACAAATACGCCTGGCGCCTGTTCAGCGCGGAGTTTCATCCGGAAAAACCCGGCTACACTACCGTGCTTGCGCGCGCCACCGGCAGCCGCGGCAATACGCAGCCGATGCTGCCGCCGTGGAACCCATTGGGTTATTTCTGGAACGGCGTGCATCGCGTCGGGTTTATGGTCGAGGCGTGATGCGGTCCGAAGTTTCGGTAAATGGCATCAGCCGTTTATCGCATGAATCTCCCCTCTCCTGCCGGGAGAGGGGCCGAGGGTGAGGGAACTGACGTGTCAAATGATTTTCGATGCCACGTTAAGCGGCATTTGGTCATCCTATTGCTGTTAGCCGGTTTGGTTCACGCTCAGCAAGCCGACGAACCCGAACCGCCCAAAACCCTGACACCAGGCAAGGGCGTTGAACTCACCGTCGCGCGCTGCGTTACCTGCCACGAAGCGACGCATATCACGCGCACCAAGCTTTCGCGTGATGAATGGGAATTCAATATCAAGAACATGATCGAGCGCGGCGCGCAAATTGCGCCCAACGAAATCGCCCCCATCCTCGAATACCTGGCGACTTACTATAACCGCGACGCGCCGCCGCCGCCCGCCGCGGCAGCCAGTGAAGGCGATGCGATCACCAAGTTGCTTAACGCCAACGCGTGCCTGGCGTGTCACCAAACCAACAAACGCGTGGTGGGGCCGTCGTTCCAGGAAGTCGCGGCAAAATATGGCGCCGATGGCACCGCCGGCGCGGGAATCGCCACGCGGCTCAGGCAAGGCAGCAGCGGCGTGTGGGGTGCGGCGCCAATGCCGCCGAATGCGGGGTTATCGGACGCGGATGCGCGGCAGTTGGTGGCTTGGATCCTGCAGCAGAAGTAGTGCGTTGGCTGAACCACCGTTCGCCCTGAGCCTGTCGAAGCCTGTCCTGAGCTTTGTCGAAGGGGGCTATCGAGCTAGACGGGCTTCGATGCTTCGACAAGCTCAGCATCAGGCCGAGCGCACGATTAGAGCGGCTCAGTGATTGCTACAACTCGCGCGCCTCAAACGTGTTGCAAGCGCGGATCTGCCCGCCCTCCAGCCCGCGCTTAAACCAGCGTACGCGTTGCGCCGAGGTGCCGTGGTTGAAGGATTCCGGCGTGACGTAACCACGCGATTGCATTTGCAAACGGTCGTCCCCAATCGCGCTGGCGGCGCCGAGCGCTTCCTCGACATCGCCTTGCTCCAAAATCTGCCGCGTGCGATGCGCATGGTGCGCCCAAAAGCCGGCCAGGCAATCGGCCTGCAACTCCAAGCGCACCGACAGTTTGTTGTATTCCACTTCAGACAGGCGCTGGCGCGCGGCGTGCACCTTGCCGGTAATACCCAGCAGATGTTGCACGTGATGGCCGATTTCATGCGCGATGACATAAGCCTGCGCAAAGTCGCCGGGCGCGCGAAAGCGCTTGTGCAGATCGTCGAAAAATTGCAGGTCGATGTAGACCTTTTCATCGGCCGGGCAATAAAACGGCCCCATCGCCGCTTGCGCGTGGCCGCAGGCGGAGTTGACCGCGCCGCGGAACAGCACCAGCTTCGGATCGCGATATTGCGCATTGTTCTGTTTGAAGAGGGCACGCCAGGTGTCCTCGGTATCGGCGAGCACCACGGAGACGAATTTGGCTTGTTTGTCTTCGGCGGGCGGGCGTTGCGCGGGCGCTTGTTGCGATACTTGCGGTTGACTCATCGGCCCACCGCCACCACCCAGCACGCCGAAGATCACTGACGGATCGACACCCAAAAACATGGCGATGATGGCGATCACGAACACGCCGATGCCGCCGCCCATGACGCCGCGTCGCATGCCTCCACCGCCGCCCGCACCGCGCCGATCTTCGACATTGCTGCTTTCTCTACCGTTTTCCCAACGCATGGGGCACTCCCGAACGAATTTACAGCCAATGCTCATCAGACCATTGGCTGCTTAAATTTTCCCTCCCCCTTCGAAAGAGCGGCCGGGGGTGAGGGTTAGCGCATCGGCCGTCACCGCCGGTTCAACCGTTTAGACCGTTCCGCGCATTATGGCAAATTACGCGCGGCCCTGCTCACTGCCGCCACAACGCGTAGCTGATGGCGGCGAGATTAAATGCATTGACGATAAACACCGGCGCCGCGCCGAACGCTCCGCCCAGCGCGCCGCACACCACCGGGATGATGACACGCGCCAGATTGTTGGCGGAAAGCCGCAGCCCGGTGACCTCACCGGCGCGCCCCTCGGGCGAACGGTTAAAGCCGATGGTCATCGACAACGGTTGGCCGCAGCCCAAGCCCAGCCCCAGCAAAAACGACACCACCAGCATGAAGTACAGGTTGGTCGAAAGTGGAAACACCGCAAACGCCACCGCTGCGAATAACAAACACCCGGCCATCACGCGTTCGGCGTGCCAGCGCCTTAACAGCGCCGGCAGCGCAAACCGCGTGATCACCCCGGCAATCGCGAATACGCCCAGCACGATGCCGATCACCGAGGCGGAAAGATTCAGCATATGTCCGTACACCGGAAAATAAAACGCGAACAAATCGTTGGAGGCGACGATCAACCCGCTGATCACCACGATGCCGCGCACCGGCGGCTGGCGCAACAACGCCATTGCGCTGCGCTCGCTTTTGTCGTCTACATTTTTCACGCTTGCGAGGTTGTATCGCCGCGCCAGCCAGAACCCGATCATGGGCGGCAGATTAAACAGCGCGAGCATCCAAAACGCGTCGTGATAACCCAGATGATCGATGGCAAAACCCGCCGACACCGGGCCGATGAACGTGGAGATCGCGTAACCGATGGATAAAATCGCGAAATTTTTGGCGCGTGTCTCCGGCTTGCTCAACATGCCGGTTAAGGTTTGGATCGGCACGTTAAACAACATGAAGCCCGCGCCGGCCAATAAGGCCGTCACCACCAGAGGCCAAATGCTCGCGCCGGTGAACGCACCGGCGAGCATGCCCGCGGCGATAATCGCCGCACCGGCGACGAGCGGCGCGCGCGCGCCGCGCGTATCGGCGATGCGGCCGGCATAAACGCCGATCGCCAGCGGCGCAATGGCGTAAAGCGCCGCCAACACGCCGATGGTGACCTGGCTTGCGCCCAGTTCCAGTGCGTAGAGCGAGACGATGACTTTGCTGCCGAGATAAGCCGAATGGCAGGCGATGCAGTAGGCGGTGATGAGATACACTTAATCTTAAATAACATAGTTGCGCGGCGCATGCTTTGCGGCCGTGCCGCGCTAAACTTCAGATATTAACATAAGTATTTGAATTTATTGGATATTTTATGAAACAACTCAAATTGCCTGCGGTCTTCATGCGCGGCGGTACCAGCAACGCCATCGTCTTTCATGCCAAGGATTTGCCGCGCGATCGCGCCGCGTGGGACGAAATTTTTTTAGCCGCAATCGGCAGCCCCGACCCTTACGCACGCCAGCTCGATGGCATGGGCGGCGGCGTGTCGTCGCTCTCCAAAGTATGCGTGGTCGGCCCGCCGACGCGCCCCGATGCCGATATCGACTATACCTTTGCCCAAGTGCAAGTGAAAAAAGCCGAGGTCGACTACAGCGCCAACTGCGGCAACATGTCCTCCGCCATGGGGCCGTTCGCGGTGGATGAGGGTTTGTTCAAAGTGAATGCGGCTAACAACGAGGCCGTGGTGCGCATCCACAACACCAATACCAAAAAAATCATCCAGGCGCGATTCAACATGGATGAGGATTTGTCGGAAGTCGATGGCGATCTCGCAATCCCCGGCGTGTCGGGTACGGGTTCACCGGTGCGCTTGGAATTTTTGCAGCCTGGCGGCGCCAGCACCGGCAAGCTGCTGCCCACGGGTAACGTGAGTGACGTGCTCGATGTGCCCGGCGTGGGCAAGATCACGGTGTCGATGGTCGATGCGGCCAATGCCACGGTGTTCGTGCGTGCGGCGGACTTGGGATTGAGCGGCACCGAAATGCCCGATGCGTTGGAAGCGAACAGCGGCATCATGCAAAAACTCGGCGGGATCCGCGCGCAGGCGGCGGTGGCGATGGGCATTACCAAAACGCCAGAAGACGCGCTGAAAAAAGGCGGCGTGCCGTTTGTCGGCTTCGTGTCTGCCGCGCAGGACGCGGCAACGCTCACCGGCGAAACGATGAAAGCCAACGACATCGACTTGACCGCGCGCATGCTCTCCAATGGCCAGCCGCATCGCGCGTTGCCGTTGACGGTGTCGCTGTGCACGGCCGTCGCGGCGCGCATTGAAGGCACGGTGGTGCACGCCGCCACGCGCGCGGCGAGTGATGGCAACGCGCCGATACGCATCGCCATGCCGTCGGGGATTTTGACAGTGGCAGCAAACGTTACGAAAAAAGACGGCCAGTGGCACGCCGAGCAAGGCGCGTTTTATCGCACGCAGCGGCGGTTGTTTGAAGGGTTTGTTTATGTGCGAGCTTCGCTGGTGCCGGGGTTGGTGGCGGCTACGAGGGGGAAGTTGAAGGCGGCGTAAGGCTACTGGCTTGCGGGATACACAACATCTCGCGATCGTAAAAATGTGCCTGGAGAACTCGTAGGGCGCATTAACCGAAGGGCAATGCGCCGCATGTTTGTCCGGAATCACCGCATTCGGCGCAATGCGCTTCGCTTATTGACGCCCTACACATTGCAATCCACTACCACCGTACCATTCTTGGCCTGAAACTCCACCGCCTCATGCGCGTCCGCCGTGCTTGATAGCGCAAACACCTGAGACACGGTGTGCCGCATACCACCTTGTTTTAACCACGCCACGATGTCCTGCTGCGCACGCTTACGCGCCGCGTGCGGTGCGCTGTTGAGCAGCACGGCGTGGATCGAGAGGTTTTTGCGCATCAACTCCGGCGCGGCAATCGTGGGGGTGGGGTTACCCTTGGTGGCGTAGTAGGCGATCGAGCCGTTGACCTTGAGCAAGGGCAGGGTGGTTTTTAAGTTTCCGCCGAAATCGACATCGACGGCGTGGTCGATGCCGGCGTTGTTGGTGAACTCGCGCACGCGCGCCACCACATCTTCGCTGCGATAGTTGACGGTGAAATCGGCGCCGCCGGCTTTCGCGTGCGCGGCTTTTTCGGGTGAACTCACGGTACTGATAACACGTGCCCCGAAGCGCTTGGCCCATTGCACGGCGTAGTGCCCGACCGCGCCGGCGCCGCCGGTGACCAGCACGGTTTTGCCTTGCAAATCACCACCGAGCGTCACGCAACGGTGCGCGGTCATGCAGGGGATACCCAAGCACGCGCCTTCGTGAAAACGCGTGTTGTCCGGTAACTCCGACACCAAATCGACATTCAACGCGATGTATTCCGCGGCCGTGCCGAACACGCGTCCGCCGCGCTGGCCGTTGTAGAGCCACACGCGTTTGTTTAACCACGCGGCATCGACGCCCGCGCCGACTTGATCGATGACGCCCGCGCCGTCGCTGTTGGGAATCACCAGCGGGCCATCCATGCCGTAGCTGCGGCCGACCGTGCGGTTGGCATCGGCGGGGTTAACGCCGGAGGCGTGCAGCCGCACGCGCACTTCGCCGGCGGCGGCGTGCGGCGTGGGCTGGTCGCCGTATTGGATGACCGCGCTGGGTTTGCCTTGTTGAGTGTAGTAGGCGGCTTTCATGGTTGTGCCGGGCGCTGCCGAGAGTTGTCATGTGAACAGTGTAGCATTGCCACTCTCGCTGACCGTCTTTGGAAAATTGGTTTTGCGTTGCTAATTGGCGCTCGTCCCCTTCGACACGCTCAGGACAGGCTCAGGACGAACGGATATTTTGAGGGACACTATTCAGGAGGTGCACATGCCAGACGCCAACAATCTTTCGATCACCGAAGCCGACGCGTTAATGCGCGCCGGCAAACTCACAGCGGTGCAACTTGCCGAAGCTTGCCTCGCGCGTGTCAATGCGCGCGAAGCCGAGGTGCGCGCGTGGGTGCACGTCAACGCCGACGAGGTGCTGGCGCAGGCGCGAGCCGCGGATCGCGAGCCGCGGCGCAGCGCGCTGCACGGCATCCCGGTCGGTATCAAGGACATCATCGATGTCGCCGGCATGCCCGCCGAGTATGGTTCGCCGATTTACGCGGGACACAAGGCGCAAACGGACGCGGCGTGTGTGGCGGCGTTCAAAAAAGCCGGCGCGTTGATCATGGGCAAAACCGTGACCACCGAATTCGCCATGCGCCACCCGAATAAAACGCGCAACCCGTTAAATCTCGCGCACACACCCGGCGGCTCGTCGAGCGGCTCGGCGGCGGGCGTGGCCGATGGCATGATGCCGCTGGCGCTGGGCACGCAAACCGGCGGCTCTGTGCTGCGGCCTTCGTCGTATTGCGGCGTGGTGGGGTTTAAGCCGACGTTTAACATTATCAATCGCGTGGGGGTGAAGCCCAATTCGGAGTCGCTGGATACGGTGGGGCTGATCGCGCGCTGCGTGGAGGATATTGCATTGGCATTGCCGGCGATCACCGAATGCGCGGCGCCGGTGGTGGCCGCGGTAAGCGCCCCGCGCATCGCGCTGTGCCGCGCGTTTGAGTGGAAAGACGCCGAGCCCGCCAGCGTCGCCGCGGTTGAAGCGGCAGCGGCGGTACTCTCGCGTGCCGGTGCAAAGGTGACGCAGATCCAGTTACCGCCCGCGTTCGATGCCATGTCCGACGCACACGCCGCGATCAACGATTACGAAGCGTTTCGCGCGTTAAGCCACGAAATCCGCACCGCGCCGGAAAAACTGTCGCCGTCGCTGCGGCCGCGTCTGCCGCGCTGGGCCGCGCGCACGGTGGCGCAGTACACTGAAGCGCAGCAAAACGTCGCCGACTGCCAGCGGCTGTTGCGCGACGTGTTTCGCGATGTCGATGCGTTTCTGGTGCCGAGCGCGCCGGGGGAAGCGCCGCTGGGCTTGGACAGTACGGGAGAGGCCATTTTCAACCGCGTGTGGACGGCGCTGCACGTGCCGGCGATTACGCTGCCGGGGCACACCGGCCCCAAGGGCTTGCCGGTGGGTGTGCAACTGGTCGGCGCGTTCGGCGACGACTATGCTTTGCTCGCAACCGCCGCTTGGGCGCAACCGCGGCTCAGATAGGCGGCCGCTGCCGTCCATTGGAGAGTTGACGTAAGTTATTGATTTTAAACAACTTTTTATTTACGCGCGATAGGGGCGTGTAGCTCGGGCGCGCGTCTTACTTCACGCTACGCCGGCGCGCTGCGCCGATGATTTTATCGAGCCGTTCGCGCGACACCGCATCCGGTTGCGGCGTGGCGGCGGCATCGAGCAGCCAGCGCTCGATGTCGGCGGGCGTGGTTACCGTGGTTTGCCGCGCTTCCATGGCGTTTTTTAGCGCAAGGATTTTCAGTTGCTGGCGTGCGGCCTGGAAATCGGCGGGGCTGTCGATGCCGCAGGCAACTTCGAGGTTTAGCAAAATTTCGGGCAGCGTTTGCGGTGTGTTCTTGCTACCTTTGGTGGGTGCGGGCACGGTTGCCGCTTTGCCTTCGAAACGCGCGGCGAGCCGTGCTTTCCACGCGTCGGGGAAATGTTCGATGGCGTTCCAGCGGGTTTGTAAATCGTCGTTCAATGCATCGGCGGCTTCGCGCTCGGCGCACAATGCCATCGCCGCGATCAACGCGTCATAGCGGGCTTGCGCGGCGTGAGTCGCGAGTTCGGCGATACGTTTGTTGGCGGTGTCGCGGGCGCCGCGGTAGCGTTGATCGAGCTTGGCCGCTTGCGGCTTGGGTGCTTCGGGCGCGGCGCGCCAGGCGCTATCGGCTTCGGTTAAACCGCGTTTGATGTCGGCTGCGTTGGTGGCGCGAGTCAAGGCCGCGACACGCTCGATGATGTCGATGCGCGCTTGTTGTTGCGCGTTGGCGGCGGCTTCCTTAGCAGTGCGTGCCGCGTCGCGCGCCTTGAAAATCGAATCGGTGGCGGTTTTAAACGCTTCCCACAGCGCGTTTTCGTCGCGGCGCGGCAGCGGCATGGATTTCGCCGTGACTTGCCATTCGCCTTGCAGCTTGCGCACCTTGTCGATGACATCGCGTGCGTTGACATCACCCGCGGCGAGTTCCCCGGCGGTAGTGATCAATTTTTCGCGTTTGTTGCGCGCTTCGTCATGCTTGGTCTTTAGCGGTGTTTGCAGCGCTGCAACGGCGGCGGCATAACGCGTGGTGATCGATTGTTCGCCTTGCAAGGATTTACGCGGCACGGTGTGCTCCACCGGGCCGAGCTTGCGCCAGGCGAGTTGCGATTCTTCCAGCGCGTGGGCCACGGCGCGCCAGTCTGGTGGGGCAGAGGTCGCGCCTTCTTGCGGCGGCGGGAAATACTTCGCCGCGGCTTCGTTAAGCTTGACGACGATCTGTTCGCGCGCGGCAAGGTTTTCCTGGCGCGCGGCACGCAGTTTTTCCAGATGCGCGGCCACCGGCGTGTGCGCCGCTTCGAGCGCGGCGTCGAACGCGAGCCAGGTGGCTTGGCGCGACGCGCCGCCGAGCTTGTCGAGTTCTTTCCAGCGCTCGCGTAATTTGTTGATGGCCTCGGTATGCGCTTTTAACGCCACCTTGCCTTTGGCGGCTTCGGCGAGCTGCTGCGCTTCCTCGACCAGTTTTTCGCGGTTTTGGCCGCCGCTCCAACGTTGCCACTCTTGCAAGCGCCGCAGCTCGCGCCGCAGCGTGTCGATACGCTGGGTAAGCGCGGCATCGACTGGGCCGCGCTTTAGCGCCTGATCGATAACACCGAGCGTACGCGTGAGCTCGGCGACATGGCCGCCGGCCAATGCGGTTTCGCCGGTTTCGACTTCTTTTTGCGCGGCGGCCAGGCGCTCGCGGTATTGTTCCGCACGGCGCTCGCGTTGTTCGGCGCTTTGCACCTCGTGTTCGTGCTGGCGTTGCATGGTGTCGGCGTTGCGCCACGCGGCGAAGCGTTCGGCAAGCACGGTGTGCAGTTCGCCTTCGGACATTTCGGGGAACGCGCGCCAGTGCTCGATGAATTGCTTTTCGTCCGCGTCGTTGGCGCTGCCGGGCGCGGGCAACGTCAGCAAAAATTTGGCGCGCTCGACCACGCTCGAGACCAACGCCAGCAGCCGATTCGCAGCTTCGGCTTTTTCGGCGCAGCGTTGATCCGCCGCGTCGGGCACGTTTTGCACGTGTTCCAGCAGATTGACGGCGAGGGTTTCGATATCCGCCGCGGGGATGCCGCCTTGCGCCACGCCGGGCAGCAGCGTGTTCAAGTTTTTGCTGGCGCCGTCGATCGCCGTGAGCCAGCGCGCCACCGCTTGCGCGTATTCGCCGCTCGCACGCACCTTGGCGCCGAGTTGCTCGCTTAAGGTGACGAAATCGTGCGCCATGTCCGGTTCGATCAATTCCGCGGGCAACGCCGCCCACGCGCGGTCCAGTTCGACCACGCGATTCACCGGCACGCGCGGCTGATCGAGCAACTCGCGCGCGTTGGCGATAAGTTGCGTGGCTTCGGCGAGCGTGGTGCGCCGCGACACCGCAGTGTCCCAACGCGTTTTCGCCACGCGATACAGACGCTTATCCTGCTCGCGATACTCGTGCATCGCCAGACGCAGCGCTTCTTCCTGCGTCAGCGCTTGCAGCGCGGCTAGTTTAAGCGAAACCGTGGGCGCCTCGCGCAACAACTGCAGCAGCGCTGCATCATTGGCGCCGGCATCGCGAATTTTGTTGTGCCACTGCTGCGTGTCTTCCGCGGAAAGCGCTGCGGGTTGCGCCTCGTGCGCGCTTGCGGGTGGTTTCGCTTCGGTGGGCAACGGAGTGCTTTTATTAAATAAATTCTCAAACACGTTCGCCGACACTGCCAAAAATAAAAAGGAACGGCATTGTGACACTTAACCGCGCGACTGCAACTCGCGCGTGCATTGCCACTGTGCGGGCCTGCGCCTATAATCCGGCTCCGTTCCGAGATTGCGGTTTTTACGTAAGTATTTGATTTAATTGAATATTTTTAAATGCGAGGCTTTGATGCTGAAGCGCACGCGGGGCATTCGTCAGAAAGGATTTTCATGAGTTTGGATGTAAACCGGCCCGACCTCACCGTCGGCGTCATTGGCACCGGTGCCATGGGGCGCGGTATCGTGCAAGTCGCGGCGGCGGGCGGTATCACCGTGTTGATGACCGATGCTCGGCCCGGCGCGGCGGCGGAAGCCAAGGAATTCATCGGCAAAATGCTCGATCGCGCGGCCGAAAAAGGGCAGATGTCCAAGGATGATGCCTCGGCCGCCACCAACCGCATCAGAATCGTCGACTCGCACAAGGACATGAAGCCGTGCCACGTGGTGATCGAGGCGATTGTGGAAAACCTCGACGCCAAGCGCGCGTTGTTCGCGGAGCTGGAAGAAATCGTCACGCCGGATTGCATTTTGGTGTCGAACACCTCGTCGTTGTCGGTAACCACCATCGCGGCGAAAATGAAAACCTCGCATCGCTTCGCGGGTTTTCACTTTTTCAACCCGGTGCCGTTGATGAAGCTGGTGGAGGTGATCTCCGGCTTGTTGACCGAAGATTGGGTGTGCGATGCGCTGATGGGCTTGGGCAAACGCATGACGCGCGAACCGGTGCGCTTGGTCGATGCGCCGGGGTTCTTGGTCAATCAAGTCGGGCGCGGGTTTTCGCTGGAAGCCTCGCACCTGGTGCAAGAGGGCGTGGCGAGTTTTTACGACGTCGATCGTGTGATGCGCGATGTCGGCGGCTTTCGCATGGGGCCGTTCGAGTTGATGGATTTGACCGGGCTCGATGTCACGCAGCCTGCGTCGGGCTTGATTTACAACCAGTTCTTTCAAGAGCAGCGTTATCGCCCGAGTTTGATCATGCAGGCGCGTTATGAAGCGGGCGTGTTGGGGCGTAAAACCAAAAAAGGGTTTTATACCTACGACGCCGAGATGAAAATGTCACAGCCGGCGGAAAAAGCAGCGCCCGCCGCGCGGCCGGATTCGGTGTGGGTAAGTCCAGCCGAAGCAGCCGGCGCCACCAAGCTAAAAGAGTTGCTGAACAAACTCGGCGCCAATCTCGAAGTCGGCGCGCAGCCCTCTGCGAAAGCGCTGATTTTGGTAACGCCCGTCGGCGAGGACGCTACCACCGCGGCCACAACGCAAGGACTAGACCCCAAGCGCGTGGTGGCGGTGGATACACTGTTCCCGATGGTCAAACGCCGCATCATCATGACCACGCCGCTGACCGACCCGGCGATGCGCGACGCCGCGCACGGCTTGCTTGCCAGCGACGGCGTCCCGGTAACGGTGTGCCGCGACAGCCCCGGCTTTATCGCGCAGCGCATCGTCGCGATGATCGTCAACATCGGTTGTTCGATCGCGCAAAACCGCACCGCCACGCCGCCGGATATCGACAAGGCGGTGACGCTGGGTTTGAATTATCCGAACGGGCCGTTTAAGTTTGCCGATACACTCGGCGTGCAAAACGTGCATCGTATTTTGGAAAACATGAACAAGATTTACGCCGATCCGCGTTATCGGCCGAATATTTGGTTGACGCGGCGGGCGAAGTTGGGTGTCTCTGCACTGACGCCGGAAACCTGATTCCATTTAATCTGATCACAAAAAGGAACTCACCATGTTAGACGCCTATCTCTACGAAGGTAAACGCACACCGTTCGGCCGCCACGGCGGCGTGCTCGCCAAGGTTCGCCCGGATGATCTGTTGGGCGGCGTGATCAAAAAGGTCGTTGCCGAATCCAAATTTAAACCCGAGCAAATCGAGGACGTGATCGTCGGCTGCGCCAACCAGGGCGGCGAAGATAGCCGCTGTGTGGCGCGTCACGCGCTGCTGATGGCGGATCTGCCGATTTCCACGCCGGGCACGGTGATTCAACGCAACTGCGCGAGCGGCCTGGGCGCGCTGGTGCACGCCTCGCACGCCATCACCGCGGGCGAGGGCGATGTGTTCGTGGTGGGCGGCGTGGAAAGCATGAGCCGCTCGCCGATCGTGATGAGCCGCGCCGAGAGCGCGTTCGATCGCGGCATCAAATTTTACGATTCCACCATCGGCCCGCGTTTTTCCAACCCGGCGTTGGTGAAGCGCTTTGGCGACGATCAAATGCCGCAAACCGCGGACAACCTCGCGCGCGAATACGGCATCACGCGCGAAGAAGCCGATAAGTTCGCCGCGGCCTCGCAGGCCAAATATGCCAACGCCAAGGGCGAGGGTTTTTTTGCCGGGGAAATCGTCGGTGTCGACCTGCCGCCCACGCGTAAGGGCCCGGTGCCTGCGGTGGTCGATGACGAGCATCCGCGCCCCGGCACCGATTTGGAAACGCTGGCCAAGATGAAAGTGCTCTATAAGGATGGCGTCACCACCGCGGGCAACGCCTCGGGCGTCAACGACGGCGCCGTCGCGCTGATGGTCGGCAGCAAGGCTGCCGGCGAAAAAGCCGGTGCCAAACCGCTGGCGCGCATTATCGCCAGCGCCTCGTTTGGCGCGCGGCCCGACATCATGGGCATCGGCCCGGTGGAGTCCTCCAAAAAAGCGTTGTCGCGCCTAGGGCTGTCGATCAAGGACATGGACGTGATCGAAATCAACGAAGCGTTTGCGGCGCAAGTGCTGGCGTGCCTCAAAGGCTTGGGCGTGGCATTTGACGATAAGCGCGTGAACCAGAACGGTGGCGCCATCGCGGTGGGCCATCCGCTCGGCGCTTCCGGCGCGCGGCTGGCGCTGACCGCGGCGCGGCAATTGCAGCGCGTCGGCGGCAAGTACGCGTTGGTGAGTTTGTGCATCGGCGGCGGGCAGGGCACGGCGGTGATTTTGGAACGAGTCTAATAAGTATCTGATTTTATTGATTATTTTGTGAGGCCGGTGGCAAGCATCGCACCGGCCTTTTGTTTTTTGGTTCAAAAGCAACGTCAAAATCTTAGCCACAGATTTCACAGATTTACACAGATTTTCTTGGGGTAATCTGTGTTCATCTGTGAAATCTGTGGCGAAGGTTTTGAAGTTTTCCATAGAGGCACAGCATGACCGACTTCACCAAAGTCACCCTAATCGGCGGCCAATTCAAATGGGATGATCCGTTCCTCATCGACGATTTACTCACCGATGAAGAGCATTTGATCCGCGACACCGCGCGCGCTTATGCGCAGGAAAAACTGCAGCCGCGCATCCGCGATTGGAATCGCAGCGAATCGTTCGACCCGGTGGTGATGCGCGAAATGGGCGAGCTGGGTTTTCTCGGCGCGCCGCTCGAAGGTTACGGCTGCGCGGGCATCGGCTACGTGGCGTATGGGCTGATCATGCGCGAGCTTGAACGGGTCGACACAGCGTTTCGCTCGGCCTGCAGCGTGCAGACGGGGCTGGCGATGACGCCGATTTACGCCTACGGCAGCGAGGCGCATCGGCAAAAATATTTGCCCAAGATGGCCAAGGGCGAGTTGCTGGGCTGCTTCGGGCTGACTGAACCGGATCATGGTTCCGACGCCGGCGGTATGAAATCGCGCGCGAAAAAAGTGCCGGGGGGCTGGTCGTTGACCGGCACCAAGCTGTGGATCACGCATGCGCCGATCGCCGACGTGCTGGTGGTGTGGGCGAAAGGCGAAGATGGCACGGTGCGCGGCTTTATCCTCGAGCGTGGCATGAAAGGGCTCGCGACGCGCAAGATCGAAGGCAAGTTCTCGGTGCGCGCCTCGCAAACCGGCGAGGTCACCATGGACAACGTGTTCGTGCCGGATGAAAACTTGTTGCCCGGTGTGAGCGGACTTAAAGGCCCGTTCGGGTGCCTTAACAACGCGCGCTTTTCGATTTGTTGGGGCGCGATGGGCGCGGCGGAATGCTGCTGGCACATCGCGCGCCAGTACACCATGGACCGCCAACAATTCGGCAAGCCGCTCGCGGCGAATCAACTGGTACAGAAAAAACTTGCCGACATGCAAACCGAAATTTCGATCGGATTGCTGTCGGTGCTGCATTTGTCGCGCTTGCGGGAGCAGGGCAAGGCAACGCCCGAAATGGTGTCGCTGGTCAAACGCAACGCCACTGGCAAGGCGCTCGAGATTGCGCGGCACGCGCGCGACATGCTGGGCGGTAACGGCATCTCGGACGAATTCAACGTGATCCGCCACATGCTCAACATGGAAACCATCAACACGCTGGAAGGCACGCACGATGTGCATGCGCTGGTACTGGGGCGCGCCCAGACCGGCATTTCAGCTTTTTGAAACACTTAATCGGCGGCCTGGTTGCGTCATGAACACCATAGCTGGTGGTTTTTTGATTGGCCGCCGCAAGTGTGTTGCGCACATAAAACAGGCAATTTGTCACAGCTCATAGCAAGCTTGACGGTCCCTGGCGCGGCGCGTATTTTTCGTATAAACAATAGCTAAGGTCACTTATTTAAAGCGCGCTGCAAGCAGGCCGATTTAAGTGACTGAATCAAATAACATCTACGAAAAATTTGGGCACGTTGCGGATCGTCAACGCGACGTGACATTTTTACTGTCAACTGGTGTCGGTGGCCGCTATAGTCGTGCGCTATGGCAGACCGTCACGACACCACGCAGCCAGGGTCCCACTATCGGGGCCGCATTGGCGCGGACTATCGAAGGGGAGTAGGCGTGGCGGAGCAAGCAAGTCTGGAGGAAGCCCGGCGGCATCTTCAGGCGGTATCACCATCGGAGCCGGCAGCCGGCGGCGCGGGGGCAGGGGGCGTGGGCCGCCCCGCCGATTCGCCCCAAAAGGAGCGTCTCACGCTGGTGATCGAGCAATTGCCGCACGCGGCGTACATGGTCAACCACAAATTCGAAGTCACCTGGTTTAACCAACAGGCGCGCCTGGAAATCCCCGGCCTGCTCGGCGAAATGCCGCCGCATACCGACGATCGCAGCATCTTTCGGCTGCTGCTTGACGACAGCCGTGGCGAGGTCAGCGAAAACTTGCTGTCGATGTTGCGCTTGAATCTGATGCTTGCCAAGGAGCGCATGAGTATCAACTCGATCCTCGCGCCGCTGCGCGGTCTGCCCGGCTCGCGTCTGCAATTGCTGGAAGAAACCTAACACGAGGTTGATGCCGCGCAGGTGCATGTGGTGGTGGAGCTACCGATGATCCTGACGGTGGACAACCGCGCGCTCGATTACGCGGCCTACGCCACCTCGTTTCGCGAAGGCATCCTGGTGGTCGTCGCCCCGCGCGGGGAAAACAGCGATGAGTTGCGGGCGCTGTTAAGCCGCCGCGACGTGGTCATCCGCACGCTGTTGTCGCAACGTTTGCCGATGCTGACCGACCTGGTGGTGCTGGTGGCGGACTTGCAGGATTCCGTGAAGATCTGTTCGGAACTGCCGCCGGACGAATATTTCGAGATGATCAACAAAATCTGGGCGACCGCGGGCGATATATTCCGCAGCTATTACGGCACCTACGGTAAGCATGTCGGCGACGGCATGGTGTATTACTTTTTCCCCCAGCCCGACTCGAACTATATTTTCAACGCGGCGGTGCGCGCGATGGAGTTGAAATCCGCGATGGCGCGGCTTTCCAAGGAATGGCAGTTGCGCAAGAACTGGCCCAACGAGCTTTACTTGAACACCGCGCTGAACGAAGGGCAGGAGTGGCTGGGCACGTTTCATACCGCCACCAGCATCGAATTCGTGGTGCTGGGCGAGACCATCAATCACACCGCGCGGCTTTCCGACATGGCGCGTTTCGGCCAGGTGTGGGCGACCAAGAATTTCATGAGCCGCCTGCCGCCGGAATACCGCGATCGTATCGAATTCGGTATCGAGCGCACCGGCCCCGGCGGGCAGCGCATGATGGTGCAATCGAGTTATTCGCGGGTGGGCAACCTTGTCGATCTGTAAAACGGCCGCTATATCAAGCTGCAGGACATCGCGGGGCTGGCGGTGACCGAGATACGCAATATCAAAGGCTAGGGCGTTGCGCACCGCCTTCTGGATAACCCCGGCTAATCGCCGGGGTTTGCGTTTGTAGGCTTGCCGTATGTCCCCGGAGCAACGTTTGGTTGGCGAAACGATGAAGCTGGGCCCGTCGTGCAGGCTGGCTGCGGTGTTGATCGGCGTGTGCGCGATAGGCGTGGGCTTGGTGATAGCTTTCTTGCCTTGGCTCGTCGCCCTGCCATTTGTCGCGATCATGGTTTGGCGGCTTGCCGCCAACCTTGCGTTACATGCATTTCGGCGTTCGCCCGCGGCGCTGGTGGCGCTACGCTGTGAACGCGAAGGCGTGAGCTACCAATTGTGCAGCGGCGCCTGGATTTATGGTGACGTGTTACGCGGCGGCTTGGTGACACCATGGCTGCTCTTAGCCCGATTACGCGACGCCGATCAAGATCAGCCCCGTCGCCGCGTGTTGATCGTGTTGCCGGACATGCTGCCGCAGCACGCGTTGCGGCGTTTGCGGGTTTATTTGAAGTGGTGGCACGGGTTGCTTGATCAGGCGCAATAGGCCGGCCGATGCACCATTACGCTAACAGAATATTTTACATAATATACATTATACGAATATGTGCATCCGCTACATGCGCAGGCGTCGCGCATTCGGGCCGCCCACAAAGCATCGCGGCGGCCGTTATTCCTTGGCGCCGACCCGCGTCAAAATCCGCACGATTTCATCATGGTTGCGCTGGCGCGCGGCTCTGAGCGCGGTCATGCCATCGGGCGCGGTTTGGTTTACGCTTGCGCCGTGCGCCATGAGTAAGGCCACGGCTTGGGTTTGACCTTCACGCGCGGCCGCCATCAGCGCGGTCTGGCCCGCTGTATTGGCGGCATCGATCTTTGCGCCACGGGCGAGCAACAGCCGCATGATAGGCAGGCGGCCGGTGGATGCGGCGTACATCAAGGGGGTCCAGCCCCCGGAGTCGACTTGCGCGCCTGCGCCCAGGAGGATTTTGACGACCTCCGTATGCCCACGCAGCGAAGCCAGCATCAGGGCGTTTTCGCCCAGGGTGTTTCGGGTATCTATCCGAGCCTTGGTCGCGAGCAGCGCATTAACTATCGCGGGGTGGCCTTCCTTGGCCGCGTGTATCAATAAAGTATCGCCTTCCCGGTCGGTGGCTTCGACTTTAAGGCCCTTGCGCAACAGGTTTTCCAGCGCCGACAGCTCGCCGCGGGTGATCGCACGCAGCCCATCATCAAACGTGGCCGCGCAGGCCAAGGCGCTGCCAGCAATTAGACTTAAGCCCAGGAAATTAACTATAATTAACTTGAGATACATTATATAACTATTTGAATAAATTAAAGAAATTATTTGTAGTTTGCTGAGCAATGTGGTCCAGGCACAAGCCTTTCAGTCGCGCAATTTCCTCCGCCACATGTTTGACCAAGCTGGGGTCATTGGTTTTACCGCGATACGGAGCGGGGGCTAAGTAGGGGGCATCGGTCTCGATCAGCAGGCGCTCCAGCGGCACGTTTTTTGCTACTTCCTTGAGCATTTTGGCGTTTTTAAAGGTGACGATCCCCGAAAAGGAAATATAAAACCCCAGTTCTATCGCGGCTTGGGCGACGTCCCAGGTCTCGGTAAAGCAGTGCATCACGCCGCCCGCCTCGCCCGCGCCCTCTTCCCGCATGATACGAAGGGTGTCTTGCGCTGCCGAGCGCGTATGGATAATCAGCGGCTTGTGGCACTGGCGCGCGGCGCGAATGTGGGTGCGAAAACGTCGGCGCTGCCATTCCAGATCGCCGCCAAGTCGGAAATAATCCAGCCCGGTTTCGCCTATGGCGACGATTTTGGGGTGCTGGGCCAGGCGCACCAGCTCGTCGAGTGAGGGCTCCGGCACGTCTGGATAGTCCGGATGAACGCCGACCGAGGCGAACAGGTGCTGGTGGGCTTCGGCCAGGGCCAGCACCTTGGGGAAATCCTCAAGATTGACGCTGACGCACAACGCGTGCGTCACCTGATTGAGCCGCATGCGCGCGAGGATGTTGCCCAGATTGCCGGCCAGTTCCGGGAAATCAAGATGGCAGTGCGAGTCGACAAACATATCAACCGCGATCCAATTGCGCGTAGCGCAGGAACCAGTCTTCCAGCAGCAGACGCGTATTGAGCGGGTGGTTGACCACGCGCTGAAAACGCACCAGCTCGCGATGCAACCGCGCAACCTCCAGCGCCGGCATGCGCTGGGCGGCGGCGGCCAGCGCGGCTTCGTGGTCCGGGTTGTAGCGCACCCGCGAGCCCTGGCTCAGGCTTGCCAGATCATAGGTCCAGCGCTGCAGCCAGCCGATCAATCGCGGCACGGCATGGCTGGCCAAGCGCTCGGCCAGCGCCAACGGCTCGAACGGGCGTCGGATCAGGCCCTCGATGAATTGCCGGCGTGCGTCCCAGTACTCGGGGTTGTCGAGTTGCGCCGCCAGCAGCGGCGCGCCACCTGCCTGGGCCAACGCCAATTCAGGGTGCGCCGAACCCGCTTGCTTGAGCCAGGCACCTGCTTCCTCCAATGTTGGCGGCCGTAACGGCAGTTGCTGGCAGCGGCTGCGTATGGTCGCGGGCAGCATATGTGGCCGGTCCGTCACCAGCAGGAAAAAGGTGTTAGGCGGCGGTTCTTCCAAGTTCTTTAACAAGGCGTTGGCGGCATTGACGTTCATCGCTTCCGCCGGCTGGATCACCACCACTTTACGGCCATTGCGGTGCGCACTGATGTTAATAAAATCTGTTAAAGAGCGAACCTGAGCTATTGAAATATCGCGCTTTTTCTTCTTGTCATCGGGTTCCTCATCGGCAGTGGTTTGCGCCGCTTCAGGCTCCAGCAGCCGAAAGTCGGGATGGCTGTCGCTGGCCATCCAGCGACACGCCTGGCATTGAGAGCAAGATTCGAGCGGCGCCGGCGGGTTTTCGCACAACAGACCGCGCGCCACGGCGGCCGCGAAGCCGCGTTTGCCTATACCGGTCAGCCCGCGCAACAGCAGCGCATGTGGCAGCTGCGCCAGGCGTTGCGCGAGTTGTTCGAATTCGCTTCGATGCCATGAAAAAATAGTCATTTAAATCAAATATTTAATAATTTATTCTGAATTTCTTGTTTAACATTTTCCAATGCCATGGTGCCATCGATTACAGCGATTCGAGTGGGGTGTTCGCGCGCGCGCCGCAAGTAGCCTAGCCGCACGCGGTCGAAAAAAGCGTGGTCTTCCTGCTCAAAGCGATCGGGCGCGCGCACGGATTGGGTGCGCGATTTGCCCACGGCGCTGGGCACGTCGAAGTACAAGGTAAGGTCGGGTTGCAGATCGCCCTGCACCCAGGTTTCTAGCGTTGCGATACGTTCCCAAGCCAAACCGCTGCCGCCGCTTTGATAGGCAAAGGTGGCATCGCTGAAACGATCGCACACCACCCATTCACCGCGCCGCAGCGCGGGCTCGATCACTTTGTCCAGATGCTCGCGGCGCGCGGCAAACATCAACAAGGCCTCGGTGTCGGCGTGCAGCCGTTGCGAGCGATCGAGCATGAGTGCGCGCAAATTTTCACCCAAAGCCGTACCGCCGGGTTCACGCGTGAGTGTGACCGTCACCCCGCGCGCCTGCAAAAATGCCGGAATCCACGCCAAATGGGTGCTCTTGCCTGCCCCGTCCATGCCTTCGAGGGTGATGAAGTTGCCGCGGCTCATTTTTGCCCCGCGCGTCTTGGCGCGCGCTGATATTTTGTCACGGCGGCATTATGTTCATCCAGCGTTTGCGAAAACTGCGAGGTGCCGTCGCCGCGCGCCACGAAATAGAACATGTTGCTGTCCGCCGGATTTAACGCTGCTTGCAGCGATGCCAGTCCCGGCATGGCGATCGGCGTGGGCGGCAAGCCGGCGCGGGTGTAGGTGTTCCACGGCGTATCGGTTTGCAAATCGCGGCGCCTGAGGTTGCCGTTAAAGGTATCCCCCATGCCGTAGATCAGCGTGGGGTCGGTTTGCAGGCGCATGCCGATGCGCAAGCGGTTCACGAACACGGAACTGACCAGCGCCCGGTCATCCGCCCTGCCGGTTTCTTTTTCCACAATCGAGGCGAGGATCAGCGCTTCGTAGGGCGAAGCGAGCGGCAGCCGGGACGGGCGTTTATCCCATTGCTCGCCAAGGTGTTTTTGCATCAAGCGGTGGGCGCGGCGCAGGACTGCCAAGTCACTGCTGCCGCGCGCGAAGTAATACGAATCCGGAAATATCCAGCCTTCGATATTGCCGTCGGCAATGCCGAGCTTTAGCGCGATATCCGCGTCCGATAAATCGCGCGTCTCGTGCTTTAACGCCTCGTGCTGCGACAGCGCCTGGCGCACTTGCTTGAATGTCCAGCCATCGATAAAGCGCACCACCACTTGCGTGGCGTCGCCGCGGGTGATTTTGCGCAACAAGGCGAGCGGCGACATGGGTGAGGTGAATTCGTAGTTGCCGGCCTTGATGTGCGGCGCATCGCCGCGTAAGCGCCCCGCGCTCTCGAACAGCCACGCCGATTGAATCACTCCCAGCGCCGCCAACTCGCGCGAGGCCGTGCGCAGGCTGGTGCCGAGCTTAAGATCATAGGCGATGGAGGCGGGATTAAACGAGCTTTCGTGGTTTAACGCCCCGATCACGGCCACGCCAGCCGCCAGCGCCGATGCGGCCAGCGCCAGCGCGACGAGCAGCAAGCGCCTGCGCCATGCGCCCGGCGGAGAACTAGCCATGATCCGCCTGCAGGCTCGCGGCCACCAGGGCGGACAACTCGTTCGCCCGCCAAACCACGCCCCCCATGCGCGCCGCGCGCGCGAGGCCGAAAACGCTATTCACAAAAAAAACCTCGTCCGCCGCGCTCAGGCGTTCGAGCGTGATCTCGTCCTCCACGCACTGCACTTGTAACAACGGGGCGATGGCGAACACCCTCGCGCGCGTCACGCCCGACACCCCGCACTGATCGAGCCGCGGCGTCACCAGCGCGCCGCGCTCGACGATGAACACATTACTCATGGCGCCGCCGATCACCAGGCCGGTGCTGTCGCGCATCAGGCCTTCACGCACGTCGGCGTCGCGCCACTCGCGCCGGGCAAGCACATTTTCCAGCCGATTCAAATGCTTGATGCCGGCGAGTAGCGGCTGGCGCGCATAACGCGTCTCGCACGGGTGCACGGCGATACCCGCCGGGAAACTCGCCGCGGCGGCGGGTTCGGCGCTCACCACGCGCAGCGGCGAGGCCGCGGTCGGCGGCTGGTAACCGCGCGGACCGCTGCCGCGTGTCACCGTGATGCGCACCGAGGCGCGGGTGTATTCGTGCGCCGCCTGCCACACTTCAGAGAACAGCAGTTCCGCGGCGGGACACACGATGCCCAGCGCGCCACAATCGGCGGCAAGTTTGTCGTATTGGCGCCGCCAGCGCTGCGG
>VGIF01000046.1 GCA_016868015.1 Betaproteobacteria bacterium
AGTTGCCGGTGGCCGACGTGCAGGTTGCCCCCGAAAACGAACACGCCTTGCGCGCGGGCGTGGCGCAGGCGCTGGAACACGGTAAGGGCGTGCTGCATGTCATCGGCAAACTCGACACGCTGGCGCGCGCCATCGACCAAAAAGCAAAGTCGATGCCGCAATTGCCGCAAACGGTGTACTCGGCCAATCGCGCCTGCCCCGCCTGCAACCGCAGTTTCCCCGAACTCGATCCGCGCCTCTTTTCATTCAACTCGCGGCACGGCTGGTGCCCCGCGTGTTTCGGTACGGGCTTGAAGCTCGCCGGCTTCGACTGGGACGCAGAACGTGAAAAAACCGGCACCGAGGAACATGTGCTCGACTCCTGGCTGGAATGGCTGGAAATCGAAGAGCCCTGCCCCGCCTGTCACGGCAATCGGTTGAATCCCGATGCGTTGGCCGTGCGATTGAATAACCAATCGATTGCCGAGCTAACGAAACTCCCGGTCGCTAAAGTCGCCGCGACCTTCGACCAACTGTCGCTCGAAGGCCGCGCCGCCACCATCGCGCGCGACGTGCTCGCCGAAATCC
This sequence comes from Betaproteobacteria bacterium, assembly GCA_016868015.1. Taxonomy (GTDB): domain Bacteria; phylum Pseudomonadota; class Gammaproteobacteria; order Burkholderiales; family SG8-41; genus UBA5216. The sequence continues at coordinate 568 of VGIF01000046.1, forward strand.
GCACGCGCTTAACCTTCCTCAATGAAGTGGGCTTGGGTTATCTCGCGCTCGACCGCGCCGCGCCGACGCTCTCCGGCGGCGAAGCGCAGCGCATTCGTCTGGCCGCGCAGCTCGGCTCCAACCTGCGCGGCGTGTGTTACATCCTCGATGAACCGACGATTGGGCTACACGCGCGCGACAACCGCATTCTACTCGACACGCTGCAAAAACTCGAAGCCAAGGGCAACACGCTGGTGGTGGTGGAGCACGACGAAGACACCATCCGCCGCGCCGCGCACGTGATCGATCTCGGCCCCGGCGCGGGCAAGGTCGGCGGTGAAGTGATCGGCGACGGCACCGCGGCCGATCTTATGAAAAACCCGCGCTCGCTGACCGGCCGGTTTTTAAAGCAACCGCTCACGCACCCGCTGCACCCGCCGCGCGAGGTCAATCGCAACACACCCGCGATTGAAATTCGCGGCGCGAATTTGCACAACCTAAAAAACATCGACGTGCGCCTGCCGCTGGCGCGCTTCACCGCGATCACCGGCGTGTCGGGCTCGGGCAAATCGACGCTGGCGCGCGATGTGCTGCACACGCAGTTATCACTGCTGTTAAGCAAAAAAAATAATTCAATAAAATCAAATACTTACAAAAACTCATTTGCGAACATCTCCGGGTGGCAAGCGGTCGGCCGCGTGCTCGAAGTCGATCAAACGCCGATCGGCAAAACGCCGCGCTCCTGCCCCGCCACCTACGTCGGCTTCTGGGATCACATCCGGCGGCTGTTTGCCGAAACCACCGAGGCGCGCATGCGAGGCTACGGCGCCAGCCGCTTTTCGTTTAACACCGCGGGCGGGCGCTGCGAAACCTGCGAAGGCCAGGGCATGCGCAAAATCGAAATGAGTTTTTTGCCCGACGTGCGCGTCACGTGTGAAACCTGCCGCGGCGCGCGTTTTAATCCGGAAACGCTGGCCGTGACCTTCAAGGGCAAAAGCATCGGCGAAGTGCTGGCGATGAACGTCGATGAGGCCGTGGCATTTTTCGCCGCGCACCCGTCGATCCACCACGCACTCACGCTGTTGCAAGACGTGGGCCTGGGCTACCTCACGCTGGGCCAGCAAAGCCCCACCCTCTCCGGCGGCGAAGCGCAACGCATCAAACTGGTGACCGAGCTCGCAAAAGTCCGAACCACCGACACACCGCGCCTCACGCCTAACCCCTCACGCCTCACGCTGTATGTGCTGGACGAACCCACGGTGGGCCTGCACATGGCCGATGTGGAAAAACTCATCCGCGTGCTGCACCGCCTGGTCGATGCCGGCAACACCGTGGTGTTGATCGAGCACAACCTCGACGTGATCGCCGATGCCGACTGGATCATCGATCTGGGGCCCGAAGGCGGCGACGCGGGCGGACGCATCGTCGCTCAAGGGACGCCGCAAGCGCTCGCCACCCAGCCCGCGCGCTCGCACACCGCACGCGTGCTGGCGGAATTTTTTTCGGCACGCCCCGCCACCACCCCCATTTGAGCTTTCCGGCCCACCACCACGGGCAGACCTTATAATCGGCACAAAAGCGCACTTCTCAGCCCACGCCTTTTGCCCCACGCCGCATGCGCCTAAGAAAACTGTTTTTGCTGACCACGCTGTTGCTGCTCTCGCTGATCACGGTAATGCTGCTGCACGCGGGCTTGCGCGAATACAACACGTATCGTTCGGCACGCACCGGCTTGGCCGTTTTGCAGCTCACGCATCTGGTCATGAGCGTCGCCGAAAAAGCCGCGGTGGAACAAGATCCGGCGTATGGGCTGTTTAGCAGCGAAGCCGCGAGCGTCGCCGCCGCGCAAAACCAGCTCGCATTGGCGCGCGAGGCCACCGACAGCGCGTTTGACGACGCGTTTGCCGGGCTAAAAGCGCAAACCGCTCAAGGCGGCCGCAACACCCCGCTGACCGCCATGCTGCAGATCGCCGCCACCGCGTTAAGCCGCGCACAAACGCAGTTGCGCAATGCGCGTATCGACATCGATCGCGTGGCAAAGATCCCCGCCGACGAACGCCGCAGTAGCGCGGTCGCCGCCGCCAACAAACGCATGGCCGGCGTGGTGGATGCGGTGCAAGAATCGATAGCCGTTCTGTCCGGTTACGCCGGGCGGATTTACCCCGATCTGGTGGACCCGCTGGCCGCCTCGCAAATGGCGGCGCAACTGCGCGAGCAGGCTGGGCGCCTGGGCACGCATTTTAATTTTGCATTGAATCAGCAAGTGCCGCTGAAAGCCGAGGACGTGCACGAGATTCAGACCACGCAAGGGCGCATCGAACAACTGTTGAGCTTGATTTGGCTGCGCACGTTCGTCGGCAATCTCGACGCCTGGCAAAGCGCGGAGCTTGCCGAAATCCGCCAGCGCTACGTGGACGTGAGTTTGCCGTTGGTGAGAACCCTGGCCGCGGTGGGCGCCGAGGGCAAACCCTACGGCATGAATGCGCAAGGGTTCGCCTCGATTTACGTGCCGGAAATGCACTCCATCGTCAGGCTGCGCGATACGCTGTTTCGCATCGCCAACGAGAGCGGCAACAGCGCCTACCGGAAAATCCACCGCAATCTGCTGCTGCATACGCTGATCGGACTGGCCATTATTCTGATCGAGATCGCGGTGTTCCTGTTTATCCGCCGGCGCGTGCTGCGCCCGTTAATCGCCACCAACAATGTGCTGGTCGACATCGCCCGCGGCAAGCTCGATAACGAAGTGCCGTCCACCAGGCGCACCGACGAAATCGGCGACATGATCCATGCCGCCGCGGCGCTACGCGCCACCGGGCTTGAAAAACGTCATCTGGAAGAAGAACGCGAACGGCGCATCGAGGATCTGAAAGAGGCCTCCAGCGTCGACCCGCTCACCGGCTTGGCCAACCGGCGCGCCTTTTTCGAGCATGCCACCGCGCAACTAGCCGCCGCCAGCCGCCGCCAATGGCCGGTGACGGTGATCGCGCTTGACATCGATCACTTCAAGGACATCAACGACCGCCACGGCCACGCCCACGGCGATGCCGTGCTGGTGGAACTGGCCCGCTGCATCAAAGCCTCGCTGCGCGTACCCGATGTTGCGGCGCGCTTTGGCGGCGAGGAGTTCGTCGTGGTCGCGATCGAGCGCGATGCCGCCGCGGGTCTGGCGCTTGCGGAACGGCTGCGCAAAACCATTGCATCGTGCATTTTTAACGCCAATGGCGCGAAATTTTCGGTCACCGTCAGCGCCGGCGTGGTCACCCTGCCCGCCTCGGAAATCGCCGACATGCAGGCCGTGCTCACCTACGCGGATAAAGCGCTGTACGCGGCGAAACATCAGGGCAGAAACCGCACCATGGTGGCACAACCGCCGCCGCCCAAAGCGCCGCAAGGCTAGCCGCGCGACACCGAACCGGTGCTGCCGGCAAACGGCGCTACCGCGGCCGGTCGCCGCGCAGCGTAATGCGATGCATCACGCGCCGATAACCGTGGTAATCGTTCATCGGGAAATGCAGCGCCGCGCGATTGTCCCAGAGCGCGATCGAACCCACCTGCCATTGAAAGCGGCAGGTGAACTCGGGCTTGATCTGATGTTGATGCAAATAATGCAACAGCGGCGCGCTTTCTTCCTCGCTCCAGCCCTTAAAGCGCGACGTATGCGCAACGCTGATGTAAAGCGCCTTGCGCCCGGTTTCCGGGTGCGTGCGCACCACCGGGTGCTCCGCGGTCAGCACCTCGTGCGCGCGCGCGGCCGGGCTGTCGGCGACACGGTCTTCGCGCGATTTCGACACATCGGCCTTGGCGGAGCTGCTGACACCGGTTAAACCCTCCAGGGTGTGCCGCATCCCGGCGGATAGGGTGTCGTAGGCGAGGTATTGATTGGCGAACAGGGTATCGCCGCCGTGCGGCGGAATTTCGCGCGCCAGCAACAACGTGCCCATCGGCGGCGTTTCGAGATAGGTGGTGTCCGAGTGCCAGACACCGCCAAAGTTGTGGCGCTCATGCTCGAGCTTCACCACCGGCGTAATCACCGGGAAGCCTTCGATGCCTCTGACAAACGGGTACTCGACCGGCACGCCGATGCGCTCGGCCAGCGCCAGGTATTGCGAAGCACTGAGCGCTTGATCGCGGAAGAAAATCACCACGTGCTCGAGCCACGCGCGGCGGATCGCGGCGACGGTGTCGTCGCTTAACTCGCGGCTTAAATCGATGCCGCTGATTTCAGCGCCGATGGCCGGGGCAAGCTTGCGTACGGTAAAGGCGTTTTCGGACATGGCCTGCAGTATAACGGACTGCCGATTATAATTTGCCGAATTTCCACGCTCACCAAGCTAGAGGTAGCCCATGTCCCAACGCCTGTGGTTAGCCGTTATTTTGCTGTTTGCGCTCGCCGGCTGCGCCACCCACAACACCATCAGCGATGGCGATGACAAAAAGCTGATGCTGCGCGGCCACGACCCGGTCGCTTACCACACGGCCGGTAAACCGGTACCCGGCAACCCCGCGATCAAAGCCGATCATGAGGGTGTGACCTACCGCTTTGCCAGCGCGGACAACCGCAAGCTGTTCGTGCAAAGCCCCGACAAATTCAAGCCCAAGTTCAACGGTTTTTGCGCCAACGGCCTGGTGTACGCGATCCCGCTAGGCGGCAATCACGATAACTTTCGCGTGATCAACGGCGAGCTTTATATGTTCGGCGGCGCAAATTCCAAAAAATATTTCGAGATGGATATCGAACGCAACGTGAAGCTTGCCAACGATTATTGGAACAATGAAGTGAAAGCGAACCCCACGCGCATCCAGGCGTGGAAGCGCATTTACATTTCCAAAGTGCCGCATTACAAGACCAATCGCGAACTCGCCGCCGAGTACGAAGCGCGCCAAGCCAAAAAATAGCGTAAAAAATATTCAATAAAATCAAATACTTACAAAACATATATATTATGGTGAATTGGAACAGCTTAAGGCGCGAATACATGCGCGCGGGTTTAAGCGAGGCCGATACCGACGCAGATCCGTTCAAGCTCTTTGAGCACTGGTTTAACCACGCGCTCGCCGCCGATTTGCCGCTGCCCAATGCCATGGCGTTATCGACGGTATCGCGCGACCAGCAACCGTCCTCGCGCATCGTGCTGTTAAAAGGCGTGGATCACGGCGGCTTTGTGTTCTACACCAATTACCAAAGCCGCAAAGGGCGCGACATCGCCGCCAACACGAACGCCGCCTTGTTGTTCGCGTGGCTTGCACTGGAGCGCCAAGTGCGCATCGAAGGCCGGCTAAGCCCGGTAAGCGCAGCCGAATCGGACGCCTACTTCGCCACACGCCCGCTGGGCAGCCGCATTGCGGCCATCGCCTCGCCACAAAGCGGCATCGTCGCCGATCGCCAAGCGCTCGAAGCGCTGTACGACCAAGCCGTATTAGCCCACGGCGAAACCGCGCGCCGCCCCGCGCACTGGGGCGGTTATCGCTTGCTGCCGACGGAAATTGAGTTTTGGCAAGGCCGTGAAAATCGATTGCACGACCGGCTGGTGTATCGGCAAACGCCGCAGGGGTGGATGCGGGCGCGCTTGGCGCCTTGAGGGTTTTAACCCTGTAAGCAGCGAGGATTACGGGTTAGAGGTGTGACGTGAAGCGTAAGGCACGCCCACGCCCCCGCAAAGCCGGCGCGGCCCATCGCTTACAGGGTTTACCATGGCAACGCGCCGAAGGTGATCAAGATATAATCTCGCCTTCGCGCCTTTTTCGGCGCAGCCAATCACCGCCGTTCGACCTTGCCCACGCCGCCGCACCGCGGGTTACACACCTTACTTGCCTGGTATTTCGTCGCCATCTGGGGCAGCGGTTTCATCGCCACCAAAATCGGCATACAGCACGCCGCGCCATTGACCTTCTTGAGCGTGCGCTTCGCGATTGGCGTGGCGTGTTTGATCCCCTTCGTGTGGCTCACGCGGCCGCGGTGGCCGGCAAGCGGCATGCAGTGGATACACGTGGCGCTCGCCGGGCTGCTGATGCACGCAATGCATTTGTCCGGCAGCCATTATTCGCAATATTTAGGCTTGTCCGCGGGCATTGTTGCCGTGCTGCTGTGCATCCAGCCGCTGATCACCGCGCTGGTCGCCGCGCGCTGGATGCAAGAAAGACTCTCGCGCCCGCAGTGGCTGGGCGTTTTTGCCGGGCTGGCCGGCGTGACGCTGATCGTGTGGCACAAAATCGACGTGCGCGAAGCCACGCTCGGCAGCTTGATCGCGGTTGGCTTTGCACTGGCGGGCGTCACCGCCGGCGCGCTGTATCAGCGCATTTTTTGCCCGCAGGTCGATTTGCGCGCGGCGGCGATGGTGCAATTCGCCGCCACCCTGGTGGTGCTCACGCCGCTCGCGCTGATGTTTGAAGACAACAGCGTGCGCTGGTCGTGGCCGCTGATCGGCGCAATTTTTTATCTGGTCTTCGGCGCCTCGCTGCTCGGCTTGAGCGCCTGGCATTACCTGATGCGCCACGGCGGCGCCACCCGCGTCACCAGCTTGGTGTATCTCACGCCGGCGTTTGCCATCGTGCCGGAATACCTGTGGTTTGGCGTCGTCCCTTCGCTGCTTAGCTGGGCCGGCATCGTGATCACCTGCTTCGGCGTGGCGTTGCTGGTGTGGCGCCGCGGCGGCAAAGTACGCTCGCCATGAACATCGGGCTGATCGTGCTGCTCACCATCGTGCCGCACCTGGCGTTCGCGGGGGCGCGCGTGAACCTGTCGTTGTACTCGCTAAACCTGGGCGCGACACCGTTCACGGTGGGCATCATTATTTCGCTGCTGGCGGTGGTGCCGATGGTGTATTCCTCGCGCTGGGGCCGCCGCATCGACCGCATCGGGGTTTACCAACCGATGCTGCTCGGCGCGGCGCTGATGCTGGCAGGCCTAACGCTGGGCGTGGCGCTGCCCTATGTGCAAACCCTGTTCGTGGTGAGCGTGCTCGCGGGCTCGGGCTTTATGCTCTATCACATTTGCGTCAATCAAGCCGCGGCACAGGCCGGCGGCGCGCAAAGCCGTACGCGAAATTTCACGCTGCTGGCGCTGGCGTTTTCAACCTCGGGTTTCATGGGCCCGATGCTGGCGGGGTTTTCCATCGACGGCTTCGGTTACCGCAACACGTTTTTGTTGTGTGCGCTGCTGATGGTGGTCACGCTGATCCTGATCCGCCGCTTGCGCCGCCCGCTGTCGCGGCTGCACAAGCCGCACGCCGGGACACAGGAACGCCAAGCGCGCGATTTGCTGCGCATACCCGCCTTGTTGCGCGTGTTTATCATCAGCGGGCTGCTGTCGATGTGCTGGGATCTCTACACCTTCGTCATGCCCATCCACGGCTCGGCGATCGGCCTTTCGGCTTCGACCATCGGGTTGATCCTGGGCTCTTTCGGTTGCGCGATTTTTTTGTTTCGCCTAACCCTGCCGTGGATCGTGCACCGCATCGATGAACGCACCATGATCATCGTCGCGATGACGGTGACCGGCCTGATGCTCGCGCTGATCCCGCTGGTGCACAGCGTGCCGCTGCTGATGCTGGTGTCGTTCGTGCTGGGCATCGGCCTGGGCGGCACGCAGCCGATGATCATGACCATGCTCTACGAAAAAGCCCCGGCAGGGCGCGGCGGCGAAGCGGTGGGCATGCGCACACAGTTGCTGAACATCACGCAAGCGGGCATCCCGCTGATCTTCGGCGCGCTGGGTTCGATACTGGGCATGACACCGGTGTTTTTCGCAATGGCGGCGGCGATTTTGTGGGGGGCTTGGTACGCGAAGCGCGGGTGAGGCGTGTACAAAAAAACTATGCATTGGGGCTTTGACGGTTTACGGTAATCCCAAAACAAAACGGCCAGCCCCAAGGGGACTGGCCGTTTTGCAGTAGGAAAAAACTCAGCTCAGGTGCTTGTTGACCAGCTTGGTCATTTCAAACATCGACACCTGCTTCTTGCCGCCGAATACGGGCTTTAACGCGTCGTCGGCGTTGATCATGCGGCGGTTCTTGTCGTCCTGCAGGCCGCGCTTTTTGATGTAGACCCAGATTTTTTTGGTGACTTCCGTGCGCGGCGCCGCTGCAGCGCCGATCACCGCGGCAAGCGCGGCGCTCGGCTTCATTGCCTTCATGAACGCCGCGTTCGGTTTACGCTTGGCGGCCTTTTTCTTGGCCGGGGCTTTTTTTGCTGCTTTTTTCTTTGCTGCCATCTTGTTGCTCCTTTTAAAGTTAAGGATGTCGGGTTATCGTTTTTTAGAACTTTGCTGTTTTGCCCTGCCGTTTACGGTAACACCGGTGATACTGGCAACACCGTGCGGCACGGTGGCGACAGAATGCCGAGGGAACACCCGCTTGTCAATGCTTTCCTAGAGGGAAAATCGAGGTTTTTCCCTCTGTAGCCGGAGTGGTTTTGGTTTAGCCAGGTGAAATCCGCGCCCCGAAATGCTCATGTGCTGAGTAAACTTTGAACACCCCTCACCATCGGCGCATCCATTCGGGGCATCACCCACCCTGCCATCAAGCGGCAAAGAGCAGCAAAAAATCAACGCACTAGCAGCAGGGCGGCGGCGAGCCCCGCAGCGCGCTCCGGTGCACAAGGCTACGCGCTACTGCCTGCGCCTCCCCTTGCCGTTGACCCTGCACGCATGCCCGCTTCACTTTTTGAGTTTGGCCAAAAAATGCTGGCGAAACTTCGCCACCTTGGGCGCCACCACGAACTGGCAATAGCCCGCGCCGGGGTTGTTGGCGAAATACTCCTGGTGGTAATCCTCGGCTATGTAAAACACGCTGGCGGGGGTGACTTCGGTGACGATCGGGTCGCGCCACAGCTTGGCTTGGGTGAGGTTCGCGATCACCTCGTCAGCCGCCGCTTTTTGCGCCGGGGTATGGTAAAAAATCGCCGAGCGGTATTGCGTGCCGGCATCGTTGCCCTGGCGGTTTAAGGTGGTGGGGTCGTGGATGACAAAAAAGACTTCCAAGATCTCCTTAAACGTCACCACCGCCGGGTCAAAGGCAATCCGCACCACCTCGGCGTGGCCGGTCATGCCGCCGCACACTTGCTCGTAGGTAGGGTTGGGCCGCGCCCCGCCCATGTAGCCGGACTCGACCGAAATCACCCCCTTCAGCTCGTCGTAAACGGCCTCCAGACACCAGAAACATCCGCCGCCTAGGGTTGCCACCTCTTTTGCTGCCGGGACTGCGCTCATGCCGTTTCCTTTGTTATAACGGATGAGCGGCCATCAGGCCGTTCATCCCACAAATTTCCCCTCTCCCTCCGGGGAGAGGGGCCGGGGGTGAGGGAAGCCTCCAAACCGAATGACGCTGAGACTCCGCATTTAACTTACCCGCGACGGAATTCTGCAATAATTTCGCACCCTAAGTCGAACCTTGCGCAAAATGCTTACGCCGGCGTAAGTAACGCGCGACAACCGCGACCAAGAAACCTTAATGGAGGTGACCGTTATGCCGCGCTTTTACCGATTTCTCGTTTTCGCCGCCGCCCTGCTGCTCAGCCCCCTGCTCGCCTGGGGACAAGCGCAAGGCCCCACCCAACCCGCCCGCGCGATTTTCGCCGGCGGCTGCTTTTGGTGCATGGAGCCGCCCTACGACAAACTGCCGGGCGTGATCTCCACCACTTCCGGCTACATCGGCGGCAGCGTGAAAAACCCCACCTACGAACAAGTCACCTCCGGCCGCACCGGCCACGCCGAAGCCGTGCTGGTGGAATACGATCCCGGCAAAATCACCTATGAAAAACTGCTCGAAGTGTTTTGGGTCAACATCGACCCCACGGTGAAAAACGCGCAATTCTGCGACCACGGCTCGCACTACCGCTCGGGGATCTTCTATCTCAACGAGGCGCAGCGCAAAGCGGCCGAAGCCTCGCGCGCCGCGCTCAACAAAACCAAGCCGTTCAAGCAACCCATCGTCACCGAAATCACCAAGGCCACCGAGTTTTACCGCGCCGAGGAGTATCACCAGCATTACTACTTGAAAAACCCGGTGCGCTACAAGCTTTATCGCAATGGGTGCGGGCGCGATGCGCGGTTAAAAGAACTGTGGGGGAAAGCACCGGAGTGAACACTCGAATAGAAATATCGTAAGCATTTGAATTTATTCATTATTTTTTGACGGCACCGGGGGAGCTCAGTGCCGTATTTTTTGGCCGCGCACTCTGCTATAAACGCGAATAACCCCTCCTGCTCGATTTCACACCGCGGTTACTCACGAATAAGCGCGCCCATGACCTGGCAACCCGAACTGAACGAACTGCGTGCACGCGAAGCGTACGCCAAACAAATGGGCGGCGCGGACAAAGTCAAACGCCAGCACGATGGCGGGCGGCTCACGGTGCGAGAGCGCCTCGACGCACTGCTCGATCAAGGCAGCTTTCACGAAGTCGGCGCGATTGCCGGCCGCGCGAGTTACGACACTAACAACAATCTCGCCAGCCTGCAGGCGGCCAATTGCGTGTTCGGTCGCGGACTGATCGAGGGCCGGCCGGTAGTGGTGTGCGGGGACGATTTCACCGTACGCGGCGGCTCGGCCGACGCGACTATCAAAGAAAAAACCATCATGGCCGAGCAGATGGCGAACGAATTTCGTTTGCCGATCGTGCGCGTGATCGAAGGCTCGGGCGGCGGCGGCTCGGTGAAAACCATAGAGACCACGGGGCGTGCGAATCTGCCGGGGCGCGTGGGCGGCACCGCGGGGTATCACCTCGCATCGGCGAATCTCGGCGTGGTGCCGGTGGTGGCGCTGGGTTTGGGCTCGGTGGCGGGATTGGGCGCGGCGCGGCTCGCGGCGAGCCATTATTCGGTGATGACCAAATCCACTTCGGCGATGTTCGTCGCCGGCCCGCCGGTGGTGGAACGCATCGGGCAAAAGCTTTCCAAGCAGGAACTCGGCGGCTGGGAAATTCAGTGCAAGGCCGGCGCGGTGGATCACGCGGTCGATACCGAGGCAGAAGCGTTTGCTTGTGCGCGGCGGTTTTTGTCGTATTTGCCGGCGTCGGTTTACGGCGTGCCGCCGAAAACGGCGTGCGAAGATTCAACCGATCGCCGCGACGAAAAATTGCTCTCGGTGATTCCCAAAGACATCCGCCGCGTCTATCAAATGCGCGGCATTATCGACACGCTGGTCGATAATGGTTCCTTTTTCGAAATGGGCCGCGTGTTTGGCCGTTCCATCATCACCGGCTTGGCGCGTGTCAATGGCCACCCGGTGGCGCTGATGGCGGGCGACCCGTATCACTACGCCGGCGCGTGGACGGCGGATGCGTGCGCGAAAATCATACGCTTTGTCGATCTCGCCACCACGTTTCACCTGCCAGTAGTGCACTTGGTCGATTGCCCCGGCTTTCTGGTGGGCCTGCAAGCCGAGCAAACCGCCACCATCCGCGCGGGGGTGCGCGCGATGGCCGCGCTCGATCAATGCACCGTGCCGTGGTGCTCGGTCATCATCCGTAATGTATTCGGTGTGGCCGGCGCCTTGCATCAGCCGCCGGGCAAACTCGCGCTGCGCTACGCCTGGCCCTCGGCGCGCTGGGGCTCGTTGCCGCTGGAAGGCGGCATCGAGGCCGCCTACCGCGCCGACATCGACGCCGCGCCCGACCCGCAAGCCAAGCTCACCGAAATCGAACAGCGTTTGAACAAACTGCGCTCACCGTTTCGCTCGGCGGAAACCTTCTGGGTCGAGGAAATCATCGATCCGCGCGATACGCGTAAACTCTTGTGCGAATTCGTCCGCTTGGCGGAACCGTTGCTGACACCAGGGGCAGCGGCGTTTACGATGCGGCCCTGAAACAATTTTTGACGCAGATTAACGCAGATTTTCGCAGATTGTTTTCGCGGTTGATCGGCGTTCATCTGCGTAAATCTGCGTCTAAGGTTTTTCGTTTGTAATTTTCTTTCATCACGACCCATGACCACCCGCCCCGACCTCAAAAAACTCCTCACCCCGCAATCCATCGCCATCATCGGCGCCTCCACCAACATCACCTCGATCAGCGGCCAGCCGCTGCGTTTGATGCTTGAGGCGGGTTACGCGGGCAAGCTCTTCCCGGTAAACCCCAATCGCCCGGAGGTGCAAGGCATCAAGGCCTACCCCAACGCGCAAGCAATACCGGAGCCGTGCGACGTGGCGCTCGTCGCCGTATCCGCCGCGCAAGCGCCCAACGCATTGCGCGATTGCGGCAAAGCCGGCATCCCCTTCGCGGTGGTGCTGGCGGGCGGCTTTGCCGAAACCGGCAAATACGGTGAAGCGGCACAACGCGCGCTCGACGCGGCTATCAAGGAAAGCGGTGTGCGCGTGGTCGGGCCCAATTGCATCGGCGTTGCCAACATCGCCACCCGCGCGTTCACCGCGTTCGGCGGCGCGTTGTATGACAAATCGCTCGAGCCCGGCCCGGTGGCGGTGGTGTCGCAAAGCGGCGGCGTGGGCCTGTCGATGATGGCGCACGCGCACGCGCGCGGCGTCGATACGCGTTACCTCGTCTCCTGCGGCAACGAAGCGGATTTGAATTTTTTTGATTTCGTGCACACGCTGCTGGCGCAGGACGACGTGAGCCTGGTGCTGGCGTATCTCGAATCGAGCCTCGAAGGCAAACAGTTGCGCGAGCTGGGCAAACGCGCGCTAGAAGTCGGCAAGCCGATCATCCTGTTGAAGGTCGGCAACAGCGGCGCCGGCCGCCGCGCCGCCGGTTCGCACACCGGCAAACTCACCGCCGATTACACGCTGTTCAAGGCCGCGTTCAAGGAAGGCGGTTTTATCGAAGTCACCGACCTGCACGAGATGGCCGACGTCGCCAAGCTGGTGCTCGGCGGGCGCTGGCCCAAGGGCCGCAACATCGGCGTGTTGACCGGCTCCGGCGGCTGGGGCGTCATGACCGCTGAGGCGTACGAAAGGAACGGCTTGCACTTGCCGCTGCCCACGCCCGCCACGGTGGAAAAATTAAGAAGTGTCGTCGCCGAATACGGCACCATCGGCAACCCCATCGACACCACGCCGGTGTACGGCAAGCAACACGAAGTGCTGCAAATCATCGTCGAGGAACCGAACTGGGACATGCTGCATGTGCGTAGCGCCGGCGGGCCGATCTTGAAAGAATGGACGCCGAAATTTCTCGACATCGCCAAGCGTTGTGAAAAGCCGATCATCGTCGGCTGGGCGCCGGTGCCGGGGCTCGATGTCGAGGTGAAACACGAACTCGAAAAAGCCGGCATCTATTGCCCGAGCTTCGCCGCCGACGCCGGGCGCGCGCTGGGTTTGTTCACCGATTTTGCGTTGAAACGGCAGCAGCTGCTGGCGCGTAAAAACGCGGGTGCCGCGCGGCCCGTCGAAAAACAATCGTTGGAACTGAACGGCAAGGGCGCGCTCGCCGAGCATGTGTCCAAACAAACGCTGGCGCGTTACGGCATATGCTCGACGCAAGAGGTGTTGTTAACACTCGACGCGATACTTGCGTTGAATGCGGCGCCGGTGCCGTTCCCCGTCGCGGTGAAACTCGCCTCGGCCGATATCCCGCACAAAACCGAAGCCGACGCCGTGCGCCTAAACGTGCGCACGCTCGACGAACTCAAAGCCGCGGCGAAAACCGTGGTGGACAACGGCAAGAAACACGCCCCCAACGCGCGCATCGACGGCATTTCGGTGCAAGAGATGGCGAGCGGCGTGGAAATGATTTTAGGCGCAGTAAACGACCCGCACTTTGGCCCCTATGTGATGGTGGGCCTGGGCGGCGTGTTGACCGAAGTGCTGCACGATGTGTCGCACCGCTACGCGCCGATCACTGCCGATGATGCGCGCGACATGCTCGCGGAACTCAAAGGCGCGAAAATCTTGGACGGCTACCGCGGCGCGCCGCCCGCCGACGTCGATGCGATCGTCGATGCGCTGGTGCGCTTATCGTGCCTCATCAGCGATCATCAGGATCGCATCGTCGAGATCGACGTCAATCCGCTGTTCGTCAAAGCCAAAGGCAACGGCGCGGTGGCCGCGGACGCATTGATTGTGCTGCGCGAGACGTAAATACATAAGTATCTGATTTTATTAATTTTTTTTAGAAAGCGCCGGCCATGCAATTGGCTGCTTGAACAGATATTCGGCGTGCACCTTGATGTCGCGCTTGAACTCGGCGATGTCGTGGCCTTCGCACTTCAAGGTGATTTTGCCGCTGGGGTTGCCGAGTTTTAGCGCGGTCAATTGGCCGTTGTTGAATTTGAGTTGCGCGGAATCGAAGGCAAGCTTCAACGTCACGCCCAGATTGATGGTGCACCAATCGATGCCGTTGACATTGAGCACCAAGCGCGGCGCGAGTTTGATATCGACTTCGTGCGCAAGTATCGCTTCGGTTTTGACATCCGGCGGCGGACCGCAACTTTCACGTGCCGCTTTGTTCAACTTGCGCGCCTGCGACCACGCTTTCTCCAACAATTCGAATGGATTAATGGCAAACGCCTTGGTGAGTTCCGCGGCGAGATCGGCGCTCGCCCACTGGCTCACCTTTTTGCCGAGCAAGCTCGCCTCGCCCACGCTGCCTTCGCTCACTGAAAGCGCCGCCACCCGGCGCACTTCGTCAACGCCCGCCGAGCTCAGATTAAACGACAACAGTTCGTGCAGCGTGCTTGCCGGTGTCAGCTCCGGCGCGTTCGCCGTTTCAGCCATGTTCATCTCCTTCCAATCGTTCGCTGCTGCGCAGGCACGTCACGGGTTCGCCGCTGATGACGCGCCACTTAACTTGCGGCCCGCTGCCCGGCGCGGCGCCGCCATCATCTTGTTCCATGCGCAGGCTACATTGCGGCGCGGCATCGGGCGCAACGCGCCAGGCAAGCACGGCCGCGGGCGGCGCTGGCGTGGCGGGCGGCGGCGTTGGCGGGCGCGGTGAAATCGGCACGGGCCTCGGCCAAAACCGCCGCCCCAGCCACAGCCCAAACGACAACAACGTAGCGAACTGCACGGGCACCGACCACCACGGCGCTTCGGCTTGCGCGGTGAGTGCCGTGCCTTCATCCACGCGCGCATTAGCCGCAAGGGACTGCGATTTGATCACCGGCTCGCCCAACACCAGCGGCGAAAGACTTTGCACCTGGCAGGCCTGCAGCCGCACGCCCGCGCTGTTCGCGCGCTCGTTCGCGGCCTTGCACGAGGCGCCCGCCAGGTCGGGCACGGCCACCAGGCGCATGGTGGTTAACGCCACCGCGCTTTGCTCCGCCACCTTGGCGCCGGCGGCGGGCTGTTGCGCGCGGACTTCACGCTCGGCGGCGTTGTCCTCGCGGTCGGGCTGAACGCGTAAACCGTGCCGGTTGATGAGCGCAGTCGCGTCGGGCAGGCGCTGTTTCACCACATCGGGCACCTCAACTTCGACGTGCGTAAACAACGCCACCGCCTTACCCAGCGCCAAGCGCTCGCCGGCGGCCGGCGATTGGCGGTCGACACGGCGCGCTTCGGCACGGTCATTGAGATCGGCGTTGGCGGCGAAGTTCGCTTGTTTTAAGCGCGCACGCGCTTCGGGCAGCATCAAGCCGCTCACCGCCGGCACGCGCTCAAAGCGCTGCGTGTTCAAATGGATCGCGGTGCCCGGCGCGACTTGCGCGCCGGCGGCGGGCCGCTGCGCCACCACATCACGATCGCCGTCGCCGGCGTCGGGCTGGCCCTTGAGCTGCGCCTTGTTCAACGCCGCCTGCGCCTGCGCCAAGCCCTGCCCCACCACATTGGGCACGCTCACCGGCTGCGCAATCGCCACCCGCAGCGGCTGCGCCGCCGCCAGCCGCGTGCCGGGCGCGGGTGATTGTTCGAACACGCGATTGATGGGCTGCGCCGCGCCGGCGAATTTGGGCTCGCACGCAAGATTGTCAAAGCCGTGCGTGCGCGCCGCCTCGCAATCGAGTCCGGCGAGCGGCGGTACCGAAAGCGCCAAGGTCAAATTCACCTCGCCCCCCGGCATCAGCGTGGCGCCCGCCGCCGGCGCTTGCGCGGCGACATAGCGGCCCGCGCTGGCTCGCGGCCCGGCAAGCTGCGCGCGCAGTTTTACCTGCTCGAGCAAGTTGCGCGCGGCGGCTTCCGGCTGGCCCACCACATCGGGCACGCGAATCACGGTGGGCTGCTCAATCGCTTGCACCGGCTGCACGGCTAAGAGCACGCTGCGCGGCGCAGGCGATTGGCTGTAAATGACGCCGGGGCGCGGATGAGCCTCGCCAGTGCCCGTGTAAGCTTGCACGCGGCATTGCAACGGGCCGAGCCCCGCGTTTTTCACCAAGGCCTGCGCGCGCGCGCAGCTCATGCCGGTCAAATCGGGCACCACATAACGCGCAATCGATTGCAAGCGCACCGTGCTTTGCGCGGGCACGCGCCGCCCCGCCGCGGGCTCTTGCGCTTGCACCACGTGCCAGCGCGTCGCCGCGCCGCCAGTATCGGCGCGCAAGCCCGCTTGATCAAGCCGTGCCACTGCGTCGTTCACCGCAAGCCCCGTCACCCCCGGCACCACCACGTGATCGGGCTCGGTCAGCACGCGCACGATGCTGTCGGTGCTCAACATGCTGCCCGCGCGCGGCTGCTGCGTGTGAATGCGCCCGGGCGGGGTGTTGCCGGTCACCGCACCGGCTTCGCAGGCATCGAGGTGGCGCCGCAGCGATGCAAGGGCGCGCTGCGCCTCACTGCAAGTCATGCCGATGAGCGAGGGCATTCGCTGCGCCGCTGGCTCCTGCGTTTGCGCGCGGTGATAAAGCCTGACCACCACACGTTGCGTCAACGGGTGCCGGCTGCCGGCAGGCGGGTCACTACGTTCGACGATGCGCTGCCCACCCGCGGCGCCCACGGCAATCGGCTGGTTTTCAAAGCCGGCCTTGCGCAACACCGCCTGCGCCTGCGCGAGATCCATTTTCACCACATCGGGTACTGTGGCGAACAAGCGCACGATCGGCGCGTTGGGATCAAATGATTTAAACGGCCCGTCGGGCCTCACTTTGCCGTCGGGCCGCGGCGGCGTCACATCGCCCGCGCTCGCCACGCCCATGCAGCCGCTCCCGATGGCCATGGCCGTGGCGATCACCAACGCCCAAGCGCGCCAACGCGCGCGCGCGAGACGCGAATCAGGCCGCTGCTGCATCACTGCCCCATGCTTTATACGCCATCTCAATATCAGGAGTGGATTCGTGGATTCCCGCGACCCGCGCACCCCACTAAGAGTACGCTTGGCGCACGGCAACGGCCATAGTCCATTTGGGCGATGCGCCCGGCGGCGCGCGCGCAGCGTGCATGTTACGATGCAATGCCGCCCGCGCGCCTCGGCCGCCACCCGAGGGTTTACATAAGTTATTGATTTTATTGATGTTTTTTAAATTCATCAGGACGCTTGCGCATGAGCATTATCGCCCCCTGGTATCAACTCGCCTACATCATTCCACACCTTTACACCGATCAAGACGCTTATCAGTTCTACCGCGTCGCGCCCGAAGGCATGATGCTGGTGACCTGCGGATTGAACTTGCGCGAATACAGCCTCGCCGCGGTGGAGGAAAATCTGCCGACACTACGCGATCGCTTCGACTTGATGGCGAAGAAAAAAGTCGATCGCATTTCGCTCTCTGGCGTGCCGGTGGCGTCCGCCTTGGGCCGCGCCAAAATGCGCGAGATTCTTGCCGATGCCGAACAACGCACCGGCATCCCCTGCGACACCGACCTCGAAGCGCATATCGCCGCGCTCAATCACTGCGGCGCGGCCAAAATCGCACTCGCCACGCGCTGGCCGGATGCGGTGAACGATAGGCTGACGCAATATCTTGCCGATGCCGGCATTGAAGTCCTCGCGCGCCGTTCGTTCGCGCGCTCTCTCGAAGCCAATAAATATTCCAACGCAATGGACGATCACGAACTCGCGTTGCGCTTGGGCCGCGAGGTGCTGCAAGCCGCGCCCGATGCGCAAGCGTTGTTGATGCCCGGCGGCTTGTGGTTCGCGATACACGCGGTGCCGATATTGGAAATCGAATTTGGCAAACCGGTGTTACTCAATATTTTGTCGACCACTTGGGCGGCGCTGCATAGCGCCGCGCAGGTGCCGCACAAGCCCAAACAGCGTTGGGGCAAACTTCTTTCAAGTATCTGATTTATAGAGATTTTTAAAGCTTGGGCATAGTTTTTATTACGTACGCCCAGTTACCAATATTCATACCGCGCAGAAGCGCGTAGCTTCCCCCAAAAAATTGGTTTGCCGGAGGGGGGCATGGGTCGATCGATTGCGACGAATGTGCGGTGCTCTGCCGCGACGTTGGCGTAACCATGCTATCGCCCGTGACGGCGCCCGATGCCGCTTTTCAAGCCATGGCACGCCAGCGCTACGCGGGCAATCCGCCCGCGATGACGCAGCTTGCGGCACGTTTGATGGTCGGGCGCGATGCGCCCCTGTCGCCCGCGGATGGCGTGGAACTGTTAAGCGAAGCGGCGCGCCAGAACGACAATGAAGCCTGGGCTTATCTGGCGGTGCTGTCGGCCGCCGGTGTCGGCCGGGCGCAGAGTTGGCACGACGCGCTCGATGCGCTCACGCGCGCCGCCGCGCTCGGCCACAAGCACGCCAGGCGAGAAATGCAGTTGTTGTCGGCGCTGGGCATCGCCAACGCGGCGGATGCCGAGCGCTGGCTCGGCGCGTATGACACGCGCCTGCTGCGCGAGAGCCCACGCTTTGCCGCGCACCCACGCTTTTTGCCGCTGGTGCTGTGCAAATACCTGATCGAACACGCGCGCCCGCGCCTTAAGCGCGCGCAAGTGCACGATGTCCGCGGCGGCGGGCTCAAGAACGACCCCATGCGCACCAACACCACCGCCGCCTATTCGCTGATCGACACCGACGTCGTCATGCAACTGGTTCGCGCGCGTATCGCACACGCGGCGGGGGTTGCGGCCGATACGCTGGAGCCGATGGAGGTGCTGCATTACGCCGGCGGCGAAACCTACCGGCCCCATATCGATTTTTTCCATCCGTCGCTGCCGCATTATGCCGACGAAATGCGCCAGCGCGGCCAGCGTGTGAAAACCGGTTTGGTGTATCTGAATTCAAGTTATGACCATGGGCAAACCGATTTCCCCAAGCTCGGTTTCAAGTTTCGCGGCGAAGTCGGTGAAGCGCTGGTGTTTGACAACGTCGGGTCCGACGGTGTCGGCGACATGAACACCGTGCACGCGGGACTGCCGCCGCAAAACGGCGAAAAGTGGCTGCTGTCGCAGTGGATCCGCGAGCGCGCGCAGCCCATCGCGTGATTTAACCCAGGTTAAAAGCCGCGCGCTTGACGCTCACGCGCCGCGATTCGATACTGCGCATCTTCTCATTCAGGAGTGAGCCGCCATGGCGCGTATCCAACATCTGGCGATCGCCAGCAAAGACCCGGAAGCACAAGCGCAGTTCTACCAAAAAGTGTTCGGCTTTGCGGAAGTACGCCGGCTGGATAACCCGCGCGCGCGCGGTGTGGTGTTGACCGACGGCGCGATCAATATTTCGGTGCTGCTGTTCAAACAGGATCAACTCGATCATGGCATGGATTTCACCGGGCTGCATCACTTCGGTGTGTTTGTCGACGATCTTGAAGGCACGGCGCAGCGCGCGCTGGACGCCGGCTGCACGCCGTACGACGAGTTGCCGGAAGACAAAAACGAAGTCAACTACCGCCCCAAGCGCTCGGACAAATTCAAGGGGCCGGAGAACGCGTTGTTCGATATCGCTGATCATCCGTGGATCGGCACGGCCTCCAAATAACGGACTTATCAACGCGTTTAACCGCGGCGGCCCTGTTTTGCCGGCGGGCCGCCACATCGTTATGCCGGGGGCGTAACAGCGGTGCGGCCCCATGGCGGCGCGCGCTTTAAACGGGCAGCAGTAAAATCACCGGATATTTTTTCACGGCTATCCTAGTCCGCGGGCCGGTATAATGGCGCATCCGTGGAGCAAGCGCTGCCGGCCGCATCGTGGGCATTGTGGACTGGGCACTGTGGACGTGGCGGACCATGCCAGCGCCGATACCTGCCGCGGGATTCCGGAAGTTCAAATCGAAGGAGATGAGACGATGGCTGAATCTTCAGACAAACATGCGTACGGTTATTTGACCCACGCGGAAGTACGTTTTCTCGAGGCGGCGTGCGAGCGCCTGATACCCACCGATGATCTGGGGCCCGGCGCCAAGGCCGCCGGTGTTACGGTCTACATTGATCTGCATTTGCAAAGCGAGTGGGGTACGCATGGCCGTAACTACCGCTCCGGCCCATGGCTCGACGGCACACCGCAGCAAGGCTATCAGTCGCGCCTCACGCCGCAGGAAATGTATCGCGCGGCGATTCGCGAAACCGATTTGCACTGCACCGCCCAATACGGCAAAAACTTCGACGCACTCTCAGGCGAGCAGCAGGACGAAGTGCTCTTGGCGATGGAGCACAACAAGCTCGATCTGCCCTCGGTCTCGAGCCGAGTGTTTTTCGACATGCTGTGGCGCAACACCGAAGAGGGCTTTTTCGCCGACCCGATTTACGGCGGCAATCAGGGCAATGTGGGCTGGAAGCTGCTCGGCTTTCCCGGCGTCTCCTCGACGATCTACCGCGAACTGCTGAGCAGCAAGGAGGTTTATCGCGCCGAGCCGGTGAGCATTCTGGACATCAAAAGTGGCAAGGCGAGCGTCGATGGCCAAGGCTTCCCCAAGCACATACCGATCAAAC
Source organism: Betaproteobacteria bacterium (assembly GCA_016868015.1). Taxonomy (GTDB): domain Bacteria; phylum Pseudomonadota; class Gammaproteobacteria; order Burkholderiales; family SG8-41; genus UBA5216. The sequence goes on from VGIF01000046.1 coordinate 21,240, forward strand.
CCGTTTAACTTCAGCCGCCGCGCAAAACCCGAGGCAAGGATACGAAAATGACTACTCCCACCAAACTAAAACCGGTTGACGCCGTGGTTATCGGCAGCGGCGTCGTCGGCTCCATCATCAGCATGGAACTCGCCAACGCCGGCGTGAACGTACTGTGCCTCGAGCGCGGGCGCTCGGCCGAGCAGCAAAAAGATTTTGTCATGCCCTACGTGCAAGACGAATTGAAATTCGACCGCCACAGCGACATTTTCCAGAACCTCTCGCGCGAAACCATCACTTTTCGCAACAACATGACCGAGACCGCGTTGCCGATGCGCGAACTCGGTTCATTTAAGCCCGGTGAAATCGTCGGCGGCACGGCGCTGCACTGGGGTTGCAACGCGCGACGCCAGTTGCCGTATGACTTCGACATTCGCAGCCGGCTGGAAGCGCGCTTCGGAAAGAAATATTTCCCCGAAGACTGCACCTCGCAGGATTGGGGCGTGACGTACGAAGACGTCGAACCGTACTACGACCAGTTCGAGCATATCTACGGCGTGGGCGGCACCGCGGGCAACTTGAATGGCGAGATACGCGCCGGCGGCAACCCGCACGAAGGCGAGCGTTCGCGCGAGTATCCGAACCCGCCGACCAAGCGCACGCCGCAGGGCGAGTTGTTCGCCAAGGCGTGCCAGGAACTGGGCTATCACCCGTTCCAGGGCCCGGCTGCGGCGATGACGCGCGACTACATGAACCTCTACAAGAACTTCCTCGGCGAATGCGCGCGCGGCGGCTTTTGCAGCAGCCACGCTTGTTCGCAGGGCGCCAAAGCCAATCCGCTGACGGCGGTGATGCCGACGCTGTTAAAGCAGCCGACGTTCGAACTGCGGCCGCTGTCCAACGTCATCAAAATCCTCACCGATTCCACCGGCAAAAAGGCCACCGGCGTGATCTACGTCGATGCGCGTGGCCGCCACTTCGAACAACCCGCTGAAATGGTCATTCTGGCGACGTATTGCTTTAACAACACGCGTCTCTTACTGCTCTCCGGCATCGGCAAGCCATACGATCCGATTTCGCAAACCGGCGTGGTCGGCCGCAACTACTCGTATCAAACCGGCGGGCGCGTCGAAGTGTTCTTTGAAGACCGCGAATTCAACCCGTTTATCGGCGGCGGCATGGTCAACACCTCCGTCGACGATTTGAACGGCGACGTGCTGCACAGCCAACCGCGTGACTTCGTCGGCTCGGCCTATATCGCGGTGTCCACCGCGGGCGCTACGCCGATCAAATCCAAGCCCGTGCCGCACGGCACCCCGCGCTGGGGCGCCGGCTGGAAAAAGGCGGTGGCACACAACTATCGCCGCGCGTTCAGCCTCGGCATCCACGGCTCGTGCATGAGCTACCGCGGGCACTACCTTGACCTTGACCCGACTTACCGCGATTCCAACGGCTTGCCGCTGCTGCGCATGACCTTCGATTGGCATCAGAACGAGCAAAAGATGTTGCACTACATGAATGAAAAGGTGAGCGAGATCGCCAAGGCGATGAAGCCGTCGAGCTACCATGCGCGCGCGCCCTACACCAAGTACAGCATCGTGCCCTATCAAAGCACGCACAACATGGGCGGTGCGGCGATGGGCGCGGACCCGAAAACCAGCGTGGTCAACAAGTACATGCAGTCGTGGGACGTGCCCAATGTGTTCGTGGTGGGCGGCAGCGCCTTCCCGCAAAACGGCGCACAAGGTCCCACCGAAACCATCGGCATGCTGGCGTGCTGGGCGGCGGACGGTATCAAAGAGGTTTATCTCAAGAAGCCCGGCCAGTTGATGGTGTAAGGCAAATACCGCAAACGTTTTAACCACCGAACACGCGGAATACGCGGAACACCCTCGGAAAATTTCCGCGTGTTCCGTGTATTCCGCGGTTTTATTTTTACTGTAGCAAGGAGACCCCATGCCCTGGATCCAAGCCAACGGCGCGAGCCTGCGTTATCAACTGAGCGGTTCCGGTACAAACACCCTGGTGCTGGTGCACGAAGCCGGCGGCTGCATCGAGAGTTACGACGAGGCCACGCCCGGCTTTGAAAAAGACTTTCGCGTGCTGCGCTACGACCAACGCGGCTTCGGCTTTTCGGAAAAGGCGCGTGAGTTGACCTTCGACGGCGTGGTGGCCGATCTCGCGGGGCTGCTCGACGCGCTTCACATCAAAACCCCGGTGTACCTTGCCGGCTGTGCCATGGGCGCGGATTTTTCGGTGGGTTTCGCTGCGCGCTACCCCGCGCGCGTGGTCAAACTCGCGCTCGCCAGCCCCAACATCGATCACAACGGCCCGCGCAGCGCCGGCAGCATCGAGCGCGGCCAGCACGCCGAGCGCGAAGGCATCCGCGCGGTGATGGACGCCAGCCACGAGCGCTCTTACCCGGAGAATTTACGTGTTCCCGACCGCGCGCGCTTCGAGCGTTATCAAGCGCGCTGGGTGTGCAACACGCCGGTGTCGTTCACCGCGCAAGCGCGCATGATGAGCACCAACGACCTCACGCCCGACTATCCCAAGATCACCGCGCCCACGCTGGTGATCGGCGCGAAATACGACGCGCTGCGTCCGCCGGAAAAAGCCGAGCGCGTGGCCAAGGCGCTTAAAAATTCCAAGTATGTGCTGGCGGAAACCGGGCACTTCATGGCGCTGCAAACGCCGCGCTTGTTTGTCGACACGTTGCTGCCGTTTTTTAAAGGTTAACGGCAGGCTTCACGCGAGATCGCGATACTTCGCCATAAACCCCTGATCGATCCGGTCTTTCCAGAGCCACACCCAATTGCCATGAAACGACAGCGCACCCCACGAGGCAATGGCGTGGCGCTCGCCGGTGCTGATTAACGCCAGCGCGCGTTTTTGCGGCGTATAGGCTTGCAAAGTGCCACCGCTTAAGACGGCGCGCAGATTTGCCGCCAGCAGCGGGCCTTGGCGCACCGCGTAGACGCCGGATTTCGGATACGACTCGCCAGCGATCGTCGCGCAATCGCCGGCGGCGAACACTTGAGCGTGACTCGTCGATTGCAAGTAAGTGTTGGTATCGATAAATCGCTTGTCGTTTAACGCAAGCCAGCCGCCCCCGAGCCACGCCGGCGGCGCCGCGCCGGTGATCCACACCACGGCGTCGGCCGTGATGCGTTGTTCGCGTTGATGCGCGTCTTGCGTAACCAGTGTGCCGCTGTCCAAACGCATCACCCGCAAGCCGCGATGCACGCTCACGCTTTTGCGCGCGAGGCTCCTCTCCAGCACCGCGCGCACCAACTTCGGATGCTGCGGCAACAACTGCCGTGTATCGGTAATCAAACAATATGCCGGCATCGCGCGCAACTGCAGTTGCGTTAACCGATACTGCATGGCGAGCAACATTTCCACGCCCGCCGCACCGCCGCCCACTACCGCGAGGCTCTTCAACGTACCCGCGCTCACGCGTTCGCACAGCGCCTGCCACGCCACCAGATAATCACGCACCGGTTTAACGGGAATCGCGTGCTCCGCCACACCCGCCACGCCTTGCGTGATCGGTGTCGAACCCACATCAAGCGAGGCGATGTCATAAGCAAGTTCGTCGCCGTTATTCAAGCGCACCGTTTGCCGCGCGGCGTCGAGCGCCGTCGCGCGCGCCAACACCAGCCGCGCGCGCGCGAACCGCGAGAGCGGCTCAAGGTCGATGTGACATTGCTCGAACGTGTAGTGCCCCGCCACCAAGCCCGGCAGCATGCCGGAATACGGCGTGTGGCGGTCGGGACTCACCAGGGTGATCTCGACGTCGGGTAAAGGCACGAGCCCAAATTGCCGCAGCACCTCCACATGCGCGTGGCCGCCGCCGATCAGTACCAGCTTTTTCATGGGGATGCAAAACGCTCGCGGAAGTCGGATAATCCGCGATTCTAACGGAGGAGAATATATGGCCCGCGTCACACTCACCCAATATCTGGTCGAACAGCAACGCGCCAAAGGCGTGGTCTCCGCGGAGTTGCGGCTG
>VGIF01000047.1 GCA_016868015.1 Betaproteobacteria bacterium
AGAACGTCGAGGAAAACCGCCGCGCTTATCGCGACATGCTGTTCACCACCAAAGGCATTGGCGATCACATCAGCGGCGTGATTCTGTACGACGAAACGCTGCGGCAAAAATCGGCGGATGGCACGAGCTTTGTCGACCTGCTCAACAAAAACGGCGTACTGCCCGGCATCAAGGTCGATGCGGGCACCAAGGCGCTGCCGTTTTGCCCGAACGAGTTGGTGACCGAGGGCCTGGACAATCTGCAAAAGCGCTGCGCGGAGTACGTCAAGCTCGGCGCGAAATTCGCCAAGTGGCGCGCGGTGATCGACATCGGCGCGGATATTCCGAGCGCCACCTGCATCGCGGCCAACGCCCACGCGCTCGCGCGCTACGCGGCGATTTGCCAGGAGGCGGGACTGGTGCCCATTGTCGAGCCCGAAGTGCTGATGGATGGCGATCACAACATCGAGCGGTGCGAGGTGGTTACCGAGTGGACGTTGAATGCCGTGTATGAAGCGCTCTACATGAACCGCGTCTCGCTCGAAGGCTCGGTGTTGAAACCCTCGATGGTGATCTCCGGCAAAAAGTGCCCGCAGCAAGCCGGTGTGCAAGAAGTCGCCGAGCGTACCGTGCGCATTTTGAAGCGCACCGTGCCGGCGGCGGTGGCGGGCATCGCCTTCCTCTCCGGCGGGCAAAGCGACGAAGTGGCGACTGCGCACCTGGATGCCATGAACAAGCTCGGCAATCTGCCGTGGCCGGTGTCGTTTAGTTATGGCCGCGCGCTGCAAGCCGCGTCGCTCAAGGCGTGGCGTGGACAGGCGGCGAACGTGCCTGCGGCGCAAGCGGCGCTGGCGCACCGCGCGCGTATGAACGGGCTGGCGACGCTGGGCAAATACTCGGCGGATTTAGAAAAGAAGGCCGCTTAGAAAGAACGCCAAAAGCTTCACCGCGGAGGCGCAGAGAACGCAGAGGATCCGCAGAGAACACCTTTGAGGGTTTTCTCTGCGTAAACTCTGCGCCTGCGCGTCTCTGCGGTGAAAGGGTTTAAAGCTATGCCCCGCACCCCGGTTTCCATCATCACAGGCTTCTTGGGCGCCGGCAAAACCACGCTGCTCAATCGCATCCTGCGCGAACCGGCGATGGCGGGCGCGCTGGTGATCATTAACGAATTCGGCGATATCGGCCTTGATCATCTGCTGATCGCCGCGCCAAGCGAAAACACCGTGCTCCTGGAAAGCGGCTGCATTTGCTGCACCGTGCGCGGCGATTTGACCGACACGCTGCGGCGCGTGAAGCGTGAGCGGGCCGCCGGCGATTTGCCGCCATTTGACCGCGTGCTGATCGAAACCACCGGGCTTGCCGATCCGGTGCCGATTATGCAAACCGTGGTGGCGGATGAAGTGATCGCGCCGCTGTTTGAAATGGACGGCGTGATCACGCTAGTCGACGCGGTCAACGCCATGGCGCAGTTGGATCGCGAGCCGCAGGCGGTCAAGCAAGTGGCGCTGGCGGATCGGCTGCTGCTGACCAAGACCGACATCGCGCCTGACACCGCAGCGCTCGGCGCGCGCCTCGCGCAAATCAACGCCGGGGCAAGCGTCACGCCCGCGATCAACGGCAACGTTGCTTGCGCGGCCTTGTTCGGCGCTTGCTTGAACCCCCAAGCCGATGCCGCGGCGCTGGCGCGTTGGCTGCCCGCGCCCGTGGCAAGCGGTTACCGCGTCACACACAATGATCCTAATGACCACATCCAAACCCACAGCGTTACGCTCGAAGAACCCGTGACGCGCGCCGCGATGAGCGCGTGGTTGACCGCGCTGGCCTCGCTGCGCGGCGCGCAGTTGCTGCGCGTGAAGGGCATCTTGAACGTCGAAGGCCAGCCGATCGCGGTGCACGCGGTGCAAACGCTGATCCACGAGCCGCAAGCGCTTGAACGCTGGCCGGATGGCGAGCGGCGTTCACGGCTGGTGTTTATCACACGCGATCTGTCGCGCGAGGCAGTCGAGAGCACGCTCGATTTGCTGCGCCTATCGACGCGCCCATCCGCCGCGCCCGGCCCGGTGAATCCCGCCAACTATGCGAGCTTTCTTGCGGCGATGCAAAAAATACGCTAGTAAACGTAGCGGGTGTCACCCACGCGCGCTTGACAGCATTATGTCGATTCAATACCTTCGGCGCACGCCAAACAAATCATCAGGGAGCCTGTTCCAGCATGTTTGAAATCAAGGAAGTCGAGGCTAAAGGTCCAACCAAGGTCATCACGGGCGCGACATTGATAGACGGCAACGGTGGCAAGCCGCTCGCCAACCCGGTGATCGTGATCGAAGGCCGTCGCATCAAAGCGGTCGGTCAAAAAGGCAAAGTCAAGATCCCGCCGCGCGCCGAAGTCATCGACTGCAAGGGCTTGACGCTGATGCCTGGCATGATGGATTGCCACTTGCATACCATGATGTTCAACTGCCTGACGTTTCACAACTACCGCGTCGCGCAGTGGGAAATCACGCCGGAGCTGCAGCAGATGTATGGGCTGTTTCACGCGCAACTGTGTTTCGACATGGGCTTTACCACGCTGCGCGATCTGGGGTTAAACACCTATCGCGGGCTGCTCACGCCGCATTTGTGCGCGGTACGCGATTCGATCAACGCCGGCGTGGTCGAAGGCCCGCGCATGTTTATCGGCGGCTTTACCACCATTACCGGTTCGCATCTGGATTTGATCCAGCCGCGCGCGGCGCAGCGCCTGGGTTTTCAAACCGCTGATGGGCCGTGGGAGCTGCGCAAACTCGCGCGCACCAATCTGCTGGCGGGTTGCGACGTGGTGAAAACCTGCGCCACCGGCGGCGGCGGCACGGATAAGGAAGAGCCCGATATCCGCAACATGACGCAGGAGGAAATCAACGCCATCGTCGATGAAGCACACGCGTTTCACAAGGTCGCGGCGGTGCATTGCTTCACGCCCAACGGCCACCGCATGGCGCTGGAGGCGGGCGCGGACACCATCGAGCACATGGTGTTTCACGACGAGGAAGTGATCGACATGATCGCCGATTCGCACGTGTGGATGACGCCCACGCTGCTGCATCGCACCGACCGCGCCATCAACACGCGTAAAGAGCAGGGCACGTCGATGTTCGTCATCAACAAAATGAAGGCGCTGCAGCCGTATTGCTTTGACACCTTCCAGAAAATGCACAAGGCGGGCGTGAAAATCGCCATGGGCACCGACATGGGCTTCGACCCGGAAATGGGGGCGAATGCGTGCGAGCTGGAGATTTATGTGAAGCTCGGCATGAAGCCGATGGAAGCGATTCAAACCGCCACCAAAAACGCCGCGCACTTGCTGAAAATGGAGCGCGACCTGGGCACGGTGGAAGCGGGCAAGTTCGCCGACATCATCGCGGTGAAGGGTGATCCGTTAAAAGATATCCGCGTGCTGCAAGAGAAAAAGAACATTCAAATCGTGATGAAAGAAGGCCGCGTCTACGCCGACCGCCGGGCTGGGCACAACATGAATGTGGTGAATGTGAATCCGGGCGAGTGGAAGATGATTGATTATTTGTAAGGCGTGAGGCGTGAGGCGTGAAAAGTGAGCAGTGAAACGTGAAACGTGAGGAGAATCAGCATGGCTGTTGCGAAAAAGAAGTCCACCAAAACCATAACCCCCGGCGCCGTCAAAGGCGGCGCCAATGACAAGTATCAATTCAAAATGGCCGCGCTCAAAGTGGTCGATGCCGGCACCGGCTATTCGACTTCGCATGGCGGGCTGGTCGAAGGCGATCGCATTCAAGTGGGCTACATCCACAAGCCGCGCGGTACCGGCGCGCGCTTGCACTGGCATAACAACGAGCAACTGAATTACGTGGTGCGCGGCACGCTGATCGGTTCGGTGAACGGCGTCAAAGTGCGTGCGCCCGCGGGCTCGCTGGTCTACATCCCCGCCAAGGCGCCGCACTCGCTGGTGGCCGACCCAAAGGGCGAGGATGTGATTTTTCTGGCGATCAAGGACATGTCGCAAGGCATCGTCGGCATGGCGGTGGACGGCACCATGAGCGGGCCGCTGTATCTCAAGGGCTTCGACAAAACCAAGGGCCAGGCGAAAATCGTCAAGCGTCTGGGCAAGAGCGGCGCGCGGGTACGGTAAGCCGCCGCATCAAGCTATACTGCGTGCCCCGGTTTGCTTGACGGCAGCCGGGGAAATTTTTTTCAAAAAGACGCGTAAAGACCAACGCGGTCGTTCCCGCGCAGAGCCTGTCCCCGACTAGAGCATTCGAGGACAGGCTCTGCGCGGGAACGACACGGTGGTGTGTATCGGATTTCGCTCTTGATAAACGCTGTTGTTAAGTGAATTTAAAAATGTTTAATAAATTCAAATGCTTGCCGATTTTGTTGTTAGCGGCCTTCGCAACCGCCCAAGCGCAAACCTATCCCGCGAAGCCGATCCGTTTCATGGTGGGCTTTCCGCCGGGCGGCACCAACGACATCCTGGCGCGCTCGTTGGGGCACAAACTCGCCGAGCAGATGGGCCAGCAATTCATCATCGAAAATCGCGGCGGCGCCAATACCGCGATCGCGAGCGAAATGTTCGCGAGAACCGCCGCGCCCGACGGCTACACCATCATGTTGAATGCGCCGGGGCACGCCACCAACCCGTCGATGATGAAACTGAATTTCGATTCCATCCGTGATTTCGCTTTTATTACCGTCGCGGCGGAGTCCCAAAACCTGTTGGTCGTGCATCCGTCGTTTCCGCCGCGCACGGTGAAAGAGTTGATTGCGCTGACCAAATCGCGCCCGCCGGGCGAGATCAACTACGGCTCATCGGGCGTGGGCACCACGGTGCATTTATCGGCTGCGCTGTTCGAATTTATGACCGGCGTGAAATGGACGCACATTCCGTACAAAGGCGGCGGGCCCGCGCTGATCGATCTGCTGGCGGGGCAGTTCTCACTGTATTTCGGCAATGTGCCCACGGTCATCGGCCATGTACGCCAGAACCGGTTACGCGCGATTGCCGTCTCCGGCAGCCGGCGTTCATCCGCGGCGCCCGAGATGCCCACCATCGCGGAAAGCGGCGTGCCCGGCTACGAGGTGACGACGTGGTACGGTGTCTCCGCCCCCGCGAAAACGCCGCGCCCGATCGTTGACCGGCTGCACAGCGAGATCATTAAGGCATTAAAGTCGCCCGACTTCGCCACGCGCTTGAAAGACCAGGGTGCCGATCCTGTCGGCAACTCGCCGGAGCAGGCCACCGCCTATGTGCAAAGCGAAATCGCCAAGTGGGCCAAGGTGATCAAGGCGGCGGGGATCAAGGGCGAGTAAAGCGCAAAGCGTGTGCGCAAGCAGTGTGCGCGATGCGGTGCGCACGGAAAAACAGCGCCGCTGTGTATGCGGGTTCTTGGAGAAAAAGTTGAATAAAATCAAATACTTATGTTTATTGGCGGCACTGCCCGCAGTGGCCGCCGCGCAAACCCAGTTTCCGCACCGGCCGATTCGCATCATCGTTGCCTACACACCGGCCGGTACCACCGACATCCTCGCACGCATGGTGGGCCAAAAAATGAGCGAGACCTTCGGTCAGCCGGTGATTACCGATAACCGCGCCGGCGCCAACGGCAACATCGGCACCGATGTCGCGGCCAAGGCCACCGCGGATGGCCACACCGTGTTGATGGCGACCGCGGGCACGCATGGCATCAACCCGAGCCTGTATCGCAAGCTGCCGTGGGACGCAGTCAAGGATTTCGCGCCGATAAGCCTGGTGGCCAAGGTGCCCAACATCATGGTGGTCAACGTCAGTGTGCCGGCGAAAAGCGTCAAGGAATTCATCGCCTATCTCAAAGCCAACCCCAACAAGGTCAACTACGGCTCGCCCGGCAACGGCAGCACCGGGCATTTGTCGCAGGAACTGTTTAAAACCATGACCGGCACCACCATGCAGCACATCCCGTACAAAGGCAGCGCCGGCGTGTTGACGGATGTGACGGGCGGGCAAATCAGCGTCACCATCGATAATATGCCGGTGTACTTGCCGCACATCAAGGCCGGCAAAATACGCGCGCTCGCGGTGAGTACCGCCAAGCGCTCGCCCGCCGCGCCGGATATTCCCACCATCGCCGAGTCCGGCGTGCCCGGCTACGACGCCAGCGCCTGGTTTGGCCTGCTGGCGCCCGCCGGCGCGCCCAAAGCCGTCGTCGACAAACTGGCTGACGAGACACAACGCATCTTAAAACTGCCGGATGTGCGCGAACGCATGTCCACGCTGGGCGCGGAGCCGGTGGGCGACCGGCCGGAACAATTCGCCGCCCATATCAAGGCGGAGATTGCGAAGTGGGCCAAGGTGATTCGGGATGCGAATGTGGAGTTGCAGTAACATAATGCGGTGCTAATAGCGTGAATTTCCGAGACAGCGTCTCGGAAATTCTGGTTCGGTTTGCGGCCAGATACCTTGGCGAGACAGGAACACAAATCGCGTTCTCGAAGAATGCCGAATAAAGAAGCCACCGCCCGCGTCAAAATAAACAAACTGCTCGAAGCCGCGGGCTGGCGCTTTTTTCCGATGGCAACAAGCCAGCGAATATTTCTCTCGAATCCAACGTCACCATCAAGGCGGTCGATCTTGATGCGCTGGGCGCGGATTTTGAGAAAACCAGCAAGGGCTTTGTTGATTTCCTGTTGCTCGATGCCAAAGGCTTCCCGCTGCTGGTGCTGGAAGCCAAGTCCGAAGAAAAAAATCCGCTGGTTGGCAAAGAACAAGCGCGCAAATACGCACGCGGCAAGAATTGCCGTTTTGTGATTCTCTCGAACGGCAATCTGCATTACTTCTGGGACTTGGAGCGCGGCAACCCCTACCTCATTACTTCGTTCCCGACACCGGATTCAGTAACGGGTTACCAACGGATTCAGCCTAACCCGCAGCGCCTGATTGACGAGCTGGTGGGCGACGATTACATCGTGCTGACCCAGCGACCCGGCTATCAGACCGAAGCGGGCTGGCGAAACGAAACGTAACGCCCGGCGTACGTTCAAAGCAACAAGCTGCGTTTCCTGCGGCCATATCAACTGCGCGCCATACAGGCGCTACAACTCGCGGTCAAGGAAGGCAAAGACCGCTTTTTGTTCGAGATGGCCACGGGAACCGGTAAGACCCTGGTCGCCGCAGCCGTAATCAAGTTGTTTCTGCGCTCCGGCAACGCATCGCGTGTGCTGTTTCTGGTGGACCGCCTTGAACTCGAAGACCAAGCGCACAAAGCATTCGTCGCGGCGCTTTCCGCCGATTACCGCTCGGTCATCTATAAGGAAAACCGCGACGACTGGCGCCGCGCGGAGATCGTCGTCACCACGGTGCAGTCCCTGTTATTCAACAACAAGTATCAACGCCTGTTTTCGCCGACTGACTTCGACTTGGTGATTTCCGACGAAGCGCACCGCTCGATCGGCGGCAATGCACGTGCGGTGTTTGATTACTTCGTGGGCTACAAACTGGGCCTCACCGCCACGCCGCGCGATTATCTGAAGCGCTTCGACAAAAACAAGCCCACCACGCGTGATCCGCGCGAAGCCGAGCGGCGGTTGCTGCTCGATACCTATCGCACATTTGGATGCGAAAACAGCCAGCCGACGTTTCGTTATTCGCTGCTGGATGGTGTCAAGGACGGCTTCCTGATCAACCCCACCGTCGTCGATGCCCGCAGCGATGTCACGACCGAGTTGTTGTCGGAGGCGGGCTTTGTCGTCAATTACATCGATGATAACGGCGACGATCAAGAGGAAGCCTACAAACAAACCGAATTTGAAAAACGGTTTTTCTCCGAGGCAACCAACCAGTTGTTTTGCAAGACGTTTCTTGAAAACGCCCTGCGTGACCCGGTGAGTGGCGAAATCGGCAAATCCATCGTGTTTGCGGTGAGCCAGAACCACGCGGCGAAGCTGGCGCAGATACTCAATGAAATGGCCGACCGCATGTTTCCCGGCAGGTACCAATCCGATTTTGCCGTGCAAGTCACATCACTCGTGCCCGGCGCGCAGCAGTTGACCATCAACTTCACCAACAACAACCTGCTGGGCTCGGCGAATTTTGTCCCGGCTTACAAGACCAGCAAGGCACGCATATGCGTGACGGTCGGCATGATGACCACCGGCTACGACTGCCCCGACGTGCTTAACCTTGGGCTGTTTCGCCCCATTTTCTCGCCCACGGATTTCATCCAGATCAAAGGCCGCGGCACGCGCAGGCATGATTTTCGCGAACAACTGCTCGACGGCAACCTGAAAGCGGACGTTACCCAGCCGCAAAAAGCCACGTTCAAGCTGTTCGATTTCTTCGCCAACTGCGAATACTTCGAGGAAGACTACAACTACGACGAGGTGCTAAAGCTGCCCAAGCCGTCCAGCAACGGCGGCGGAGGCACAATCGTCGATCCGCCAGTGGTGTACGACACCCACGAGCATCTGGGCGGCGACATCATCGCCTCCATGCGGGTCGAGCAAATCGGCATCGACGGCATGCGCATCGACCGCATGTTCTTCGAGCGGTTTGAGGACACCGTGCGCGACAACGAAACCATCGCCAAGGCCGTGGAATCAGGCCAGTGGGATCAGGTCATCGATTACATCAACCGCGAGGTTTTCGACAAGCCCGATGAGTACTACAATCTCGACAAGCTGCGCCGTGCAGCGGCAGTGGACCGGCGGCTTACGCTACGCGAGATTTTGGAGAAAATATTTGGCCTCATACCGCGCTTCAAATCCAAGGACGAACTGCTGGAAGAAGAATTCGCCAAGTTCGTCGCCGACTACAAGCCCGACGAGGCAACGGCTATTCCCGCGATCAAGACCTACTTCAAAGCCTACGTGACTAGCGGCCGTGTGCGCGACATCATCGACAGCAAGGATTTCACCGACCTCGCCACCAACCCGGCGTTTTCCACGCGCGACTTTCGCGCCGTACCGATGAAATACCGCGCCATCGTTCCCGAGTACATCAAGGATTACGTATCCCTGAACCAGTTCGCGCCGTAAAAGACGCCGAAATCGACCATGCTCGACACCGACACCAAACGCCGCATCGACACCGCCCGCGACATTCTCGTCGGCAAGGTGCCCGACCCCAAATCGCAGGTCGAGCAGATCACCATCGCGCTCATCTACAAGTTCATGGACGACATGGACGCCGAGGCCGAGGAGTTGGGCGGCAAGCGCAAATTTTTCACCGGCGACTATGCGCGCTACGGCTGGGCCAAACTTATGAGCCCCGGCCTTGGCGGACACGAAATGCTCGGCCTCTACGGCGAAGGCATCGCCAAAATGCCGGAGAACCCCGGCATCCCGCCGCTGTTCCGCGACATTTTCAAAAATGCCTTTCTGCCCTACCGCGATCCGGAAACGCTCAAAGCTTTTCTCAAGATCATCGACGAATTCACCTATGATCACTCGGAGCGGCTCGTCGACGCCTTCGAATACCTGCTTTCCGTATTGGGCAGTCAGGGTGATGCAGGGCAGTTCCGTACCCCCCGCCACATCATTGATTTCATCGTAGAAATCGTCAATCCGAAAAAGGGCGACGTAGTGCTCGACCCGGCCTGCGGCACTGCCGGCTTTTTGATCTCCGCGTACAAACACATCCTCAAGGCGAACACTTCTCTCCCCTCTCCCGCGAGCGGGAAAGGGGCGGGGGAGAGGGCCAACGAAAGGGCAGGCGACCTCCTAACCCCCGACGACAAAACCTACCTCGCGCAAAACTTCAAGGGCTACGACATCTCCCCCGACATGGTGCGCCTGTCGCTGGTGAACCTGTACCTGCACGGCTTCACCGACCCGCACATCCACGAGTACGACACCCTCACCTCGGAGGAGCGCTGGAACGAATACGCCGATGTGATCCTCGCCAACCCGCCCTTCATGTCACCCAAGGGCGGCATCAAACCGCACAAGCGCTTTTCCATACAGGCCAAACGCAGCGAAGTGCTGTTCGTCGATTACATGGCCGAGCACCTCACGCCCAATGGGCGCGCCGGCATCATCGTGCCCGAAGGCATCATCTTCCAGAGCCAGACCGCCTACAAAGACCTGCGCAAAATGCTGGTGGATAACGCGCTGGTCGCTGTGGTGTCATTGCCTGCGGGCTGTTTCAATCCCTACTCTGGCGTCAAAACCTCAATCCTCATCCTCGACAAGACGCTGGCGAAGCAGGCGAACACCATAGCCTTTTTTAAGGTCGAGAATGACGGCTTTGGTCTTGGCGCGCAGCGGCGGCCTATCGACAAGGACGATTTACCGCAGGTCTACGAGGAACTCAGCGCCTACCTGCACGCGCTGCGCGCGCGGCAGCCGGTCGATGATCTCAAGCCGGCGTTCGGTTTGATCGTGCCCAAGGAAAAAATTGCATTGAATGGTGATTACAACTTGAGTGGGGAGCGGTATCGCGAAGGCGACGCGTCCGCTTCCTCGTGGCCAATTGTTTCCGTGAGTGACGTTTTCCGCAAATCAGATCGCACTGTCCTGCCAGAAAACCTCGTCGGACCGGTCACCTATCTTGGGCTTGAAAACATCACGCAAATTACCGGCGAAATAGAAGGGCAAGTCGTCACGGAGAACCCCGCTGATATTAAGAGCTTGAAGAATGTATTCAAACCGCGTGACATTCTCTAAGGCAAGCTGCGGCCAAATTTGAACAAGGTTTGGTTGGCAGACCGCGATGGTATTTGCTCAACCGATGTCTTTGTTATCGAAGCCCTCAACGGCACAGTTGATCCGGCTCTCTACGCCTACTTGTTTCGAAGCAAAAAATTCAACGATGCAGTGATGGGGCAACTCAAGGGCGCGCAGCTACCACGTATCGGATGGTCTTCATTCGCAGAACTTGAAATTCCCCTGCCGTCGCTGGAAGTGCAGAAGGAAATCGTGGCGGAGATCGAGGGCTACCAGAAAGTCATCAACGGCGCCCGCGCCGTCCTCGACCACTACCGCCCCCACATCCCCATCCACCCCGACTGGCCGATCATTCAGTTGGGCGAAATCTGCACCTTTAAGAACGGCCTGAACTTCGACAAGACCTCATCGGGACACACCGTCAAGATTATTGGCGTCAGTGACTTTCAGGCGAATCTCTATGCACCACTCGACCGCCTCGACGAAGTGCAGCTGGCAGCGCCGCTTGGTGACGATTACCTTGTCAAAGCGGGAGATATTCTTTTCGTCCGATCCAACGGCAATCCTGATCTTGTCGGTCGTTCATTGTTCGTGCCAACGCCACGCAAACCAACGACTTTCTCCGGCTTTACAATTCGAGGCCGTATCCAAGACGCGCGGGCCATGCCGATCTTCTTTGCCCACTTCTTCAAATCCCGCGACTTCGCCGAGATGATCAAAACGGTTGGCCAAGGCGCCAACATCAGAAATCTCTCGCAAGGCATTCTGAATGAGCTAAAGGTACCGCTCCCACCCCTCGCCACACAACAAGCCATCGTCGCCGAGATCGAAGCCGAGCAAGCGCTGGTCAACGCTATCCGCGAACTGATCGCCCGCTTCGAGAAAAAAATCCAGGCTACGCTTTCGCGCGTTTGGGGCGAAGAAGATGCAGCTACTGAAAGCGGTTGACCGATGGACGAAGCACTTGATCTATCGACTTATCTGCCCGTTTCATACAAGGCACAATCTGAAAGCGACTATGTCGAGTTTCTATGGAGTGCATTTGACAGCAACTACACCAGTGGCAAATACGAGTTCGCCAGCCTCGCCTTCCACCTGCTCTATATGAGCTTTGTCAGCTTTTCGATATGGCAAATCCGTTTGGCGAGGGAAAAGGATTTTCAGAATGCGCTGATCGGATTCCAAAGCGAAACTGAAATGAATTTGCTTGCGGCTGACACGCCGTTTAAGTTTTATGAACGGCTAAGGGAAGCTCAAATTTTTCGTTTCCTGAAGGTCATCGGGTGCGGAAACGAACAGGTTGGTGAATTTTCGAAATTCGTGCGGCGCAGGAACAAAATTGCTCATCCGAGTGGAACGGTATTCTTCAATGATCAGCGCACGATCGACGACGAGATCGCCGACATGATGAGGGAAGTCAGTAATATTCAAACACATATGCGCCCGATTATTCTGGACGTGTATGGCAGCTTCCTTAAGGAAAGTGCAAATCCCGAAGAACGCGAATACGGTACGGCACGGGAAGAGATTGAAGCCAACTTCATCCACCGCAGCTATGTGTCGCAGAAAGACATCGTGTTTTGCCTGGGCTATGACCTGACACCATTTGCGGCGAATCCGAACTACGCAAATATCCAGGACCT
This sequence comes from Betaproteobacteria bacterium, assembly GCA_016868015.1. Taxonomy (GTDB): domain Bacteria; phylum Pseudomonadota; class Gammaproteobacteria; order Burkholderiales; family SG8-41; genus UBA5216. The sequence continues at coordinate 12,270 of VGIF01000047.1, forward strand.
ACATCAAAGCCTTCAAGATGAGTTCGCTGATGCGTAGCTTCGTGGCCCATCGTCCGGGTCGGACGGGCAGATTGTGGTGACGCGAGGAATGTTTTAAGTATTTGATTTTAAATATATTTTATGATACACTGATTTAATGCGAAGACCGTCTTGAGTTCGTGGAAATTAACTGTATATAATATCAGTATTCGCCATTGATGCCGCTTACGTTAAGCAAGCCACACCGTCACTGCCCGGCAATCCATTACGCACTATCATCGTTACAGCGTTCCGGCGAACGAGGCACACCATGATCCAGAATCTGTTCAACGAAAAAAAGGCAGCGCAGGCGGCGGCCTACTTTCTGCTTCGCGCGGGCGGTCCGCTGACCGTGCTGAAACTGATGAAGCTGTTGTACCTCGCCGAACGCGGTTCGTTTGAACGCTACGGCGCGCCGATGATCGGCGACAGATTGGTGTCGATGCCGCATGGGCCGGTGTTGTCGATCACCTACAACCACATGAGCGGTGAGTTGGAATCCGCGCCCGATGGTTGGGACTCGTGGATTGCTGACCGTGCCGAACATAATCTGGATCTGCGTGATCGTGGCGCGCTGCAGTCGGCAGAGGATAATCTGCTGGAATTGAGTGACGCTGATCTGGCTGTGCTCGATGATGTGTGGCAGAAGTTCGGGCAAATGTCAGCCTCGGCGCTGCGCAATTGGACCCACAAGAATTGTCCGGAATGGCACGATCCGGACGGGTCGATGATACCCATGACACCAGACGATCTGTTCGCAGCATTGGGGTTCACGCCAGAACAGAAGCGCGAAGCACTGGCGCGCTTGCAGGCGGAAAGCAAAGTCAACGCGGCTTTTGCGTCGGTAAAAGGGTAGCACTCGTCGATGGCGCAATGGCACTTGGGGGCCGGCGCCACCCCGTTGATTCCGCCGGGAAACGCAGGCGACCATCTTTTCGTAGCGTTGAATGATCCGTGCCGATTCGAGGGTTACGGTCCTAATCCCTGTGTCCTGCTGGTCAATCTGAGTTCAGTACGGGAAGGTGTGCCGTACGACGCCACTTGTGTGCTTAACGCCGGTGATCATGAGTTCATAAGACACCCCAGTTTTGTGTTCTACCGCAATGCGCGAATCGAACCCGAAAGTCACGTTGTGCGGTTGGTGCAGCAAGGGGTTTTTAAGCCGCACGTGGCGGTATCGGTTGAGGTTCTCCAGCGCATTAAAGTTGGATTGTTTGCTTCGCCACATACCAAACGCGAATTCAAACGATTTAGATTCTGACGGCGAGTTATCATCTGGATTGGCTTGAGTTCTACGACCGGCAGAGACCAAATCCCAATGATCCGCGACCCCGCCTCCTTCCAAATCCTCCTCGACACCATCGCCCGCTTGGTGCGCGAGAAACTCATCCCACGCGAGCGCGAAGTCGACGAAATTCCCGCCGACATCATGGCCGAGATGCGGCGCATGGGATTGTTCGGCCTGACCATACCTGAAGCGTACGGCGGCCTCGGCCTGACCACCGAGGAAGAGGCGCTCACCAGCATGGCGCTGTGTGAAGCGTCACCGGTGTTTCGATCGATCATGGGCACCAACAACGGCATCGGCGGTATGGGCATTGTGATTGACGGCACGGAGGCGCAGAAAAAGAAATATCTGCCGCGGCTCGCTACCGGGGAGATCATTGGTTCGTTCGCGCTGACCGAACCGAGTTCAGGTTCGGATGCGGGCGCGCTCACTACTCGTGCCGAGAAAAAGGGCGATCACTACATCGTCAATGGCGCGAAGCGCTACATCACCAATGCGCCGGAGGCGAGCATTTTTACGCTGATGGCGCGCACCGATGTTCAGTCGAAAGACGCCAGCGGCGTGTCGGCGTTCATCGTCGAGCGCGATTCACCGGGACTCACGGTGGGCAAGCCCGACCGCAAAATGGGCCAACGCGGCTCGCATACCGCCGATGTCATTTTCGAGAACGTGCGCGTGCCGGCGGAGAACGTCATCGGTGGCGTCGAAGGCATGGGTTTTAAAACCGCCATGAAAGTGTTGGATCGTGCCCGGTTAAATATCGCCTCGGTGTGCACGGGTGTCGCGCAGCGCTGCCTGAACGAAGCGCTGGCGTACGCGAAGGAACGCAAGCAATTCGGCAAGGCGATCGCGGATTTTCAGTTGGTGCAGGCGATGTTGGCCGATTCCAAAACGGAAATTTACGCCGCGCGCAGCATGGTGTTGGAGGCCGCGCGCAAACGCGATACCGGCGCCAACATCACGATGGAGGCGTCTTGCTGCAAGTTGTTTGCTTCCGAGATGGTGGGCCGTGTGGCCGATCGCGCGGTGCAAATCCACGGCGGCGCTGGCTACATGCAGGAGTATGCAATCGAGCGGCTGTATCGTGACGTGCGGTTGTTTCGCATCTTCGAGGGGACGACGCAGATACAGCAACTGGTGATCGCCCGGCATATGCTGCGCGAGGCGTAAATCCTGTCCGTCATTCCAGCGAAAGCTGGAATCCAGGCCGTACCAAGCGCCGAAGGCGCATAATCCTGATGCTAAGCATAAGTGAACAACCTAGGTTCTGGCGTCCGCCAGAACGACGATTTGGAGGAGAGCACAATGACTCAAACGGCGAATTTCTTTAGATTCATTGCGTGTTTATGGCTGGCGATGTCCGCAGGTGCTGCAGTTGCCCAACCCTACCCCAACAAACCCATCCGCATGGTCGTGCCCTTCGCGCCCGGCGGCACCGGCGATTTTTTATCGCGCAGCATCGCGCCGCGCATGGGCGAGTTGCTTGGCCAGCAGTTCATCATCGATTTTCGCGGCGGCGCGGGCACCACGCTCGCCGCGGGGCTGGTGGCCACCGCGCCCGCCGATGGCTACACCGTGTTCATTCAGACCTACACCACGCAGGCGATCAACGACAGCCTCTATGCCAGACTTTCCTACAACACGCGCAAGGATTTCGCCTCGGTGGGGCTGATCGGCGTGGTGCCGATTGTGCTGGGCGCGCACCCGTCGCTGCCGGCGCGCACGCCGAAAGAGTTGGTGGCATTGTCGCGTTCGCAGCCGGGCACGCTAAACTTCGGCACCGCTGGCATCGGCACCACTTCGCACTTTGCGGTGGAATTGTTCAAGCTCATGTCCAAGGCCGATCTCACCCATGTGCCCTATAAAGGCGCGGGGCCGGCGACGATCGACGCAATGGCCGGTTTTATTCCGTTGGTGGCGGATGCCATCACCTCGATGAAGCCGCATTTGGACGCGGGCAAGCTGCGCGGCATCGCCATCGGCAGCGCGCAACGCTCCGAAGGCGCGCCGAATCTGGCGACGTTTGCCGAATCGGGTTATCTCGGATTTGAAGCCAGCTCGTGGTGGGGTATCCTCGTGGCCTCGCGCACACCGGCGGCGGTGATCGCGCGCTTGAATGCCGAGCTCAATAAAGCGTTGGATGACGCCACGGTGAAAAAGCGCTTGTTGTCGCACGGTGCGACGATCACGTTCGGTACCCCCGCGCAAGCCGACGAGTTGATGAACTCGGAGCGCGACAAATGGGCGAAAGTGGTCAAGGCCACTGGCGCGCGAGTGGAATAGTTTTACGTAAGTTATTGACTTGATTGATAATTTTTTGGAGTAACAGTTGTGGCTTTTGAGAAACTGATCGAGGAGTTCCAACAAAGAACCGCCGAAGTGTTGGCGATGGGCGGCGCGGAAAAACTCGCCAAGCGCAAAGCCGAGGGGCATCTTAACGCGCGCGAGCGCATCGATTATTTGCTCGACAAAGATTCCTTCATCGAGTCGGGAAGGTTCGCGCGCAGCAATCGGCCGGAGGTGAAAGCCAAAACGCCGGCCGACGGCAAAGTCGCGGGCTTCGGCAAAATCAACGGCCGCGAAGTGGCGCTGGTGTCGAACGATTTCACCGTGATGGGCGCGTCCAGCGCGGTGATCAACATGAAAAAGATCAAGCACGTGAAGCAAATCGCGTGCAAACGCGGCATGCCACTGGTGTTGCTGGGTGAATCCTCCGGCGCGCGCATGCCCGACCGCATGGGCGCGGCGGGGCGCGCGATCATCGCGCAAGACCCCACCGAATATCAACGTCTGCGCGAGTCGCCGTGGTGCTCGGCGCTGCTGGGGCAGTGTTACGGCTCCTCGACCTGGTACTCGGCGATGTCGGATTTTGTGGTGATGCGTAAAGGCGCGATCATGGCGATCGCCAGCCCCAATGTTACCTCGATTGCGATAGGCAAATCGATCAGCGCGGAAGAGTTGGGCGGCTGGAAAATCCTCACCGGTGTTTCGGGCCTGGCCGACATGGCGGTGGACACCGATGAACAGGCCATCGACGCGATCAAAAAATTCTTGTCCTACATGCCGGGCCACATCAACGAGCCGCCGCCGGAAGCGCCGGTGCCGCCGGGCTCGGATGAGGCCAGCAAAAAAATTCTGGACATCCTGCCCGAGTCGCGCAATCAGGTTTACGACGCTCGCAAAATCATCGCCGCGATCGCCGATAAAGGTTCGACCTTCGAATTAAAAGAGCGTTACGGCAAATCGCTGGCCACGGTGCTGGCGCGGCTTGACGGCAAGAGCGTGGGCTTTATCGCCAACAACCCCATGTTCAAGGGCGGCGCGCTTGACGCCGACGCCTGCCAAAAAGTCACCAGCTTCATGGTGCTGTGCGATTCGTTCAACATCCCGCTGGTGTTCTTGGTCGACGTGCCGGGCTTTTTGATCGGGCTTGAAGGCGAGCTGCGCGGCATGCCCGGCAAGGTGATCAACTGGATGAACGCGATGACGCTGGTCACCGTGCCCAAAATCACCGTGATGATGCGCAAGAACTACGGCCAGGCTTTCATCAACATGGCCGGCGGCAAAAATGCCGACGAAATCGCCTGCTGGCCCACCGCGGATCTGGGCTTCATGGACCCGGCGGTGTCGGTCAACGTGCTCTACGGCGTGAAATTCGAAGACGATCCCGAGCGCTTCAAAAAACTCAAAGCCGAAGTCGAGCGCGACACCTCGGCGTGGGGCTTGGCCGAACTATACGAAGCGCAAACCGTGCTCGACCCGCGTGATACGCGCGAGTATTTGATCCGCACACTGCAAGTGCATCGGCTGCGCTTGAAGAACGGCGTGGGGGAGCACCTGTTGCGCAATTGGCCGACGAGTTATTGAGGGCGCTGGCGCCGCGTCATGCCGCAAAGCGCGGCTGCTAATTCTCGGTGCGAGTTTGGGCAACCCAGATCAGCGCCGTGGTGTCTATTCCCAGCCTTCGCGCTTTTTCCAGCAACCGCTCTCGTATTTTTGAGGGCAACTGTTTTTCTCGTGCCAGTATCCAGAAATAGCTGCGAGAAGGGCCGACCACCATGGCCCAGCGATAGTCTTGCTGGTCCAGTGCCACCACGTGGTATCCGCCATGGAACGGCCCAAAGAACGAAACCTTTAGTGACGCGCGATCGGCGGCGCCTGAAAATACTGCGTGGCCTACCACCTGGCGCCAGGCATTTCGCCGGGTATTGTAGCCGCGGTTGAGCACTTCAATACGGCCATCCGGCTTAAGACGATAGTTGGCGGTAACATCACTCAGGCCGCGTTCGAACGAGTGGTCCATGCGTGCAATTTCATACCATCTGCCCTGATAGCGGTTGATGTCGAACGGCGTGACGGCGGTCATGCCTTCGGGTGCGGTTGTCGAGCATGCGGCCAGACCCAACAACAATGCCAAGAGCATGGCTGCGTTCACCCACAAGGGTATGCGCGTGAACAATGCATGCGTCATGATCCGATACCTTTTAGCGAGGGCGTGCTGTCGCGGCGGTCACGTCACGCGCGCCGCCTTGGCCGCCCCATACAGGTCTAAAGCCACCTGCCTTGCTTGCGCGTGATCGACTATCGGCTTCGGGTAATCGCGGCCGGCCACCACGCCGGTGCGCTTTTGTTCCGCCGCGCTCATCAGCCATGGCGCGTGAATGAATTTGTCCGAGACGGCCGCGAGTTCCGGCACGTAGCGGCGGATGAACTTGCCGCCGGGGTCGAACTTTTCCGATTGCGTGACCGGGTTAAAAATGCGGAAGTAGGGTTGCGCGTCGCAGCCGGTGGAGGCTGCCCACTGCCAGCCGCCGTTGTTGGCGGCGAGATCGTAATCGTTCAAATGCCGCGCGAAGTAGCGTTCGCCCCAGCGCCAGTCGATGTGCAGGTCCTTCACCAGAAACGACGCGGTGATCATGCGCAGCCGGTTGTGCATGTAGCCGGTTTGATTGAGCTGGCGCATCGCCGCATCCACCAGCGGGTAGCCGGTGCGTGCCTCGCACCAGGCCGCGAAGCGCGAGGGGTCATTGGTAAAAGGCAGATCATTAAACGCCGGCCGGAACGCCTCGGTAACCACGCGCGGATGATGATGCAAGATCATGAAATAAAAGTCGCGCCACACCAGTTCGTTGAGCCACGTTTGCGCGCCATATCCGCCGCGTTCCCAGGCCGCCCGCGCCAAGGTGCGAATCGAAATGGTGCCAAAGCGTAAATGCACCGACAGGTAGGATGGCCCTTTTACCGCGGGAAAATTTCGTGTTTCGCGATAGCGCTCGATACGGGTCAAAAAATCGTCGAACAAGCGTGCTGCAGCGGTGGCGCCGGCAACGATCCCCAATGCCTTGAGGCCGGTGGGCTTAAAGCCGATGTGGTGAAGACCGGGCACTTCAGCCGCTGCCATCGGGGCGAGCTTGTCGAGGTGTTTCTCCGACGCATACCCCTGCAAGTCCCCGGCTGTCAGGCGTTTTAGCCAGGCATTCTTATAGGGCGTGAACACCGAAAACGGCGCACCGTTCTGTGTCAGCACTTCGTCCCGTTCGAAAACTACCTGATCCTTGAAGGTGCTGAATGTGACGCCGATTTGGGTCAACTCGGCGGAAACGGCCTGATCGCGGCGTGCCGCGTCGGGCCCATAGTCGTGGTTGGCAAAGACCGCAGTTGCTTTTAGCCGCGTGGCCAGTGCCGGGATTTCCACCACTGGCCGGCCCTGCAGCACGGTGAGGGCGCTGCCGTGACGGCGCAGCATGCGTTCAATCTCGACCAGACTCTCGCGGATGAATTCGACGCGGCGGTTGGCCTTGTCGGGCAGGGCATCGAGTATCTCCCGGTCAAAAACAAACACGCAGCTCACGCGTTGCGACTGTTTGAGCGCGTGATACAAGCCCGCGTTGTCGGTGAGCCTTAGATCCCGACGGAACCAAAACAAAGCGTGGGTGTATTCGTGCATGGTGCGGCGCGTTTTCAAGACCAACCGGCGGCGATCAAATGTTTAAGCCCGCCGCTTCATCCGTGCGATCACATGCCGATCCAGCGGCCGATGACGGCGGCGAGCTTGCTGTCGAACTTTAACGGCGCGCTGACGTAGGCGAGGCAAACGCATTCGCCGCTGTCGCGCACAATGGGCTGATGGTGCACATTGCCGTCTGCGGCATCGAAATCCCCCGGTCCGAAGACCGCGCGGCCGTCGTCAAACGAGCCGCACAGCACCTGGGTAAACTCGATCCCGTCATGCGAGTGGATTGGCAAACTTCGCCCCGGTGCGATACGCAGCAAATGAAGCGATGCATTCGGTTCGTGTGGAAGTTCGATGCGGCTCCAGCGCATGCCCGGCCCCATCCAACGCCAGCGCGAAATCGTGCTGCCGTGCAGGCTGCGCGGCCATATTGCGCCATTGGGCAACGGCGGGCGCGGGGTGGTAATGGTGCGCTGAATACTCCCGTTTGCGTTGCTTGTGCCGTCGCGTGCATCGATGCGCTCAAGGGTGCGTGCCAGCGCATGGGTTTCGAGTAAAGCCGGCTCGGCGTCATCGATCAGCGCGCCACCAATCGCCTGCAACTGCCGCCACTGCGCGCGGCACGATGCGCAGCGTTCAACATGCGCGTCGACCAGCACGGCAGGCCCGCTGTCCAGGTGCCCCGCCGCGAGCGTCAGCAAAAGTTCTTCGCCAGGGTGATGTTGAATCATGATTTTGGGTTAAATTCGTCCAGGGCGCGGCGCAATTGATTGACCGCCAAGCGTATGCGCGATTTGACGGTGCCCAAGGGGATGCCAAGTTCTTGTGCGATTTTGGGGTGAGCCTGCCCGTCGAAGAACGACAGGCGCAGTATTTGAGCCTGAGCGCTGGGCAGCGCGGCTAAGGCTTGCCGCACACTGTGCTCGCGCTGCTCGATGAACATCCGCTCGTCGGGGGCATCGGGCGCATCGGCGGCCTGTTCGTCCGCGCTCCACATGCCCGGTTCGTCAAGACTGTTCGACGCGGGCAGGCGCCGAAAGTGGCTGATCCGCAGATTGCGTGCGATGGTGAAAATCCAAGTGGAAACGCCGGCATGCTCGGCATTGAAACTGGCCGCCTTACGCCACACCGCAACCATGGTTTCTTGCGCCAACTCCTCGGCCAGGGCCGCGTCGGACCCCGAACGCATCAAAAACCCCTTGATTCGCGGCGCGAAGTACTTAAACAGCGCCGCGAAGGCTTGCTTATCACCGTGGCAAGCGACGGCATCCATCCATTGTTGAAATTCTTCGTTCGTCGGCATGGTTGCCCCGCCGGGCCTGTACGTCACGGCATAGTAACGCGTGACGCCTTGTGCGCGCGCGTGCCCGGCATTGACCTCTGCCCGTCGATTGTAGCGGCTCATGCGCACTTATACGCATTGGTTTTGTATCTGGATCATGGGCGATGTCGATAAATGTGTCCGGTTGCGGTGATCCATCCTCAATGCGGCCGCGTATAATCGTAAATTGCCGCGCCTTGTTGATCATCCAAAGCAACCACTGAATGCCTCGTGGCTCGACCCCTCGACCCATCGGTCGCCTCACACCAGCCATTGCTAACGTTTGCCCGCCATTTCAACTTCTCCAGTGATCGTTACCTCATGAGCTTCTCCAACCTTGCCCTAACCATGGCGGAAAAAGGCTATGCCCCCGATGCGGGGGTGCGCGCCGGGATCCGTCGATTGCTGAAAGGCCGGCTGTCGGAGATCCACGCCACGCGTCCGGAGCTGGCCGCCGAATCGGCCAACCGTTTTGTCGCCGGCGTGCAAAATGCCCCCCTCGCACTGGTGCCGGAACTGGCGAACGCGCAGCACTACGAAGTGCCGGCGGCGTTCTTCGCTCTGGTGTTGGGCAGGCATCGCAAGTACAGCTCGTGCTGGTGGCCCGCCGGCGTCAATAATCTGGACCAGGCGGAGGCCGCCGCGCTGGAGGCGACCTGCGCGCGCGCGCAACTGATGGACGGGCAATCGATCCTGGAGCTGGGCTGCGGCTGGGGCTCGCTCACGCTGTGGATGGCCGGGCACTACCCGCAGAGCCAGATCACCGCCGTGTCGAACTCTGCTTCGCAGCGCCGCTTTATCGAGGGCGAACTCGCGCGGCGCAGCCTGCGCAATGTTCGGGTGATTACGGCGGACATGAACCACTTGCGGCTGGATGCGCGTTTTGACCGCGTGGTGTCGGTCGAAATGTTCGAACATCTGCGCAACTGGCCCGCGGCATTTCATCGCGTGAGCGGTTGGCTAAAACCCGGCGGCCGCTTTTTCATGCATGTGTTTGCTCACCGTACAACACCTTATGCATTCGAGGTGCGCGACGAGAGCGACTGGATGAGCCGTTTTTTCTTCTCCGGCGGCATGATGCCGTCGGACGATCTGGCGCTGCATTTTCAGCAGCACTTGCAGCTGCTCAACCGCTGGCGTTGGGGTGGCACGCACTACCAGCGCACCGCCAATGCCTGGCTTGCCAACATGGATCGGCATCGCGCGCAAGTTTATCCGATACTCCGCAAGACTTACGGCAAGGCGCATGCCGCGTTGTGGTGGTCACGCTGGCGTATTTTTTTCATGTCCTGCGCCGAGCTGTTTGGCTACGAGCGCGGTCAACAGTGGTGGGTGAGTCATTATCTGTTCGAGCCGCGCTCATGATTTCTCAAAGCAAAGGCCAGCTTTTTCTGAACGTCGCTTTATTTCAGTTGGGCTGGTTCGCTTGCGTGTTGGGTGCTGCTCATGGCTATCCGTGGGCTGGTACGCTTATCGTCACGGCGGTCGTGGCTTGGCATCTTTGGTCGGTGCCGCACCCCGCGGTGGAGGGCAGTTTGATGGCGCAAGTCGTGCTGATCGGCACGGTTTGGGACAGCCTGCTAGTGTGGCTGGGTTGGATAAGCTATCCCACGGGCACGTTGCTTGCGGGCGCCGCGCCGTATTGGATCGTCGCGTTGTGGGCGCTGTTCGCCACCGCGCTAAATGTTTCCATGCGTTGGTTGAAGGGGCGCCTTTGGCTCGCTGCAGCGCTGGGCGCGATGTGCGGTCCGCTGTCGTATTGGGCAGCGGCGCGCTTGGGTGCCGTGGTGTTTACGCAGCCTGGCCACGCACTCGTTGCACTGGCGGTGGGTTGGTCGGTCCTCATGCCGGCATTGATGTTGTTATCGCAACATTATGATGGCACCGTGGTAGCAAAAGAGTTGGCTTCATGATTGAAGGCATAGCCGCTTATCCAGCGTTCACGACGGCGTTGAATGGCTTAGCGGCGTTGTTGGCACTCGGCGTGGTGACGTGGGTGCTGAGTGTGATCAAACGCGATGTCAGCATCGTCGACAGCGTGTGGTCGATGCTCATTCTGCTGGGCGCGGTGGTTTATGCTTGGGCGCTGCCGGCTGATGCGCCGCGCACCGTGTTGGTGATGGCACTCGCCGTGGTATGGGCGTTGAGGCTTTGCGCGTACATCACCTGGCGCAACTGGGGCGAGCCCGAAGACCGGCGTTATCAAGACATACGCGCACGCAACCAGCCGCGATTTGAATGGAAAACCCTTTACCTGGTGTTTGGCGTACAAGCGGTGCTGGCGTGGGTCGTGTCGCTGTCGTTGCTCGCCGCGTTGAGCAGTGCGCGGCCATGGGGCTGGCTCGATACGCTGGGCGTGGCCATCATTTTGTTCGGTATTGTGTTTGAAACCATTGGCGATTTTCAGTTGGCCGCATTTAAAGCCGAGCCACAAAATCGCGGACGCGTGATGGATCGTGGTCTATGGCGTTACACACGCCACCCGAATTATTTCGGCGAGTTTTGCGTGTGGTGGGGGTTTTACGTGATCGCGCTGTCGGCAGGCGGCTGGTGGACCGTCGTATCGCCGCTGCTGATGTCGATACTGTTGCTTAAGGTGTCGGGCGTGACGTTGTTGGAAAAGGATATTGCCGAGCGCCGCCCGACGTACCGCGACTACATCGCGCGTACCAACGCGTTTTTTCCGTGGGCGCCGAAATCATGATGCGTGTTTTACTCATCGGGCTGACGTTGTCGTTCGCACTATGCAGTGCGGCGGCGCTTGCCAAAGCGCAGCGTTGGGATTTCCAGGTGTTTCTCGACGACACGGCCATCGGTCATCATCATTTTGTGTTGCGCGACAACGGCGCCGAGCGCGAGTTGAGCACCGATGCGCGCTTCGCCGTGAAGCTGTTGTTCGTTACTGCGTATCGCTACGCGCACAAGGCGAGCGAGCGTTGGCGCGGCAATTGCCTGACGAATCTCATTGCCCAAACCGACGACAACGGCAAATTCAGCAACGTCAATGCCGAGCAGCACGCGCAACGCGTGATCATCAGCAGCCCGCGCGGGCGCGAAACGGTGGACGGTTGCGTGATGAGCTTCGCCTACTGGAATCCGCAAATCCTGCGCCAGACGCGATTGTTGAATTCGCAAACCGGCGAACACGAAACGGTGTCGATTGCCGCGATGGGTGACGAAACCATCACCGTGCGCGGCGCGCCGGTGCAAGCCAAACGCTATCGCATCATCGGGCCCAAGAACCCGATCGATCTGTGGTACGGCGCCGATCAGCAATGGCTTGCACTGCAATCGACGCTGGAGGGCGGCCGCAGGCTGCGTTACGAGCTCAAATTGCCAAAATAAAATATGTATATAAATCAAATACTTAGAATAATTGCTACATCTAGGGATACGCTGATCAAGTAGGTAAAAGGTGCGCCCGAGGAAAGCGATGATGCCGATTATGCGAAATGAATGCTGATTTCATC
>VGIF01000048.1 GCA_016868015.1 Betaproteobacteria bacterium
CGTCATTTGTTTCATGTCTTGCCTCGTGGCTCGCGAATACGTCCTCCCAATCAGAACGTACCACTGGAATTCGCGTTTACAGAGCAATCGGGGACTTATTCAGCGCTTCCTTAACAAAATCGTCGCCGACGAAATTCCGGACATGTCCGCTAACCAATTGAATTTATTCGATTAACGTCCGGACAATACTGTATTTGTGTCTATTCAGTGCGCCGGGGATTGTACTTTAAGCGGCGTCATCGTATGCTGCACAGATTCAAGCGCTGCCCGACCTATCCCAGCAAAGCCACGAGCAGAAGGACGAATTGATCCGGCTACTGTGGGATGAAGTACAACGCCTAAGTGCGCAAGTGGCCGAACTGCGAGCGAACGTGATTCGCCGCCGTGAAGAAACCGTGGCGACCCGCTTGCTGCTCAGCACCGCGCGCGTGATGGAAGAGAACCCGACCGCGCTCCGCCTGAAGGAGCTAGAAACCCTGGAAAAGTTCACCGAGAAGTTCGACAAGATTTCGGTGTTCGGTGGACTTGATGGGGTGTTGAAGGATTTGGTGAAGATTCGGGTGTAGGCGGTGTGGTTGGTTGTTCGGTTGCTGTGTGGGGCGAACGGCGGGGAGAGGATTTTCCGCCGTTTTTCTTTACCTCAGCGGGTGATGGTGAGCCGGATTTTCTGGTATCCGCACTTTCGACCCGTTGCTGTCTTTCACTTCTGTCTGCTGTCGGGCATCACGTTTTGTCGGGCATCAATAAGCGCAGCGCATTGCGCCGAATGTGGCGTCGCCAAGCACACATGCGGCGCATTGCCCTTCGGTTAATGCACCCCGCGAGTTCTGCGCTGCCCGAACCCCGGCTGTAATCCAGATAGGACAGTGGAGGAGGGCCAACCCACACGCCTTTTGCATCCGCTTCCTCAAGGATCAGAGTAGATTACGCAAGCCGACCACCAACAGCCACAACCCGCCGATGATGAGGAACGCGGGGGCGATGCAGCGGGGTTTGCCATCGTATAGAAAGGCGGAATAGGTCCAGCGCGGCGTGAGGAAGGTATGCCTGAAGTCCTCCGTGAAGTCGTATGGCTCATCGCCGTTCAGGCTCTTCCAAAGCCAGATGACTCCGACGCTGAGTACAACGGTCGCGAAACTGATGAGCATGATGGTCCTGATCAACATGGTCGGGGTCTCGGTGTGGCATGCTAGGAAACTTCGGGGTCAAACTTGGTGGTCTTGCTCGCGTAGGTTAGGCTGACGAAGGAAGCTCAACATCTTCGGGACAGGTGCTACAAGCGTTGGGCTTCGCTACGCTCAGCGCCAACCTACATTGAGAGATGCCATTGGGTCAAGATTAATGTCTGCAATGCGGTGCTGAGTTTTGAGTGGTGGCCGTCAGCAAGTGGCCGGTTCTACCTGGTCGCCTGGCGCGTGTTCTGGCGTTGCCTGTCAGATCAAATCGCGATGTGTGCAATTCACGCCGGGATCAGCGTAAAAAATCCTCGATGATCGCGGCAAGCCGTTGCGGCTGGTCGTGATGCATCATGTGGCCGCTGTCCGCGAGTGTTACTTCGTGGAAATCTCGAAACGCATTTTTGCGCTCGGCCATTTGTGCCGGTGTGTCCTTGCGCCAGCCGCGCGGATCAATGTGGTCGGTGACCACCCACAGCGTGGGGCAGGTCACGCGCTTCCAGCATTCGAGTAACTCCTCCAATCGGCTCAACACCGGGTTGACGATTTTGTGGCGCGGATCAAAGCGCAGCACAATCTCACCGCTGGCGGTTTGTTGCGCCCAGTGTCGCGCCAGAAAATCGGCCTTGTCACGCGGCAGACGCGGGTTGTTTTTCATCAGGCGATCGGCCACCGCGTCGAAGCTCGCGTAAGGGCGAAACGATGACGGTTTCTTGAGTTCTTTAAGCCAGCGCTCGTAACGCGGCGGCGCCATGTCCGCCTTGGCGCGGCCCATGCCAAAACCTTCCAGCGACGCGAGTTTGGCCACCCGCGCGGGGCGTATGCCGGCATAGGTCAACGCGATGTTGCCGCCCATGCTGTGTCCCACCAGGTTGAGCGGTGCGTTGGGCGAGTAAATATCGGCCAGCGCGTCAAGATCGGCGTAGTAATCCTGAAACCAGTAGCCCTCGCGCGTCCACTCGCTCAATCCAAAGCCGCGCCAGTCGGGCGCGATCACCAGCCAATCGCGCTTGAATTCGTCCACCAGAAATTGGAACGAGGCGGACACGTCCATCCAGCCATGCAGTAAAAAAAGTCTGGGGCTGGCGGGCTCGCCCCACAGGCGCACGTGGTGGCGGATGCCGCGGATCAAATGAAATTCGGATCGGCTGGGTTTCATGAAAACAATTGCGTACGGATTGGGCAAAGGCGCGATTATGCGGCAATTCGGTAGGGGATTGTTTTATAAATCCATTTTGGTTTGGGTGGCGTTCAGGGCTCGCGCATGGCTACAATATGCGCCCATGCAGCCTTCGTTTGTTCATCTGCGTCTACACAGCGAGTACTCGGTCGTCGACGGCATCGTGCGTATCGAGGACGCCGTTGCCGCCGCCAAGGCCGACGGCATGCCGGCGCTGGCCTTGACCGATTTGTCGAACGTGTTCGGCATGGTCAAGTTCTACAAGGCCGCGCGCGGCGCGGGTGTCAAACCCGTGATCGGCTGCGATGTGTGGTTGACCAACGACGCCGATCGCGACAAGCCGTTTCGCTTGTTGCTACTGGCGCAACACCACGCGGGGTATCTGCGGCTGTGCCGCTTGTTGACGCAAGCGTATCGCTGCAACCAATACCGCGGCCGCGTGGAACTCAAACGCGAATGGTTTAATGAGGGCAGCGAGGGTTTGATCGCGCTTTCCGGAGCGCATCATGGCGACATCGGTCAAGCGCTGATCGCGGATAACGCCAAGGCCGCCGCAACACTCGCGCGCGATTGGGCAAAAAAATTTCCCAACCGCTTTTATATCGAAGTGCAGCGCCCCGGCCCCGGCGCGATGACCACCGGTGCCGCGGTGGTGCCGGTGGAAACCTGCGTGCAGCGTTCGTTAAAACTCGCCGCGCAAGTGAAGCTGCCGGTCGTTGCCACGCATCCGGTGCAGTTTTTGCGCGAAGACGATTTTCGCGCGCACGAAGCGCGGGTGTGTGTCGCCGAAGGGTATCTGCTGTCGGATCAGCGTCGGCCGCGGCTATATACCGAGCAGCAGTACTTTTTGAGACAAGAGGAAATATTAAATAAATTCAAGGACTTACCAGAATCTCTTGCAAACAGCGTGGAGATCGCCAAGCGCTGCAATCTGACGCTCGAATTGGGCAAAAGCAAGCTGCCGCTGTTTCCCACACCCAACAACGAAAGTCTCGATGAGTATTTGAAACTGCGCGCGCACGAAGGCTTGCGCGCGCGCATGCAAACGCTATACCCCATGGCCGATTTGCGCGAGGAACATCGGCCGCGCTATGTCGAGCGCCTGGAATTCGAGATCAAAGTCATTTTGCAAATGGGTTTTCCCGGCTACTTCCTGATTGTGGCCGACTTTATCAACTGGGCCAAAAACAACGGCGTGCCGGTGGGGCCGGGGCGCGGTTCGGGCGCGGGCTCGCTGGTGGCGTATAGCCTGGGCATTACCGATCTCGACCCGCTGCGCTACAACCTGCTGTTCGAGCGCTTTTTGAATCCGGATCGCGTTTCAATGCCTGACTTCGACATCGACTTTTGTCAGGACGGGCGCGACCGCGTGATCGAATACGTGAAGCAACGCTATGGCGCCGACAGCGTGTCGCAAATCGCCACCTTCGGCACCATGGCGGCAAAGGGCGTGGTGCGCGACGTTGGGCGCGTGCTGGAGATGCCGTACAGTTTTTGCGATCAAATCGCCAAGCTGATTCCGTTTCAACCCGGTAAACACATCACGCTGGCCGACGCGCGCGAGATGGAGCCGCAACTCAAAGAGCGCGAAAAAAACGAGGAAGAAGTCGCTCAGTTGCTGGCGCTCGCTGAAAAAGTCGAAGGCCTGACGCGCAACGTCGGCATGCACGCGGGCGGCGTGCTGATCGCGCCGGGCAAGCTCACCGATTTCTGCCCGCTCTACGTGGCGGATGCCTCCGAGTCGGCCATCAGCCAGTTCGACAAGGACGATGTCGAGGCGATCGGCCTGGTGAAGTTCGACTTTTTGGGGCTGACCACGCTCACCATCCTCGACTGGGCGGTGCGTTATGTGAAGCAGCTCGATCCGGCATCGAAGCTGGAGTTGCACACCATACCGTTGGATGATGCGGCATCCTACAAAATATTCGCCAGCGCCAATACCACGGCGATATTCCAGTTTGAATCGCGCGGCATGCGCGATTTGTTAAAACGCGCGCGCCCCGACCGCTTCGGCGACATTATCGCGCTGGTGGCGCTCTATCGGCCGGGGCCGATGGAGCTGATCCCCGAATTTTGCGACCGCAAGCACGGCAAGCGTTTCGAATACCCCGATCCGCGCGTCAAGGACATTCTCGCCGAATCCTACGGCATCATGATTTACCAGGAGCAGGTGATGCAAATGGCGCAGATCATCGGCGGCTACAGCCTCGGCGGCGCCGACTTGCTGCGCCGCGCGATGGGCAAGAAAAAGCCCGAGGAAATGGCCGAGCATCGCGGCATTTTCGGCGCGGGCGCGGCGAAGAACGGCCTGTCCGAGCGCAAGGCGGACGAGCTTTTCGATTTGATGGAAAAGTTCGCGGGTTACGGCTTTAACAAGTCGCACGCCGCGGCGTACGCGCTGGTGGCGTATCAAACCGCGTATATGAAGGCGCATCACGCGGCGGCGTTCATCGCGGCCAACTTGTCGGCGGTGATGAACGACACCGACAAGGTGCAGCAGTTCCATGACGACTGCTGCGACAACGGCCTGGAAATTCTCGCGCCCGATGTCAACAGCGGCGGTTATCGCTTCGCGCCGGTCGATGAAAAGTGCATCCGCTACGGCCTGGGCGCGATCAAGGGCACGGGCGAGGGCGCGATCAATCATATTATTGAAGTTCGCGGACAAAGCGGGCCGTTTAAAGACCTGTTCGACTTTTGCCACCGCGTAGATAACCGCGTCGTCAATCGCCGCGTGGTGGAGTCGCTTGTGCGCGCCGGCGCGTTCGACAGCGTCGATGACAATCGCGCGGCGCTGTTGGCGTCGGTGGGCATCGCGCTGGAGGGCGCCGAGCAGGCGAGCCGCAGCGCCAATCAAGCCAATTTATTCGGCGACGTGGAAGACCATCGCCCCACGCAGCACCTGGCGAACGTGCCGCGCTGGAGCGACCTGGAACGACTTAAGCAGGAGAAAGTTGCGCTCGGTTACTACTTGTCGGGCCACCCGTTCCGCACCTATGAAGGGGAGCTGCGCGATTTCGTGCCCACGCGCCTTGATCAAATCCAGCCGCAGCCGCACCCGATGATGCTGGCGGGCATCGTGGTAAGCCAGCGCATTCAAATGACGCGGCGTGGGCGCATGGCGGTGCTGGTGATCGACGACAGCTATGCGCGTATCGAGCTCACGGTGTTTAACGAGCTCTTCGAGGAACACCGCCATTGGCTGAAGGAAGATCAGTTGGTGGTAGTCGAGGGCAAGGTCAGCTTCGACGAGTTTTCGCAAAGCCTGCGCATTTCGGCGGAAAAGCTGCTCGACCTGCAAAAAGCGCGCGAGCAGTTTGCGCGCGCGCTGAAAATCACCTGCAACGGGCTATCCTCGGGCGAAAAACTGCGCGCGCTGTTGACGCCGTATCTCAAAGGCCCGTGCCCGGTGGAAATCGAGTATTACAACAAGCAGGCGCGCTGCGAAGTCAAACTGGGCGAGGAATGGCGGGTGCATCCACGTGACGAATTGATTGCTTCGCTCGCCGAATGGCTGCGGCCGGAAAATGTCAGACTGCGTTATCGCGATGAGCAACATGCGGTGGTTTAGTGTTTGCCGGCGCTGGGCTGTAGTTGGGAGCTTTGGTGTGTTGCTGAATGCCGCGGCCCATGCGGACGAAGCGCGTTGGAAGGCGTTAAACGACCAGGTCGTGCCGCACATGACCGGCGGCAGCCTCGACAAAGCCGAACAGGCCGCGCGCCAGGCGCTGGCGGAAGCGGAAAAAACCTTTGGCCCCGCGCACCGCAATACCGACGTGAGTTTGAACAACCTCGCGCTGGTGCTGCGTTTTCAACGCAACTTCGTGGAATCGGAAAAAGTCTACCGGCGGGCGCTCATTCTGCGCGAAAAAACGCTTGGCGTGGCACACCCTTCGACCGCGCTGACCATGCTCAATCTTGCCGACGTGGTGCAAGCGCAAAAGCGATGGGCGGAGGCCGAGAAGCTACAGCGCGCGGTGCTGCCGATTTTTAAAAAAGCGCACGGCGACGACCCCAAAACCGCGGCGGCGCTGCACAATCTGGGCGCAAATCTGCATGTGCAAGGCCGTAACCGGGAAGCCGAACCGCTGCTGCGCCGCTCGTTGGCGATGAAGGAAAAAGTGCTGGGGCCGATGAATCAAGGCGTGGCCAACACGCTGGTGAATCTCGCCGAGGTGGTCCAGGCGCTGGGGCGTAAAGCCGAGGCCGATCTTTATCGCGCCCGCGCGCAGGAGATTCAAAAGCAGGCGTCGGGCCGCGCCTAGCGCCGGCTACTCGGTCTGGCGCGTGGCAAAGCCGGTAAAATCTCCGGTGGCATCGCTCAATTCAACGTGAGTGACGGAAGCCTTCGGCGGCCCACGACGCGCGCGCAAGATGATTGCGTCAACATCCGCCGGCGCGCCCTGTATCACCGCTTCCACGCTGCCGTCGCTGCGGTTACGCACCCAGCCCTTGATGTTGAACTGGCGCGCCTTGTATTCCATGTAGTTGCGGTAGCCCACGCCTTGCACGCGGCCGCTGATACGCAAGTGCTTGGTGACCATAAAACGTGTTACTTCACGCGGTATTTCTTGATGATTTTTTCATCGAGCTCGATGCCGAAGCCCGGTGTATCGGCAACTTTTATATAGCCGCTTTCTACCTGCGGCCGGTTTGTCCACACGTGCTGCCACATCGGATCGCGATCCGGGTGCGCGAAACACTCGGCGTAAGTGCCATGCGGAATCGCCGACAGCAGATGCGTGGAAATCTGCGCTTCCTCGTGATGCGCCATTTGGATGCCGGAAGCCGCGCACAGGGCGGACGCGCGCCGCCAATCGGTGACGCCGCCGCCTTCGGACACATCGTAATTGATGTAATCGACCGCGCCGGCATCGATCAAACGCCGCACGCCTTGCACGCTGATTTCGCTTTGTCCGGCGTTGGTGGGGATGCGTATCGCGCGGCGCACGCGTGCCATCATCGCCGCGTCGTCGTGCCACAGGCACGGCTCCTCGAACCATGCGATGTTCAGGGGCTCGATCAGCCGCGCGAAGCGGATCGCGTCCTGCGCGCTCCAGCCGCGATTGGCATCGACACAAATCATGAAATCGTTGCCCACCGCCTTGCGCGCCACCGCCACGCGCTTGGCGTCCTCCTCGGGCGTCAAGCCGCCCACCTTGAATTTCACGCCCGCCATGCCGGCCTTGCGGTAGGATTCGACTTCCTTGCCGAAGTCGGCGAGTTTTTTGCCCGGCATGTAATAACCGCCGATGGAAATAATCGGCAGCGTGTCGCGATAACCGCCCAGCAACTGCCGCACCGATTTTTTGAGCGTGCGGCCGATCAAATCCCAAATCGCGCAATCGAGGCACGAAATCGCTTCCAGCAAAATCTTGCGGTCGCCTTGCATGGTAGTGAGCGCAAACAGTTTTTCCCAGATGCGCTCGTACTCGAAAATGCTCATGCCTTTAGCGAGCGGAAACAAATCCTCGCACACCATGCGCGCGATCTCTCCCGCGTGCGCGCGGTTATCGCCGTTGTAGACGTTGCTCACGAGACCATCCGACGTGCGCAGCCGCGTGATCACCGTACTGCGCTTCAGCACGCTGTAAGTCGCGCCGCCGAAGTTTTGTTTGAGCGGAATGTCGATGGCGATGGTTTCGATGCTGTGCAGCTTCATTAAAAATGCCCGATAAAATATTAAATAAAAACAAATACTTAAGTTATTTTACTTTCATGCCGGGCTGCGCGCCGCTGTCGGGCGAGAGCAAGAAAATGCCTGGCGTCTCTCCGCTTGCGGCGAGCACCATGCCTTCGGACAGACCGAATTTCATTTTGCGCGGCGCGAGGTTGGCGACCACGACGGTGAGCTTGCCGATCAGCGTGGCTGGATCGTAAGCGGACTTGATGCCCGCGAACACTTGGCGCGCGCCGAGTGCGCCTACATCGAGTGAGAGTTTGAGTAGCTTGTCCGCGCCTTCGACGTGTTCGGCGTTGGTGATTTTTGCGATGCGCAGGTCTACCTTCGCGAAATCATCGATCGCGATGGTGTTGCTGGCCGCAGCGCTCGCGGCTTTTTCTTCTTTTGCGGGTGACGCGGGGTGGGGCGTGGAGGGGGGCACGGGTTTGGATTCGCTGGGCATGTCGAACAATGCATCGAGTTGTTTTTCCTCGACGCGTGTCATTAAGTGCGCGTAAGGCGAAATCAGTCTGTCAGGTGATAATCCGTCTCGCACGTGACTCCATGTCAATGGCTCAATATTAAGAAGTTTTTCGACAGTGATTGCGATTTGCGGGAGGACTGGTTTTAAGTAGAGGGTCAATATACGAAATGCTTCGAGGCCGATACTGCATGCCCGAAGCAGTGCGTCGGAGTTTTCAGCCTTTTTTGCTAGTTCCCACGGTTTTTCCCGATCAATGTATCCGTTAACTTCATCCGCCAAATCCATAATTCGGCGCAATGCTTTGCCGAACTCTCGAGAGTCGTAGAACTCTGCAATTTCCGTTGAAGCCGCCTCTAAATCCCGCAGTACGGGATCGCTGTACCGGTCAGTTAATCTAACCTGACCTTGAAATCGTTTGATCAAAAATCCTGCGCACCGACTCGCAATATTCACATACTTGCCAATCAAATCGCTGTTCACTCGCGCCAGGAAATCATCCGGATTAAATTCAATATCTTCGACGCCCCCGGTCAGTTTTGCGGCAATGTAATAACGCAGCCATTCGGGATTCATGCCGATGGCGAGATAGCGCAGCGGATCGATACCCGTGCCGCGCGACTTGGACATTTTTTCACCGCCAAGCTGAATAAAGCCATGCACGTAAACATGGTTCGGCGCTTTGTAAGGCGCGCCGGCGAACTTCAACATCGCTGGCCAGAACAGCGTGTGGAAGTAGATGATATCCTTGCCGATAAAGTGAATCTGTTCAGTGTTTTGATCGGCCAGGAACTTTTCGAAGTCGATGCCCGCTGTGGCGCAATAATTTTTAAAGCTCGCCAGGTAACCAATCGGCGCATCCAGCCACACATAAAAATATTTGCCCGGCGCATCGGGTATGGGGATGCCAAAGTAGGGCGCATCACGCGAGATGTCCCAATCGCCGAGCGCCTGATCGCCCTTGCCTTCGAGCCACTCGCGTGCTTTGTTGGCGACTTGCGGCTGCAGGCGGCCGGGCGCATCGAGCCATTCTTTTAGGAACGCGACGCACTTGGGATCAGAAAGTTTGAAGAAGTAATGATCCGAGGTGCGCAGCTCCGGTGTGGCGCCGGAAAGCGTGGAGTACGGATTTTTGAGTTCCGTTGGCGCATAGACCGAGCTGCACACCTCGCACGCGTCACCGTATTGATCCTTGGCGCCGCATTTGGGGCACTCGCCCTTGATATAGCGGTCGGCGAGGAACATGCCTTTTAGCGGATCGTAGTATTGCTCGACCGGCTTGGTGTAAACCAGGCCCGCGGCTTTCAGGCGCTTATAAATATCCTGCGAAAGTTCGGTGTTTTCGGGGCTATCGGTGGAATGCCAGTTGTCGAACTTGATATGAAAGCCATCGAGATACTTTTTACGCCCGGCGGCAATTTCACCGACAAACTGTTGTGGCGTCTTGCCGGCTTTTTCCGCGGCGATCATGATCGGCGCGCCGTGCGCGTCATCCGCACCAACAAAGTGCACTTCGTGCCCCTGCATGCGTTGAAAACGCACCCAGATATCCGCTTGGATGTACTCCATGATGTGCCCGATGTGGAACGCACCGTTGGCGTAGGGAAGAGCGGTGGTGACAAAGATGCGACGGGTCATGGAAAGCCCTGACTGGAGTGCGGCTAAAGGTTTGAATTGTAACAAGAAGGCTCGCGAAAAACCCACAAGCCGATGGATTGTCTTTACAATGCGCCCCACTCCGCGAAGGACACGCCATGGCTATCACCGAACAGCAAGTTAAAGACGCGCTGCAAACGCTTATCGATCCGAATACCAAGAAGGATTATGTCGCGGGCAAGTCCGTGCGCAATATCAAAATCGACGGCGATCGTGTGTCGCTCGAGGTGATGCTGGGTTATCCGGCGAAAAGCCAGTTGGCGCCGATCCGCGATGAGATCTTCGCCAAATTAAAAACGCTTCCCGGCGTGGGCGAGGTCAAGGTTGACGTCGGCGTGAACGTGATCAAACACGCTGTGCAGCGCGGTGTCAAACTCATCCCGGGTGTCAAAAACGTTATCGCGGTGGCTTCGGGCAAGGGCGGCGTGGGCAAAAGCACGACCGCGGTGAACCTAGCGCTGGCGCTCGCGGCCGAGGGCGCCACCGTCGGCGTGCTCGACGCCGACATCTACGGCCCGTCGCAGCCGATGATGCTCGGCATCAAGGGCAAGCCCACCAGTAAAGACGATAAATTGATGGAGCCGATGGAAGGCCATGGCTTGCAGGTGATGTCGATCGGCTTTTTGATCGACACCGACACGCCGATGGTATGGCGCGGGCCGATGGCGACCCAGGCGCTCGAACAATTGGCCAACCAAACGCGCTGGCGCGATCTGGATTATCTGATCCTCGACATGCCGCCGGGCACCGGCGATATTCAGTTGACTACCGGCCAGCGCTTGCCGGTGACCGGCGTGGTGATTGTCACCACGCCGCAGGACATCGCGTTGATCGACGCGCGCAAGGGTCTGAAAATGTTCGAGAAAGTAAATGTACCCATTCTCGGCATCATCGAGAACATGGCGATGCACATTTGCTCCAACTGCGGCCACGAAGAGCACATCTTCGGCCAAGGCGGCGGCGCGCGCATGGGCCAGGATTACGGCGTGGAGCTGTTGGGTTCGCTGCCGCTGGACATCCACATTCGCGAGCAGGCCGATTCGGGCAAACCCACGGTGGTGGCCGACTCCTGCAGCCGCGCCGCCGAGATCTACCGCCAGATTGCGCGCCGCGTGGCGGTGAAAATCGCCGATTTGCAGCAGGATCATTCGTCGGTGTTTCCGAAGATTGTGGTGCAAAAGACCTGAACTGCGTGAGGCGTGAGAGGTGGGCCGTTAGGCGCAACGGGTGAGGTTGGCCGCGTTTTGTGCCAAACTGATGCGTTACGTCTCAAGCCTCACGCCTCACGTGTCTAACGCCTCACGCCCAGGGAGGGCTGCATGAAATTTCGCTTCCCCGTCATCATCATCGATGAGGATTTCCGCTCTGAAAACGTGAGCGGGCTGGGCATACGGGCCCTGGCCAAGGCCATCGAGGGAGAGGGCATGGAGGTGTTGGGGGTCACCAGCTACGGCGATCTGTCCTCGTTCGCGCAGCAGCAAAGCCGCGCCTCGGCGTTTATTTTATCGGTGGATGACGAGGAATTCACCGCCGAAGAGGCGCCCTCCACTATTGCGGAGCTGCGCGCCTTTGTGCAGGAGATACGCTTTCGCAATGCCGACATTCCGATTTTTCTGTACGGCGAAACGCAGACTTCGCGCCACATCCCGAACGACGTGTTGCGCGAGCTGCACGGTTTTATTCACATGTTCGAGGATACGCCGGAGTTCGTGGCGCGTTACATCGTGCGCGAGGCACGGGTTTATCTCGACGGCCTGGCGCCGCCGTTTTTCCGCGCGTTAACCCACTACGCGCAGGATGGCTCGTATTCGTGGCATTGCCCGGGGCATTCCGGCGGCGTGGCGTTTTTGAAAAGCCCGGTGGGGCACATGTTTCACCAGTTTTTCGGCGAGAACCTGTTGCGCGCCGACGTATGTAACGCGGTGGACGAGCTGGGGCAGTTGCTCGATCACTCCGGCCCGGTGGCGGCCTCCGAGCGCAACGCGGCGCGCATTTTTAACTGCGATCATTTGTTTTTCGTCACCAACGGCACCTCCACGTCTAACAAGATCGTGTGGCACTCGACGGTGGCGCCGGGCGACGTGGTGATCGTCGATCGCAATTGCCATGTGTCGATCCTGCACGCGATCACCATGACCGGCGCGATTCCGGTGTTTTTGACGCCCACGCGCAACCACTTCGGCATTATCGGGCCGATCCCGGCGGAAGATTTCCGCTGGGAGAACATCGAGAAAAACATTGCGGCACACCCGTTCGCGAGCAAAGTCCAATCCAAGCCGCGCGTGTTGACCATTACCCAAAGCACCTATGACGGCATCGTCTACAACGTCGACACCATCAAGGAGTTGCTCGACGGCAAAGTTGACACGCTGCATTTTGACGAAGCGTGGCTGCCGCACGCGGCGTTTCACGAATTCTACAAAGGCATGCACGCCATCGGGCGCGACCGGCCCATCTGTAAAGAATCGATGGTGTTTTCCACGCAATCGACGCACAAGCTGCTGGCGGGCTTGTCGCAGGCCTCGCAAATCCTGGTGCAGGATAGCCAAACGCGCAAATTGAGTCAGCACACCTTCAACGAAGCGTTTTTGATGCACACCTCCACCAGCCCACAGTACGCGATCATCGCTTCGTGCGACGTGGCGGCGGCGATGATGGAGCCGCCGGGCGGCGCCGCACTGGTGGCCGAGTCGATCATGGAAGCGCTCGATTTCCGCCGCGCCATGCGCAAGGTCGATGCCGAGTTCGGCAAGGATTGGTGGTTCAAGGTGTGGGGGCCGGAGCGGCTGGCGGAGGAGGGCATCGGCAAGCGCGACGACTGGATGCTGCGCGCGAACGAGCGCTGGCACGGCTTTGGCAACCTCGCGCCGGGCTTTAACATGCTCGACCCGATCAAGTCGACGGTGATTACGCCGGGGCTCGACGTTACCGGGCGTTTTGCCAAAAGCGGCATTCCCGCGGCGGTGGTGACCAAGTATCTGGCGGAAAACGGCATCATCGTGGAGAAGACGGGGCTGTATTCGTTTTTTATCATGTTTACCATCGGCATCACCAAGGGCCGCTGGAACACCATGGTCACCGAGCTGCAGCAGTTCAAGGATGACTACGCCGGCAACAAGCAACTGTGGCGCGTGCTGCCGGAGTTTGTTGCGAAGTATCCGGTCTACGAAAAAACCGGTTTGCGCGATTTATGCGATCAAATCCACGAGGTCTACAAAGCCAACGACGTGGCGCGGCTTACCACTGAAATGTATTTGTCCGACATGCAGCCGGCGATGGTGCCGGCGGACGCGTGGTCGCGCATGGCGCACCGCGAGATCGAGCGCGTGGAAATCGACAAACTTGAGGGCCGCGTCACCAGCGTGTTGCTAACGCCTTATCCGCCGGGCATTCCGTTGTTGATTCCGGGCGAGCGCGTCAACCCGACCATCGTGCGCTTTTTGCAATTCGCGCGTGAATTCAATCGGCGGTTTCCCGGGTTCGAGACCGATATTCACGGGCTCGCGAAAGAAAACGGCGGGGGGCAGCTGCGTTACTACGTGGATTGCGTGTTGGGGTAATGATGCAGTACCCCCGGTTTTGTTTTTGGTGCATGCGTGAGATCGACTCAGGCCGTATCACGAGGCACAAGGCCGCCAGACGCTCCCTGTGATTGCCGCGCAGGCGGGAACTAGGTGTCGGTCAAGCGGCGGTTCTTGTTCTTGGACGACATCTAACTATTTGATTTAATTGATTTTTTTATTTTCGCCGCTGCAGCACGCTAAAGCGATAAGCGTGCGCATGTTTTTCAT
This sequence comes from Betaproteobacteria bacterium, assembly GCA_016868015.1. Taxonomy (GTDB): domain Bacteria; phylum Pseudomonadota; class Gammaproteobacteria; order Burkholderiales; family SG8-41; genus UBA5216. Next base: position 13,946 of record VGIF01000048.1, read on the forward strand.
CCGCGGTGAAATTTTCCGATGAAATTTCGCGCCAATCGTTCAAATCGAACGCCGGCATCAGCGTGTCGCCCACCGGCAACGCATCCACCGTCGTGAGATAAATGCGCTCGGCGATCGGCAGCGCTTCACGATACAACTCGCCGCCGCCGATCACAAAAATTTCCGAGTCGTTGCCGCAAGCGTCGATCGCCGCGCGCAAGGAATCGACGACAACCGCACCCGGCACCAGGTAATCTTTTTGCCGCGTCACGATCACCGTGGTGCGCCCTGGCAGCAAACGCTTAATAGATTCCCAAGTCTTGCGTCCCAGGATGATGTGATGCCCCATGGTGACGCGCTTGAAGAGTTGCAGTTCGTTGGGCAGGCGCCAGGGGATCGCGCCGTTCGCGCCGATGACGCGGTTTTTCGCCATCGCGACGATCAGCGAAAGGCGTGCGGCATGAGGCGTGAGGCATAACCCCTCGCCACTTTCCTGGTTTTGCGCCTCATCCCTCACGCTTCACGCCTTACGCACTTAAACGGCAACAGGCGCGCGTATCAGCGGATGCGGATCGTAGCCTTCCAGCGTGAAATCTTCGTACTTGAAGTCGAAGAGATTGTTCACCGCCGGGTTTAACTTCATCACCGGCAACGCGCGCGGCGCACGCGACAGTTGTTCGCGCACCTGATCCATATGGTTGTTGTAGATATGCGTGTCGCCGAAGGTGTGAACGAAATCACCGGGCTTGAAGCCGCACACTTGCGCCACCATCAACGTTAGCAGCGCATAGGAGGCGATATTAAACGGCACGCCGAGGAACATGTCGGCGCTGCGCTGATACAACTGGCACGACAGTTTGCCGTTCGCCACATAAAACTGGAAAAACGCGTGGCACGGCATCAGCGCCATTTGATCGAGATCGGCGACGTTCCACGCCGAAACGATCATGCGGCGCGAATCAGGGTTTTTCTTCAGTTGCTCGATCACTTGCGCGATCTGGTCGATGTGCCGTCCATCGGGCGCGGGCCAAGAGCGCCACTGGTAACCGTAGACGGGCCCAAGTTCGCCGTCGGGTTTGGCCCATTCGTCCCAAATCGTCACGCCGTTCTCGCGCAGATATTTGACGTTGGTATCGCCGCGCAAAAACCAAAGGAGCTCGTGAATGATCGACTTCAAATGCACGCGTTTGGTGGTGAGCAGCGGAAAGCCCGCGTTCAAATCGAAGCGCAATTGCGCGCCAAAAATGCTCACCGTGCCGGTGCCGGTGCGGTCGCTTTTGGGGGTGCCGTGGTCGAGCACTTGTTTGAGCAGATCGAGGTATGGGCGCATGGCGTGGGCGTTCCGTGGAGCGGATTTTAAAGCAGAATGGCTAGCCGACGTTCGCTGACGCGGCGTTGACCGGGTTGATACCGCCGTAATGGCGCACCACCGTGACGCTGCCGATCGCGGCGTCGTCCACCCAAACCTGTGCACTCACGCCGACGGGGAAACGCGGCAATGCCTGTTCCGGCTTCAAAAACTCGGCATTCAGAATCAGGGTTTCGCCGCTGGGCCAGGGGCCGCCGACTTTGTCGGCCCGCCACAAACGGCTACTGAACCCGTCGCTGCCGATGGTCAGCAGGCAGGGTAGATCGAGGATGTCCTCATCGGCAAGCAATGCGCTCGCCGGCACCAGTTGGGAAAAAGTCGCCTCAACGGTCAGGTTGATCTCGCGCGGACTATAGCGGGATGCGCTTGCCGCGTGCGGCTGGCTTGCGCGATTTCCCGCGGGACTTTGCAAGATGTAGAGTAGCCCCATCGTCAAGCAAAAAAAGAGCGCCAGGAAGGCCAGTGCGTGCCACACCGAGCCCGGCGCAAATCGCGTCGTCGCGGCCAGTCCTGACGCGGCCAGCAGGGCAAACACTAAAACGACTAACGTCTTTCGATACATGGGCGCCGAGGGTAGCGTGGCCGCGCCGCGGGCGCAATACAAAGATGGCCACCTTATAATGGCGGCTAAAACAAAACGGATAAACACCCATACACCCATGCTCGCAAAACTCGAACAACATGCCGCGCCGATTTTCGCCGCCGCGATCAAACATGCCAAGCATTTGCTGCTGGTGTTGCCCAAAAGCGCAAAGCCCGATGCTCGGATGCCGCACCGGCCGCTGCTCGAAGCCACGCTCGCGCGCCGCAAAAAAAAGTTCGGCGATCTCGCCAAGTCGCCGCTGACCGTGGACACCGGCAGCGCGCTGCTCGCGTGGGTGATGCACGATCCCGCGTTGTCGATGTTCGAGCGGCAAACGGCGATGCGCAAGGCCGTCACGTCGCTGCTGGGCGAAGACCCGGCGCAAATTTCCATAGCGGTGTTGGGCGATGCCGGCGAACGCAAAGCGGCGGCGGCGCTCGCGGTGTACACCGCGTGGGTCAACGGTGCAAAATTGCCGAAAAGAAAAAAAGATCATAAAATCAAATACTTACAAAAAATTATCGTGCATGGTCAGAAAGCGGCGGACGATCACGCCGCATGGCGCGCGCAAGCCGAAGGCAACCTGTTGTGCCGCGAACTGACGGTGATGCCGCCCAACGAATTGACGCCGCGCGCGTATCGCGAACGCGTGCGCGCGCTCGCCAGAGAACACGGCTGGAAGCACGAGGCGTTTGACTTTGATCGCTTGCGCAAAATGGGCGCGGGCGCGTTTTGCGCTGTGGCGCAAGGCAGTGACGCACGCGACGCGGCGATCGTGCATTTGCAATATCGCCATCGCGATGCCAAAAAAACCGTGGCGCTGGTGGGCAAGGGCATCTGCTTTGACACCGGTGGGCACAATTTAAAAACCGCGCGTTATATGCAGGGCATGCACGAAGACATGAACGGCTCCGCCGTGGCGCTGGGTATTTTGCTTGCGGCCACGCGCGCCAAACGCGCGGTGAACATCGATTGCTGGCTCGCGCTGTCGGAAAATCATTTGACCGCGCGCGCCTACAAACAGAATGAAGTCGTCACCGCGTTAAACGGCACCACCATAGAAATCGTGCACACCGATGCCGAGGGGCGCATGGTGCTCGCCGACACTCTGACGCTTGCGGCTCGTAAAAAGCCCGATTTGATCATCGATTTCGCCACGCTGACCGGCAGCATGCATGTGGCGCTCGGCGCGCGTTACAGCGGCGTGTTTGCCACCAGCGAGGCGTTGGCGCGCGACGCGGTTGCCGCCGGCAGCGCTTCAGGCGAGCGCGTGTGCGTGTTCCCGATGGACGACGATTACGATGCCGCGCTCGACAGCAGCATCGCCGATGTCAAGCAATGCACCATGGACGGCGAAGCCGATCACATCCTCGCCGCGCGCTTGTTGCAGCGCTTCACCGACAAACGGCCGTGGATCCACGTCGATTTGTCGGCGCACAGTTGCAAAGGCGGTTTGGGGGCGGTGGCGACGGATACCAATGGGTTTGGTGTGGGGTGGTGCTTAGCGCTTTTGGAAAAGCTTAAGGGGTAGCGAAATTCACTGCTATTTTTTGACGCAGATTTACGCTGATTTACGCAGATTTTTTCGCGGTTAATCTGCGTTCATCTGCGTAAATCCGCGTCAAAAGTTTTTCGTTTTTTTACTCGGTACGATACCCGCGTACATCCGTCTTAAGCCCCGACTTGTAGTGAACAACGCGCAGCGGCGAGGCGTGTATGCCCAGGAGCCGCGCCGTTTGATCGCCGCTCACGCGAAAGCCGTGCCACGCCAGCGGCTGAATCTCGATGGTGTCACCGCGGGTGAGCACCACCGTTTCGTCGGGCGCGGCCTCCATCCAGAACTCCAGCGCGCCGTCGAGCACGTGGATGATTTCCATGTAGGGGTGCCGGTGCGTGGACGCCTCGTAGCCCGGCTCGCAGGTTTGGATGCCGGTGCGCACCGGGGTGCTGCCTTGGTCGTCGCCGACGATGGGGCGGTAGTGGCTGGTGGGGCCGAAAGGCACGACCTCGGTTTGCGTCAGTCGAATCACACGTGCGCCTTGCATGGGGGCCTCGCTGCTGGGCTGGAGTCGTTGGTTTGCCGGGTAGTCTATGTTAGCCCAACCGTGCGCTGACGTTTGGCTCTTGCAACGGTGCCGTTTCAGGCGCCAGCCCCCCAACGGCTTTGAAAATAATTAATTAAATCAAATACTTACAAAATATTTCCACAGGGCGCCGTCGTTTCGCGCCGCTGGCGGCTTGACTAATGTAACCAAATGTTTGATTATATGGTCATGAACAAAAACTACATGCGCGCCATTCCCAAGGCGTGGCGCAATATTGCCAAGGTGTTTACCGCGCTGGGCGATGAACACCGGCAGCGCATTTTGCTCACCTTCGAACCCGGCGAGCGCCTGAATGTGGGGCAGATCGTCGAGGTGGCGACGCTGTCGCGCTCGGCGGTATCGCATCACTTGAAGATTTTGCGCGAGGCGGGTGTGCTGGAAAGCGTGAAGGAGGGCAAGGCGGTGTATTTCTGGATCGCCAAGGATTTTTTGACGGATGCATTGCAAACGGTGATCGAGCATGTGCGTAAAAACGTTTGAGCGGGCTTTATTTTTTTTGTCAACATAACGATATATTTGAACATATGGCTTTGTTGGATGGGTATCGGGTTGGTATCGCGTTCGCCGGCGCCGTCAAATCCGACGCCGGGTTAACACCATGCCGCGCGCGCCTCACGCGGCGCCACCGCTTCGATCGCCGATGCGGGGCGCCCGCTGCAACGGGGCGATTTTTGCCCGCAACGCGGGCACGGCCATGAAGTTTGATCGGCACAGTGTGTATCGTTACGCCCGCGCCTGGCAGCAGGCCGTCATTCGCCTGTTGCGGCGGGTCGGCGCGGCGCTGATGGCGGCTTTCGGCGCCGGCGGGTTATTCAGGTCGGCGCGCGCACGCGCCGGCGATGAGGTGGCGCGGTACCAACCCATGCCCGGTGTAGTGCCGGCAAGCGCCACCGTGTTCGGGCTTTATAGCGGCGCGGATTTTCGGCTGCTGCGCGGTGGCTGCGGCAATTGCGCCACGCCCAGAGAGGCGCTGTGGTATTTCCGCGATGAATGGGTCGCGGTGCCGCACGACAACGTCACGGCCCATGACTTTGCGCGCGGGCTAGAGGCGCAGGCGGACGTGCGCCGCTGGTACGCCAGCGCCACGGGCGACCAACTGCGCGCGCGGCCGCCACTCATGTGGATCGGCGCTAAGCACCTGGCCAGCGGGCTCACGTTGATGCCGGATGACACGCTGCGCTTTCCCGGCGGGCGCGGCGTGGATTTCAAAATCGTGCCCAAGCTCGAAACCAATTCGTCGTATTACGACGATACGAGCAAGGCGTTTTTGATGAAGCGCGCGCTGCGCATGCGCGGCGAATTTGCCGGCAACACCTTCACCGCGCGCACGATCTGGCCGCAGGATTGGGCGATCAACGAAGCGAGACTGCACCTTGCGCCGCTGCTGGCCAATGAGTCGTTGATGAGCCTGGTGCGCCGGCACGACAACGCCCGCCATGAAACCTTCGAAGCGCGCCTGTTGTGGGAGTGTACGCCCGCGGCCACGCCCGCCGCGCGCGATTGGTCGGGCCACGCGCTGATCGCTTTCATATTAAACGGTGCGCAAGGCGATGACGACGAAGCCCATAGCGGGCATTTCGCCGTGATCACCGGGCGTCATGCCACGGGCGGCCGCCACGGCGCGCGCGGCGACATGGCCGATTGGATGGTGAATAATTTTTACACGCTCGCTTCATTCAGTGAAAAGGGCATCACCGCGGCGATGCTGCCGCTGGATAACTACCTGACGGATTTCAACAGCGGCCAGGCGTGGTACCGGCCTTCGTACCTGCTGGTGGCGGTGTTAAAAAGCGCGCGCGCCGCGTATGCCTGCCAGGGTGCGATCGCGCGGGTGTATCACCATTTCTATCGGCAGGATTTTCACTACAACCACGCCAACAACAACTGTGTGGCGATCAGCATGGATACGCTGCGCACGCTGGGCTGGCCGATTCCGAAGGTGGGCCCTACCGGCTTACTAAAGGCGCTGGCGGCCTACCCCTATCAAACCATCGTCGAGCGCAGTTTCACCGCGGGCCGTAAGGCCTACGACTATCTGCGCGAAGAGCAAACGCGCTTGTTTCCGGCCGCGGCGTTCGATGCCGCGGGCAAGCATTTGCTGCGCCTGGCTGGCGAGGGCGCCGCGCCCAATGCGGCGCTGCCCGCCAACGCGCTGGAAAACCTGCTGCGCGAGGATTTGCAGGCGCTGGTGTTCGTGCGCCTGCCGCAAATGCCGTCCAGCCGCGCGTTCGGCGCATACCCGGCGGCGTCGTACGAGGAATACGCAAGGCGCGTGCCGGCGGATAAATCACAATGGAAAATCGTGCCGGTCGCGCAACGGCCGATTCCGCCCGAATTAACACAACCCGATACACTAAGACCCGCCGCGTGCATCGCGCCGTGGATGCCGGCAGCGTTGGGGGGGGCTCGCGTTGGCGGGGTTGTGGTTCGCCGCGCATGTTTGGCGCGCACGCTCGCGGCGTTTGCGCGCGACGCTGCGAGAAAAATAAAAAAGTGTTTAAAATCAAATAGTTACGTTTTAAGCGGAGCGCTCGAGCGAGAGGCCCATGTCACAACCCAATCAGTTTGGTTTGCTCAAGCAGCGCCGCTTCGGCCCGTTTTTCAGTGTGCAGTTTCTGGGGGCGTTTAACGACAACGTCTTTCGCAACGCGCTGGTGATCATGCTCACGTTTCAGGCGGCGAGCATGACGACGCTGAGCACCGGATTTCTGGTGAATTTTTGCGCGGGTCTGTTCATCCTGCCGTTCTTTTTGTTTTCGGCCACCGCGGGGCAGCTTGCCGACAAGTACGAGCGTTCGCGCTTGATACGTCTGACCAAGCTGCTGGAGATCGCGGTCATGGTGCTGGGCGCGGTGGGGTTTTACTTGCGCGATCTGACACTGTTATTGGTTGCGCTGTTTTTGATGGGCGCGCAGTCGACGCTGTTCGGGCCGGTGAAATACGCTTACTTGCCGCAGCACTTGAAAAAAGACGAGCTGGTGGGCGGCAACGGCATGCTGGATGCCGGTACTTTTCTCGCGATTTTGCTCGGCACCATCTTGGGCGGCGTGTTGATCGGCATCAAGTCCGGCGGCGCGATGTGGGTATCGGCGGCGGTTATCACCATCGCGATAGCGGGGTACGTGGCGAGCCATCGCGTGCCGCATTCGCCCGCGCCCATGCCCGCGCTCAAAATCAATTGGAACCCCATCACCGAAACCTGGGCGAACTTTCGTTTTTTACGCGGCAATCGCGTGGTGTTTTTATCGATCCTCGGCATCTCGTGGTTCTGGTTTTATGGCGCGCTGTTTTTGTCGCAGTTTCCGGGCTACGTCAAAGACGTCCTTGGCGGCGACGAAACCGTGGTCACCCTGTTGTTGGCCACCTTCAGCGTGGGTATCGGCGTGGGCTCGCTGCTGTGCGAAAAACTCTCCGGCCACAAAATCGAAATCGGGCTGGTGCCCTTTGGCGCGATCGGCATGACGGTGTTTGCGATCGACCTTTATTTCGCCAGCGGCGCGCGCGGCCACGGCGCGGCGCTTCATGCGCTGACCTTCCTGAGCGACCCCGGCTACTGGCGCGTGTTGTTCGATCTGGCGATGATCGCGGGGTTTAGCGGCTTTTTCATCGTGCCGCTGTACGCGCTGATACAAAGCCGCAGTGAGCCGAGCCACCAGGCGCGGGTGATCGCGGGCAACAACATCATGAACGCGGCGTTCATGGTGCTGGCGGCGGTGCTGGCGATCGCGTGCCTGCAGGCGGGCTTCACCATCCCGCAGCTTTTTTTGCTCACCGGCGTGTTAAACGCGCTGGTGGCGTATTACATCTTCAAGCTGGTGCCCGAATTCCTGATGCGGTTTTTGGTGTGGCTGCTGATTCACACCGTGTATCGATTGGAAAAAAGTGGGCTTGAACACATCCCGGAGCGGGGCGCGGCGGTGGTCGTGTGCAACCACGCGAGTTTTGTCGACGCGCTGGTGATTGCCGCCGCCTGTCGGCGGCCGATACGCTTTGTAATGGATCACCGGATCTTCAAAATGCCGGTGCTTAATTTTGTATTCCGTGTCAGCCGCGCCATCCCCATTGCCGCCGCGCGCGAGGACGCGAGGCTGCTCGAGCGCGCCTACGACGACATCGCCAAAGCGCTGGAAGCGGGCGAGCTGGTCGGCATTTTCCCCGAAGGCGCGATCACCCGGGACGGCGAAATACAACCGTTTCGATCCGGCATCAAACGCATCATCGAGCGCACGCCGGTGCCGGTGCTGCCGATGGCGCTGCGCGGGCTGTGGGGCAGCTATTTTTCGCGCGTCGAGGGCGCGGCAATGAAATCCCCGCTGCGCCGCGGCGTGTTGTCCAAAATCGGCCTGGCGGTGGGCGCGCTGGTGCCGCCGCAAGCGGCAACGCCCGAGGGCTTGCAGGCGATCGTTACGCAGTTGCGCGGCGATTGGAAGTAGACAGCGGCGATCGTTTACTGGGAGACGTTCATGTGGTTTATCGGACTCATCGTTGGCGGTTTGATCGGCGCCGTGGGCGATTTTCAGGGCGTGGTGTTGGGCGCCATCGTCGGTGCGGTTGCCGGTGCGCTGTTGTCGGGCAAGTTCGGCACGGCGGCGAATGAAACGCGCATCGCCACCTTGGAAGACGCGGTGCGCATCTTGAACGCGCGGGTGAAGACGCTGGAGCGGGGTGCGCCCGCACCTGCGCCTCTGGACACTCAGGCTGCGGCCGCGGCAGCGCACGAAGCCGCGGCGCACGCACCACTACCCGCCACGCCCTTGCCCGAGGCTCCTGCAGCCGCGGCAGCCACGGCGGCGCCGCTGCCTGCCGAACCGCAATCCGCGGAATCAGCACCGGCGCCCGCGTTTTCGCGGCCGCTGGGCCGCGCGCCCGCGCCGCCCGCCACGCCGCGCGAACCTTCGGCGCTGTGGCAATTTTTCTTCGGCGGCAACACGCTGGTGCGGGTGGGCATCCTGGTGTTGTTTTTCGGCGTGGCGTTTTTGCTCAAATTCGCGGCCGATCAAGGTTTGGTGCCGATCCAGTTGCGGCTGGCGGGCGTGGCGGCAGGCGGCATCGCGCTGTTGATCCTCGGCTGGCGCTTGCGCCATAAACGCGCCACCTATGCGCTGATGCTGCAAGGCGGCGGCATCGGTATTTTGTATCTCACGGTGTTCGCGGCGTTGCGCTTGTATGCGCTGGTGCCCCCGGGGCCGGCGTTTGTCTTGCTAGCGGCGATGGCGTTCTTTTCCGCGCTGCTGGCGATCGTGCAAGACTCCAAGGCGCTGGCGATTACCGGCGTGGCGGGCGGCTTTTTGGCGCCGATACTCGCCTCCACCGGCGGCGGCAGCCACGTCGCGTTGTTCAGTTTTTACGTCGTATTGAACGCGGGTATTTTGTTCATCGCCTGGTACAAGGCGTGGCGCGAGTTGAATCTGGTGGGCTTTGCGTTTACCGCGCTGATCGGGCTTGCGTGGGGGATGGATCGTTACCGGCCGGAATTTTTCCCGACCACCGAACCGTTTCTAATCCTGTTTTTCCTGATGTATGTGGCGATCGCGGTGCTGTTTGCGCTGCGCCGCGCGCCGGCGTTGACGCATTACGTCGACGGCACCATCGTGTTCGGCGTGCCGCTGGTGGCCTTCGGCATGCAAGCGGCGATGGTCAAGAACATGGCGTTTGGCGCGGCCTACAGCGCCTTGGTGGTGGGCGCGTTTTATCTGGTGCTGGCCTATGGGGTCTACGCAAAAAAACGCGACACGCTGCGCTTGCTGGTGGAATCGTTTCTCGCGCTGGGCATCGGCTTTATCACCCTGGCGGTGCCGCTGGCGTTCGACGGCCGCTGGACCTCGGCGGTGTGGGCGGTGGAGGGGGCGGCCATCGTGTGGGTGGGGGTGCGGCAAAACCGCTGGCTCGCGCGCGCCTTCGGCGTGCTGCTGCAACTGGGCGCGGGCGTGATGATGCTCTCCGGGCTCGGCCGCTTGGCCGGCTTAAGCGAACTGCCGCCCGTGTTAAACAGCGTTTATTTGGGCTGCGTGATGGTGGCGCTGGCGGCGTTTTTTATCAACGCCTATATCGAACGTCATCGTGATGCGG
>VGIF01000049.1 GCA_016868015.1 Betaproteobacteria bacterium
ATTAAACATCGAAAGCGCCTTCGGCCTGATGAAATCAGCATTCATTTCGCATAATCGGCATCATCGCTTTCCTCGGGCGCACCTTTTACCTACTTGATCAGCGTATCCCTAGCAGCCTGTCGGACTTAACTTGTCGAAGCGAAAAATGAGAGGTGCGAGGACAGATTTTCACGGATTTCAAGCGAATAGTTCGTGCTATTCGCGCGGGAAACCGGGGAAATATGGACCGCATCCGCTCATTTTTCGCTTCGACAAGTTAAGTCCGACAGGCTGCTAGGGTGTCGCGCCGGAGTCTTTAGCGGCTTTCGCCCATTTGACGCCTTCCGATTTTAGAAACGCCGCGAACTGTTGGCTGGTCGATGGCGCGGGATCGGTTCCAAGCTCAACGAATCGCTCGTTCACGTCGGGACGCTTGAGCACCTGCACCATGACCTCGTTAAGGCGCGCGACGATCGGCCGCGGCACGCCCGCCGGTGCGCAGGCGCCATACCACACCGTGATTTCCAGGGTAGGGTAGCCGGATTCGATAAAGGTGGGCACGTCGGGCAGATGCTTGCTGCGGTGGGCGGAGGTGACGGCCAATGCGCGCACCTTGCCGACCTTGACGGGGGCGAGCGCGACCGGCAGATTCTGAAAAGCGGAGGTGATGTGCCCGGCATACAGATCGACCATCGCCAATCCGCCGCCCTTGTAAGGCACATGGGTCATTTTCGTGCCGGCAGCCGCTTGCAGCATTTCCATCGAAAGGTGCAAGGTGCTGCCTACGCCGCCGGATCCATAATTGAGCTTGCCGGGGTTCGCCAGGGCATGGGCGACGAACTCCTTGGCGGTCTTCGTCGGTACCCCCGGATGCACCACCAACACATTGGGCGTGGTGGCAATCGAGGTGATCGGCGTGAAGTCGCGCAACGGTTGGTAGCTTAACTTCTGATGCAGCGCGGGGTTGATGGCCATTGTGACGACACCGCATTGGAGCAGCGTGTAGCCGTCGGGCGTGGCGCGCGCGACGATTTCCGCGGCGATGATTTGACCGCCGCCGGGCCGATTTTCCACCACGATCTGCTGCCCCAGGGACTCGCTGACGCGGGCGGCGAACAGCCGTCCGGTAATATCGTTACCGCTGCCGGGCGCGGAACCGATGACAAACCGCAAGGGTCGCGATGGATAGGCTTGGGCAAACGCCGCGTCGAGGGCAAAAAGTGCGGCAAAAATGCCGGCGCTGATACAGATCGCAAGCGGCCGCGCGCCGCGCCGCGCATGATGCTTCATGGGTGATGCGTTGGTTGGAATCGGCATGGTGATCTCCTCGTGGTGGCACGGCGCTTGCCCCCGGCGGCAACGCCAGGCAAATGCGTATGCGTGTATTAAAAGGCGTCTCGTTTTCCCCTGCCACCCGCGCCCTTGAAAGATTTGCCGGCAAATCGAGCCCGGCTATTGCGTGCTTGATCGGTCGATCAATTGAGTTTGATATTCGCGGTTGCGACCACTTTGCGCCATTTCGCGACTTCCGCAGCGATAAAGCGCGCGAATTCCTCCGGCGTCGAATGCGTGGGTTCGGCATCGATACCGCGCAGCCGTTCCACCACCTCCGGCGCTTTGAGGATACGGCCGATCGAAAGATTCAGTCTTGACACGATCTCCGCGGGCGTGCCCCCTGGCGCCCAGATGCCCGACCATCCGTCAGCCGCGAAACCTGGCACCAGCTCGCCGATCGCGGGTAGCTCGGGCATGGAGCGCGAGCGGCGCGTGGCGGTCACGCCCAGCGCGCGCACCTTGCCGGACTTGATCTGCGGGCCCAGCAGCACCGCGGTGGCGATGTTGATGTGAACCTGCCCGCCCAGCAAATCGGCCAGCGCCTGGCCGTCCCCCTTGTAAGCGACATGCGTGAATTTCGAGTTTGTCAGTTGCTGGAACAGCTCGGCCGCCAAGTGCGGCGTGCTGCCGGTGCCGGGAGAACCAAAGTTAAGCGTGCCCGAATGCGTGCGCGCTAGCTCGATGAACGCTTTCAGGTTGTCCGCCTTCACCGAGGGGTGCACGACCAGGATGAAGGGCACGATCTGCATCATGCTGATGGGCGCGATACCCTTGATCGGGTCGTACGGCAATTTGTAGAGCGCCGCGGCCGCGGCATAACTCGAGGGCACCATGGCGACGGTGTGGCCATCGGGCGCCGCGCGCGCGGCTATCTCCGTGCCGATGGTGCCGCCGGCGCCGGGGCGATTGTCGATCACGAATTGTTGGCCATACTCTTCGGAAAGGCGCGGCGTGAAGAGCCGCGCGACCACATCGCTGGTGCCGCCCGCGGGAAAGGGCACGATGACGCGTACCGGTCTTTCAGGCCATTTCGTGCTTTGCGCCTGTGCCGCCGCCGCGCCCATTGCGATGGTGCAGACGGCGTGGATCATGAATCGATTGATCATGGATTTCCCTCGAGCCGTGATGACAAATTCACCCTGTCGTGCGAGGCATCTTGCCCATTGGGCAGTCTACAAGACGCCGCTTTCAGCGGCAACCGCCGCCGCCCCAACGGCCAACCTTCGGCCGTGGCAGCGCCGTTTGACAAACCTCGCGCGCGCGAGTAACATCTCGCCCGCAGTTTTTCGCGCCGATTTGAATTCAGCTTGCGGGCGCGTAACAAATCCGGCTAAAGAGAGGCGTGGTTAGAAGTAGGCTACCGCGTGAATCTGAACCCGGTTAAGCGCAAGCGAACCGGGTTTTTTATTTTTGTGATGTACGAGGCTATTTCGATTCATGCAGACCAACAAGGGTAACTTTAACCGACATAGTTCACGTGTCATTCCCGCGAAGGCGGGAATCCATACGGTGTTTACAGTGCTACTGGGTTATGGGTTCCCGCCTGCGCGGGAACGACAGTGTTGGTGTGGCAGACGCCATAGCTAACCGAATTTGTTTCAGCGAGGCAAGTCATGAAAAACGGTTTCACCACAACGATTTTGCACTCCGACCTGGAGGCCCCCATCGAGCACGACTCGGTGCATAAACCCATGCACATCGCGGTCGCCTACGGCTACGAAGATGCGCGCGAACTCGCACGCGTGTTCAAGGGCGAGGCTGCGGGTTATGCCTATGGGCGCCAGGGCAACCCCACCACGGCGGCGCTCGAATCCAAAGTCACCAAGATGGAGCAGGGCGTCGCCAGCGCGTGTTTCTCGACGGGCATGGGCGCAATCGCGTCGATGTTTATAGCACTGCTGAAGAAGGGCGATCACGTGGTGTCGACTTCTTTCCTGTTCGGCAACACCAACAGCCTGTTCGGCACCTTGAATAATCTGGGTTGCGACATCAGCTTTGTCGACGCCACTGATGCCGCCAACGTCGAGCGTGCGTTAACGCCGGCGACGCGCATGGTGTTCGTTGAAACGATTGCCAATCCGCGCACGCAAGTGGCGGACCTTGCGCGCATCGGCGAACTGTGCGCGCGGCGCGGGCTGCTGTACGTGGTGGATAACACCATGACCTCGCCGTACTTGTATTTGCCCAAGCGCGACCAGGCCTCGCTGGTGGTGAATTCGCTCACCAAGTACATCGGCGGCCACGGCAATGCATTGGGGGGCGCCGTCACCGACACCGGGCTTTATGATTGGACGAAATACCCGAACATTTACGACAACTACAAAAACGCCAAAAAAGAAATGTGGGGCATTCAGCAAATTCGCAAAAAGGGTTTGCGTGATGTCGGTGCCACCCTTGCCGCGGAGCCCGCGCATCGTATCGCCGTTGGGGCGGAAACGCTGGCGCTGCGCATGGAGCGCGCTTGCGTCAACGCGTTGGCGCTGGCGAATTTTTTTGAATCGCACCCGAAGGTGACGCGCGTTTATTACCCTGGGTTGGAAAATCACCCCGAGCACGCTCGCGCTAAACGATGGTTCAAGCACTACGGCGCACTGATGAGCATCGAACTGGCTCAGGGTAATGAGGGCATCGACTGCTTCGAGTTTTTGAACCGCTTGCAACTGGTGATTTCGTCGAGCCACCTGGGGGATAACCGCACGCTGGCGATTCCCATCGCGCAAACGATTTTTTGGGAGATGGGCGCGGCGCGGCGCGCGGAAATGGGCATCGCGGAATCGCTGATCCGCTTGTCGATCGGCATCGAGGATACGGACGATTTGATCGGCGATTTCAAGCAGGCATTGGATGCGAAGTAGTGCGGTAATATCAGCGCTTACGCAAGGAAATTGCCATGGCCATTCTTCTCAAAAAACGCATCCCCGCCGAAGTCACCGACGCCCTCGACCAAAAAGTACGGCAGACGGTGGAATCCATCCTCACCGACGTCAAACAACGCGGCGACGTAGCCGTGCGCGAGCTTTCGGAAAAATTCGATAAATGGTCGCCGCCGAGTTTTAAACTAAGCCAGGCCGAGCTTGACGCGATCATGCGCCAAGTGCCGGAAAGCACCATCGAGGACATCAAATTCGCGCAAGCGCAGATTCGCAACTTTGCGCAACATCAGCGCGCGGCGCTCAAAGACATCGAAGTCGAAACCTTACCTGGCGTGAAGCTGGGCCACAAGAATATTCCGGTCGACAGCGTCGGCTGCTACGTGCCGGGCGGACGCTACCCGATGGTGGCCTCCGCGCACATGAGCATTGTCACCGCGCGCACCGCGGGCGTCAAGCGCGTGATCGCGTGCACGCCGCCCAATCAAGGCATGCCGCACGCCGAAACCATTGCCGCGATGGTGCTCGCCGGCGCCGACGATATTTACGTGCTTGGCGGTGTGCAAGCGGTTGCGGCGATGGGCGTGGGTACGCAGTCGATTGCGCCGGTCGACATGCTGGTGGGGCCGGGCAATGCGTACGTAGCCGAAGCCAAGCGCCAGTTGTTCGGGCGCGTCGGTATCGATTTGCTCGCGGGGCCGACGGAGATTCTGGTCATCGCCGATGACAGCGCCGACCTGGACATGATCGCTACCGACTTGCTCGGCCAAGCCGAGCACGGCCCGACCAGCCCGGCGATTTGCATTACCACCTCGCGCAACATCGCCGAAGCACTGCCGGCGGAAATCGAGCGCCAGTTGAAAGTGCTGCCCACCGCGGATGTCGCTGGCGTGGCGTGGCGCGATTACGGCGAAATTGTCCTCGTCGATTCGCTCGAAGAAGCGGTGCAAGAAGCCGACCGCATCGCCGCCGAACACGTCGAGGTGTTAACGCGCGAGCCGCGCTACTTTTTGCAGCACATGAAAAACTATGGCGCGTTGTTCTTGGGCCCGCAAACCAATGTGTCCTACGGCGACAAAGTGATCGGCACCAATCACACCCTGCCCACGCTGGGTGCTGCGCGCTACACCGGCGGCTTGTGGGTGGGCAAGTTTTTAAAGACCTGCACTTATCAAGAAATCAGCGACGAAGCGAGTGTGGTGGTGGGCGATTATTGCTCGCGATTGTGTGCGATCGAGCGCTTTTGGGGGCACAAGGAGCAGGCGGATTTGCGGTTGCGTAAGTATGGCGGGCGCAAGGTGGGGTTGGGGGCGAAATAGCCGTCAGCAGCGATGCGGTAGCATGTGAAGCGCGAAATACAAGCACCGTGTCGCTCCCGCGTAGGCGGGAGCCCATAACACCGTTGCCACCGGCATCATCGTATGGGTTCCCGCCTTCGCGGGAACGACACCGTTGAATCCGTAGTTCAAAATCACGGTGTTGTGATGAATGCAAATCAAAAAACTCTACCCGGCGACATCACCCCCAAATTTCGCCTAGAAGGCAAATCAGCGCTCGTCGCCGGCGCCGGCCGCGGCATCGGCCGCAGTGCCGCGATTGCGCTCGCGCATGCCGGCGCCGAAGTATGGCTGATGTCGCGCACCCAAAGCGAGCTCGACGCTGTCGTCGATGAGCTTGCGCAAGCCGGCGCGCGGGCGCACGCCATCGTGTGCGATGTCACCGACACCGCTGCCGTCAACAAAGCGATCGCCGCGTTACCCGCGCTCGATATCCTAGTCAACAACGCCGGCACCAATGCACCACAACTATTCGTCGAGGTGAGCGAAGAAAATCTCGACAAAATGTTGAAGCTCAACATCCGCGCCATGTTCACCACGGCACAAGCGGCGGTGAAAAAGATGCTCGAACATCCGCAGCGTAAAACCCGTGGCGCCAGTGTGATTAACGTGACCTCGCAAATGGGCCATGTTGGCGCGCCCACGCGCACGGTGTATTGCATGACCAAACACGCGATCGAAGGGTTTACCAAGGCGCTCGCCGTGGAGCTCGCGCCGCAGAACATACGCGTCAATTCCATCGCGCCGACGTTCCTAGAAACACCGCTCACCGCGCCGATGTTCGCCAAGCCGGAGTTTGCGAGATGGGTGATGGAGCGCATTCCGCTGGGCCGCTTGGGCCAGCTCGATGAAGTTGCCGCGCCGATTGTGTTTTTGGCGAGCGATGCGGCCTCACTGATGACCGGCACCAGCTTGGTGGTTGATGGCGGTTGGACGGCGCAGTAGCTCGCGCTGCATGATATTGTGTAAGTATCTGATTTTATTTGATAATTCTTTAGGCGAAACGATATGAGTGCAACCGCAATTGAAGACATCGTAGTAACGCCGCTCGGTCCCGGCATCGGCGCCCAAATCGACGGCGTGAATTTGCGCGAGGCGTTGTCGCCTGCAACCCGCGAGCACGTCATGGCGGCGTGGCTGCAGCACAAAGTGCTGAGGTTTCGCGGCCAACAGGGCATGAGCACGCAACAACTCGTTGACTTCTCTAAAAATTTCGGCGAGCTCGACCGCGCGCCCACGCCGGCCAACAAAACCGGCAAACCGTATCTCGCCGAGTTTCCCAACGTCACCGCGATATCCAACATCGTGATCGACGGCCAACCGATCGGCGGCCTGGGTTCGTACGAGGCCGAGTGGCACACCGACATGTCGTATAACGAATCGACGCCGAGCGCGAGCATCCTCTATGCGATTGAAATTCCACCGAGCGGCGGCGACACCTGGTTTTGCGACATGTACGCCGTGTACGATGCGTTACCCGCCCAACTGAAGACGCGGATCGCAAACTTGAAATGCGTGCACGACGCCAGCCGCAACAGCGCCGGCATGCTGCGCAAGGGCTGGAAGGAAGTCGCCGACCCGCGCGAGACTATCGGTGCGCTACACCCGATTGTTCGCACGCATCCGATCACGCAACGCAAGGCGCTGTTTTTGGGCCGGCGGTTGAACGCCTACATTCCAGGCTTGAGTTTGGACGAGAGCGAAGCGTTGCTTGATGCGCTGTGGCAGCACGCCGTACGTTCTGAAGTGACTTGGGTGCAGCAATGGAAAATCGGCGATGTTTTGATTTGGGATAACCGCTGCACCATGCACCGGCGAGATTCGTTCGATGCGGAGACGCGGCGGTTAATGCATCGCACGCAGATTGCGGGGGATCGGCCGTATTAGATCGACGACTTACTTGCTGTCATTCCAGCGAAAGCTGGAATCCTGTTTGTCAACATCCGGCGCGTAGCGCCGCTGATTACAACCTGGGTTCCAGCTTGCGCTGGAACGACGGCGTTTTATTAGCTTGCGGGGAAGGGAAAGAAACTAAAACCCCAACGCCAACCCCCCCGGCCGAGGATCCGTCGCCCCATGCAACACCCCGTTCTCGCGATCCAACTGAATCAGTTGCACCGCGCCGCCGCCCGACCATGGCCCCAGTGCTTCAACGTTGTGGCCCATGTTGTTCAACGCATCGCGCGTGGCTTGCGGCATGCGGCTCTCCGCGCGCAGCTGCGGGGTTTTGCCGAGACTCCCCGGATCGGTGCCAGGGAAGCTATACCAGCGCGGCGCGTCGATCGCGTCTTGCAGCGTCATGCCGTGATCGATGAGGTTGCCGATCACTTGCGTGTTAACCTGCGTTTGCTGATCGCCGCCCGGCGTGCCGCCGATGAGCCACGGCGCGCCATCCTTGCAGATCAGGTACGCGTTCAAAGTGTGTATGGTGCGCCGCCCCGGCGCGATGACGTTGGGGTGATTTTCGTCGAGGCTAAAGCCGCGGCCCGCGCGGTTATTCAACGTGATGCCGGTTTCGCCCGCGACAAAACACGAGCCGAACGAATTCGACAGGCTGTGGATGAACGACAGCGCATTGCCGTCGCCATCCGCCACCGCGAAGTAGCTGGTGTCGCCGTCATGTTCGGGAACCGTTGCGCCCGCGGGCCAGCGCGCCTGTTTCGGATCGATTTCCGCTCGGCGCTTGGCGGCATGCGCCTTGGACATCAAGGTTTCCAGCGGCCATTTCACGAACGCCGGGTCGCCGGCGTAGCGGTTGCGGTCGGCGAACGCCAATTTTTTGGCTTCGGTCAGCAAATGCACGCGCTCCGCACTCATCGCGTTTAACGATTTCAGATCGAAGCCTTCGATGATGTTGAGTTGCTCCAGCAGCAAAAAGCCCTGCGACGGCGGCGCGGTCTCAAACACGGTGTAACCGCGATAGTCGGTCGAAATCGGCGCATAGGTCACCGCTTGCTGGCGTGCGAAATCGTCGGGCTCGAACAGCCCGCCCTGCGTTTTGCAATAGGCGACGATTTTTTCCGCGATTTCGCCGCGGTAAAACGCCTCCGCGCCGCCCTTGGCCACCACGCGCAGCGAGCGCGCGAGCATCGGCGCGGCCCAACGTTCGCCGAGTTTCGGCGTGCGGCCATTGGGCAAATATTGTTTTTTGGAAAACTCGTATTGCGATAACCGATCCGCGCGCTCTTCGTAGCGGCGGCTGATGTAATCGGTGATGGCGATGCCTTCTTCGGCGAGTTGGATCGCGGGCGCCCATAGCTCTGCCCAAGGTATGGTGCAGTAACGCTTCCAGATCGCCTCGTAAACGCTCACGCCGCCGGGCACGCTCGCCGCGTGCACGCCATCGAGCGGCATGTCGTTGTGGCCGCGGCTGCGGTAGTAATCGGCGGTGGCGCCAGCGGCCGCGACACCGCTGCCGTTATACGCCACGACTTCGCGTTTTTTGGCGTCGTGCAGCACCACGAACGCATCACCCCCCAAGCCGCATTTCATCGGCAGCAACACACCTTCAGCGGCTGCAATTGCAATTGCCGCATCGAACGCATTGCCGCCGCGCTGCATGATCGACAAACCGATAAACGCCGCCGCCGGATGCGCCGAGCCCACCATGCCGCGCGTGCCCACCGCCTCCGGGCGCTGCACCGCGCGTTTGCCTTCGCTGACACTCAAACCCCAGGAACCGTCGTCCATCGTGTTGCTCCTTATGTGTTTTTGCGACGATAGTCCTCGCGCTGCGTTGCGGTCAAGCGCCGTTGAGACAGACGTTTGCAGTCGCGGTATGCTCACCGTAAATCGCTTTTGAGGAGCCCAAAATGAACGTTGACGCCGCCGTCAAATCGAATATCGTCGACACCTACCGCAGCCGCACCCAACGTTCCGCCGCACGCCATCAAGAGGCGTTGAACCTGCTCCCGAGCGGGATCGTGCACGACTCGCGCCGCATCTGGCCGTATGGCGTTTATGGCGAACGCGCGCTGGGCTCGCGCAAGTGGGACATCGACGGCAACGAATACATCGATTACTACGGCGGGCACGGTTCGCTGCTGTTGGGGCATCAGCACCCGCAAGTGGTGGCTGCGGCGCAGGCGCAGCTTAACAAAGGCATGCATTTCGCCGCCGCGCACGAACTCGAAGTCGAGTGGGCGACGCTGGTGCGCGAGATGGTGCCGTGCGCCGAGCGCGTGCGTTTCACGTCGTCGGGCACCGAGGCCACGCACCTGGCGATACGCCTGGCGCGCGCGGCGAGCGGCAAGCCCAAGATCATTCGTTTCATCGGTAATTTTCACGGCTGGCATGACCATGTCGCGTTCGGTAACAAGGATAATGCCGACGGCAAACCCTTGCCCGGCATCACGCCCGAAGTGACCGCGGGCGTGGTGCTGGTACGCGTAAACGATTTGGCCGAAGTCGAGCGCCAGCTTTCCACGCGCAACGACATCGGCGCCGTGATGATCGAGCCGCTGGGCACCAGCTCCGGCGCGGTACCGACCTCACCCGTGGTGTTGCGCGAGCTGCGCGAGATCACGCGCAGGCACGGCGCTTTTTTGATCTTCGACGAAGTGGTGTCGGGTTTTCGCGCCGCACCCGGCGGTTTGCAAGCGGCGATCGGCGTCACACCCGATCTCGCCGCGCTCGCCAAAGTGCTCGCCGGCGGCATGCCCGGCGGCGCGGTGGTGGGGCGCAAGGATATACTCGATTGGCTGGATTTTGACGTGTCCGCCGCCGCCAAGCGCGAGCGCATCAGCCATCAAGGCACCCACAACGCGCACCCGGTGTGCGCCGCGGCGGGCATTGCCACGCTGAAGCTCATCCGCGACACCGATGTGTGCGAGCGCGCCACCGCGCGCGCCAACGAACTGCGCCGAGGCATGAATCAAGTGTTGGAGGACGAAGGCATTCCTTGGGCGGTGTACGGCGATTATTCGTTTTTTCATTTTTTCACCAACCCGGAAAATCGCGCGATCAAACCCACGGCGTTTGATGCGCACCAAACGCCTGGCGAATGGTTCAAGCCCGACAAGCGCGAGCGCATGCAAGCCAAACTCGTATTGAGTTTAATGAACCATGGCGTCGACCCGAAAGGCGCGCGCGGCGGCATCGTCTCGGCGGCGCATACGGCGCAGGATGTCGCGCGCACGCTCGAGGCGTGGCGCAGGGCGCTGCGGGCGCTGCGGGATGAGGGTGATCTGAATTGAGGCGCGCGCGGTTTTCATGTGACCGGCGTGGTGGCGCAGGCGCTTGCGCCGGGCATCAAATCCATTGCGCTGGAAACCTCGCTGCAGCAGCGTAAATCGCAAACCGCGAGTTACCTGGAGACGCACCGCACATGACTCGGACTTGATCCTTGCCGATTGCGGCACGTTCGACATCGCCGGCAAGCAACGCTGCCACGCGGCGCTAAAAGCGGCCGGCATCGCGATGCCCGATTGCACCAGTAGCGGCACGAGCACGGTCAATAATAGGGATACAATAACAGGGAGCATCGGTTAAGAAGGGCGCTTTACATTCCCCTACGCACGGCTTCATTAACGGCTTTCGTTTTTGAGGAGCCCCCCATGAAAGCACTCAATATCTGCGCGGCGGCGCTGCTCGCCACCGCGGCGAGTCAGGTGGTGTGGTCGCAGCAGTATCCGGTTAAACCGGTGCGCTTGATCGTCGGGTTTGCCGCCGGCGGCAGTACCGATATGCTCGGGCGCCTTTTCGCTCAGCAACTGGGCGCGGCAATGGGGCAGCAGTTCCTGGTGGAAAACCGGCCGGGTGCCACTTCCAATATCGCCGGCAGCTACGTTGCCAAATCCGCACCCGACGGCTATACATTATTGGTGGGCACCAACTCGGGGCTTGCCGGCAATGTGGCGATCTACCGCAAGATGCCATACGACCCGCTGACGGACTTCACGCCGATCGGCATCATGGCCTACCAGGGCAACGTATTGGTGGTGAACCCGTCGATACCCGCCAGGTCCGTGCAGGAATTTATCGCTCTTGCGCGCAAGCAGCCCGGCGCCATCTCTATCGGCTCGGCCGGCAGCGGCTCTTCGCAACACCTGTCGCTGGAAGCATTCAGCAGTATGGCTGAAATCAAAGTGCTGCACGTGCCATACAAGGGCGGTGCGCCAGCGATCGTCGATTTGCTCGGTGGACAGATCGGCGCGATTTTCGCGCCGCTTTCTGAAGCGGTGCCACACATCAAGAATGCGCGGCTTCGCGCGCTGGGGGTCACCACGCCCAAGCGCTCCGCCGTTCTGGCCGACGTGCCGACGATTCAGGAAAGCGGCTTGCCGAAATTCGAGTTTCTCGGCTTCATCGGCCTGGTGGGGCCGCGCGGCCTTTCCGCCGCGCTGGTGGCGCAACTTAACCGCGAGTTGAACAGCGTACTGAGCGACCCGGGCGTGCAAAAGCGTTACCTGGACGCCGGGCTCGAGCTTGGCGGCGGTACGCCGGAGCAGTTCACCGAGCTTAAGCGCAGAATGATCGGCGCGCTGATTGCCCTGGTCAAGGCGGCCGGCGTACCCCAGATCGATTGATCCGCCGCCATGCCAATGCGCACTCGCCGAACGCAAAAGCCCGCATGCCGCGCCCACTGACCGCAACCGTTGGCGAGTTCGACCGCACGCGAGCGCTGCTGGATGGCCGTGTGCGGGTGGCGGGCGCCGAAATCACCTGGCACAGCGGCGAGCTGGAGACGATCTTCAGCCAGGCCTTTGGCGGGGCCGAGGCCGATATCACCGAGCTTTCGTTTTGCAACTTTTTGATCGCCACGGCGCGCGGGGACTGCCCGTACATCGGGATTCCGGTGTTTCCCACCCGCTGCTTTCGCCACCACGCGATCTTCATTCGCTCGGACCGCGGCATCACGCAACCACGCGATCTTGAAGGCCGCCGGGTCGGCGTGCGCGAGTACACCAACACGGCGGCGCTGGTGGTGCGCGGCATTCTGGAAAGTTACTACGGGGTGGAGCTGAGTAAAATCGACTGGGTCGTCGGCGATATCGACCGGCGCGAGCGCTCGCGCATAGCGCTACCGCTGTTGCCGCCAGGCTACCGCATTGCGGCCGAGCACGAGGCACTGTTATCGGATTTGCTCGCGGCCGGCAGTCTGGACGCGCTGATCGCCTACACCCCGCCGCGCTCGCTCGGCAGCCCCGGGGTTGCGCGTCTCTTCCCGCGCTGGTGGGACGATGAACGCCGCTATTACGAGGCCACTGGCGTGTTTCCGATCATGCACGTGGTGGTGATCCGCCGCACGCTCGTCGAGCGCGATGCAACGCTTGCGCGCCGCGTGTTCGACGCCTTTTGCGAAGCCAAGCGCATCGCCCTGCGCGAACTGGCCATCGAGCAGGCGCCACGCACCATGCTGCCATGGGCGCCCGCCCATCTGCGGCAGACCCGCGAGATCATGGGCGAAAACTTCTGGCCCTATGGCGTCGAGGCGAACCGGCGCACGCTGAAGACGCAGATCGAGTTCGCCCGCAGCCAGCACCTGCTCGAACGCGCGGTTAACGTCGAGGAATTGTTCGCCGCTGGCGTGCTCACGGCGATCGACGACTGAGCGAGCATCGAGCCAGGCCCAAAAATTTACGAGGAGAAATGGCATGTCTGTTACGCAATTGCCGCCAGACTTGGCAACGCCGCGCACCGGCCGGGTTTTGGTGCTGGCCGCGCTGCTGGGTGTCGCCACATCGATATCGGGCCAGACCTTCCCCGTCAAACCGGTTCGGCTCATCGTTCCATTTCCGCCGGGCGGTGCGACCGACACGGTTGGCCGAACCTTCGCCGGCAAGTTCACCGAATTCTGGGGGCAGCAGGTGATCGTCGACAATCGCGGCGGCGCGAACACCATCATCGCCGCCGAACTCACGGCCAAGGCGCCGCCCGACGGCTACACGATCTTACTCACCACCGCGGCGACCAAAGTAAACAACGTTCTGCTGTACCGCAAGCTGCCCTATGATGCTCGCAAGGACTTCGCGTTAATCAGCATGACCTCGGTGTTGCCTTATGCCATTGTGACGCATCCGTCGTTCCCGCCGAACACAGTCAAGGAATTGATTGCGCTCGCCAAGGCGCGGCCGGGGGAGTTGAGCTACGCGTCCTCCGGTGTAGGCTCGACCGGCCATATCGCCGGGGTTTTGTTCGATGCGTTCGCGGGTACGAAGATGGTGCACGTTCCCTACAAGGGCGCGGCGCCGGCGATCACTGATCTTCTGGGTGGGCAGGTCCCGCTCTACCTGCCGACCATGACGTCGATTAGTGCGCACCTGCAAGCCAAGCGGATGAAAGTGCTCGCGATCGCCACCGCGCAGCGCCATCGGACCTGGCCGGATATTCCTACCGTCATCGAATCCGGGCTTCCCAACTACGAAGTCAACACGTGGTACGGGCTAGTCGCTCCCGCGGGAACACCGCGCCCGATTATTGACAAGATCCATGCCGATACCGTGCGCGCCGCCGGCCTGCCCGATGTCATCGCGCGCATGAAGGCGTTGGGCGCCGATCTCTACACCAATACGCCCGAAGCGTTCGCCGCCTACATCGAGCGCGACTTCGGCCGCGTTGGTAAGGCGGTCAACGCCGCCGGGCTGCGCTTGGATTGAGCCGCACGCGAAAAAGTCGGGCTTCGCTGCGCGCGGCGCCAACCGGCGGTTTGGTGATCGATGATGGAGGATGTAAAGTGCGTTTGAGATCCATACCGACGAAGGAGACGACATGAATCGAACGCTGGGCTCGGCGGCAGCGATGTTGACGCTGGTTGCCATGGCGGGCCCCGATCCGGCGCTGGCGCAGGGCTACCCGGTCAAGCCGATCCGCATCATCGTCTCGGTTGCCGCTGGCGGCGGCGTCGATACCACCGCACGCATCGTGGCGCAGCAGTTCCAGCGCGCGTGGGGCCAGCAGGTCGTGGTCGAGAACCGTCCCGGCGCCGGCGGCACGATCGCCGCCGAGGCGGTTGCGCAGTCGGCGGCGGACGGCCATACACTGCTCATGGCTTCCTCCGGACACGCGAGCACGGCGACTCTCTACGAGAAGCTGCCCTACGATGCGGTGAAGGATTTCGCAGCGGTCAGCCTGGTCGCGGTGGCGCCGAGTGTGCTGGTGGTGCATCCAACGCTGCCGGTGAAATCGGTGAAGGACCTGATCACGCTGGCGAAAGCGCGCCCCGGCGAAGTGCTGTTTGCCTCGTCGGGAAACGGCAGCCCGGCGCACATGGGCATGTCGCTGCTGCAGATCATGACAGGCGTGCAGATGGTCCACGTGCCGTACAGGGGAACGGCCCCGAGCATCATTGACCTGGTCGCCGGCCGCGTCTGGGCAACCGCATCGAGCGTGGTCTCGACCATGCCGCACGTCAAGGCGGGCCGCCTGCGCGCCCTGGCCGTAACCAGTGGCCAGCGCTCGCTTGCGGTGCCCGATCTGCCGACCGTTGCGCAAGCCGGCGTTCCCGGCTTTGCCAACGACGTGTGGTATGCATTGTTCGCGCCCGCCGCCACGCCGCGCGGCGCGGTGACGGCGATGCATGAGGAAATCGCCCGCTCGATTGCGCAGCCCGAGTTGCGGGCACGCATGATCGCCGCAGGGCTCGAGCCGGTGGGCAATTCGCCCGAGGTGTTCTCTGCCTACTTTCGCGCCGAGGTGGCCAAGTGGGCCAAAGTGATCCGCTCGGCCGGCATAAGCATCAATTGAGCCCGATTCGAGTGGTGTTTCCTCAACGTGCCGCCGCCCGGTAGTGCAGATGGGCCGGGGGATGCGTGTCGGCTTACGGCCGGCGTACGCACCGCCGATGGCGTCCGGTCTTGTGTGCGCGAAGTACTGGTTGCGGTCGGCCATCATGTGCCGGCATGCCGCGCAATACGTGTATTCGCGGATCGCTCGCCCGGTGCGTGCTCGTTTTGACCGCGGTGTACGCTTTCGCTACAGTGCCCAGTATGAAAAAAGTGAATATGAAATTCCTCTGCGCCCTGCGCATACGCTGGCGCAATCAAGTGGACTGTCAGCCGATGATTCGGCCGCTCGTCGCTGCCCATGTCTGAGCCGAGCGTGAATCGCGCGCCCGCGTGGCACGCGCGCAGCGCCAGCGACGCGCTGCAGGCATTGCGGGCCGATGAACACGGCCTGAGCGCGGCCGAGGCGGCGCGCCGGCTCGCCGAGCACGGTGCGAACCGGCTCGCCGAGGCCAAGCCGCCGAGCGCGCTCGAACGCCTGCTGCGCCAGTTTAACAACCTGTTGCTCTACGTGCTGATGGCCGCGGCGCTGGTAACGGCGCTGATGGGCCACTGGGTCGACACCGCGTTGATCATGGCGGTGGTGGTGCTCAACGCCGTCATCGGCTTTGTGCAGGAAGGCAAGGCCGAGCGCGCGCTGCAGGCGATCCGCCACATGCTCGCGCCGCACGCGATGGTGCTGCGCGACGGCCATCAGCACGAAATCGACGCTGCCGAGCTGGTGCCGGGCGACATCGTGTTGCTCGCCTCCGGCGACAGCATGCCGGCCGATGTGCGGCTGCTGCGCGCGCGCAACCTGCACATCGACGAGGCGGCGCTCACCGGCGAATCGGTGCCGGTGGAAAAGGGTAGCGTAGCGGTGGCCGCAGACGCCGCGATCGGCGACCGCGCCTGCATGGGCTACGCCGGCACCCTGGTCACGCAGGGCCAGGCGCGCGCGGTGGTGGTGGCCATCGGCGCGGCGACCGAGATCGGCCGCATCGGCAAGATGCTGGAGACGGTCGAAGCCGGCACCACGCCGCTGCTGCGCAAGATGTCGGACTTTGGCCGCACGCTAACCTTCATCATCCTGGGCACCGCAGCGCTGCTCTTTGCCTTTGGCCTGGTGGTGCGCGGCATGGCGGCGGACGAGGTGTTCATGGCTGCGGTCGGCCTGGCGGTGGCGGCGATCCCCGAGGGCCTGCCGGCGATCATGACCATCACGCTGGCGATCGGCGTGCAGCGCATGGCGGCGCGCCACGCGGTGATCCGCCGCTTGCCGGCGGTCGAGACGCTGGGCTCGGTGACCGTCATCTGCTCGGACAAAACCGGCACTCTCACCCGCAACGAGATGACGGTGCAGCAGGTGGTGACCGCCGGCGCGTTGCTCGAGATCGAGGGCGCCGGCTACGCGCCTACCGGTGCGCTGCGGCTCGATGGCGCGCCGCTAGCCGCGGGCCAGCTTGGCGCGCGCGTGCCGGCGGCTGCCGCGCTGGCCGAGGTCGCCGCGTTCTGCAACGACGCCCGTGTGCACGAAGACGAACGCGGCCAGTGGCGCTTGACCGGCGACCCGACCGAAGGCGCGTTGCTGACGTTGGCGATGAAGGCCGGGCTCAACCCGGCCGAGCTGCAGCTTGATCGGCCGCGGCTGGAAGTGATCCCGTTCGAATCCGAGCACCGCTACATGGCCACCCTGCACCCGGTCAATGGCGCGGACCAAGGCTCGCAGGGCGCCGGCGCGACGGTGGCGCTGCTCAAGGGCGCGCCCGAACGCGTGATCGCGATGTGCGCCGACCAGCTCGGCGGCGCGGGGCGCGCCGAGCCGCTCGACCTGGCCTACTGGCAGGCGGCGATCGAGGCGCAGGCGCGCGCCGGGCGACGTTTACTGGCACTCGCGCGGCGCGAGTTGGCGGCGGGCAAGCAGGACCTAGTCCACGCCGACATCGCCAGCGGGCTCACCCTGCTTGGCCTGGTCGGCATCATCGATCCGCCGCGCGAGGAGGCGATCGCGGCGGTGGCGCAGTGCAGCGAGGCCGGCATCCGCGTTGTCATGATCACCGGCGACCATGGCGTGACCGCGGGCGCCATCGCCCGGCAGCTTGGCATGGGAGAACATCTGACGGCGGTGACTGGCCCCGAGATCGAACAGGCCGACGATGCGCGGCTGCGTGAGTTGGTGCGCGGCACGCGCGTGTTCGCGCGCGCGAGCCCCGAGCACAAGCTGCGCCTGGTGCAGGCGCTAAAAGCCAACGGCGAGGTGGTGGCAATGACCGGCGACGGCGTCAACGATGCGCCCGCGCTCAAGCAGGCCGACGTCGGCGTGGCGATGGGGATGAAGGGCACCGAGGCGGCCAAGCAGGCCGGCGCGATCGTGCTCGCGGACGACAACTTCGCTTCCATTGCGCACGCGGTCGAGGAGGGGCGCACGGTCTACGACAACCTGAAGAAGACCGTGACCTTTTTGCTGCCGATCAACGGTGGCGAGGCGGCCTCGCTGCTGCTGGCGGTGCTGATCGGGGTTGCACTGCCAATCGCGCCGGTGCAAATCCTGTGGGTCAACATGGTGAGTTCGGTGGCGCTGGCGCTGGTGCTGGCGTTCGAGCCGACCGAAGCCGACGTCATGCGCCGCCCGCCGCGGCCGCCCCAGGAGCCGCTGCTTTCGCCTTTTGTGCTGTGGCGCATCGGCTTGGTCTCGGCGCTGTTTTTGGCCGGCATCTTCGGCATGTTCGCCTGGGCGAGACAGCAGGGGATGGACGTCGACACCGCGCGCACCGTGGCCGTCAACACGCTGGTGGCGATGGAGGTGTTTTATCTATTCAGTGTGCGCTACCTGAAAGCCCCGTCGTTCACGCTCGAAGGCGTCAAGGGCACGCCGCGCGTGCTGGCTGCGGTGGCGGCGGTGTTCGTGCTGCAGTTGCTGTTCACCTATGCGCCTTTCATGCAGGCCTTCTTCGCCAGCACCGCGCTGCCGCTCACCACCGGCATGCTCATCGTTGCCGTCGGCGCGTCGGTGCTGCTCGTGCTGGAGCTGGAGAAGCTCATGCTGCGCCGCATGGGCTGGATGCCGCGCTGACGGCCGCGGCCTTGGTCGCTGCTTGCGCCGGAGCACAAAACACGCTGCAAGGAATTTATGTAAGTATTTGACTTAATTATGTTTTTTATTTCATGATGATTTGCGCTTTAAGCCTTTCATCGGCGAGCGCACGACACCTGCTTGCGGGCTCGCCGTGACCCATGACGCTCGCATGCGCACGGCAGCGGCCGGCGCCCGCTGCAAAAATTTTCAGCCGGCGCGCCGCACGTGTGGCGCGTTGCGCCAATCGCAGCGCTTGCCGTGATCTCTGCGTACTGATTTTGACGGCACGGCGTGCTTTCGCTACAGTGCCGGGCATCAAAAAACCGCGCCGCAAATGAAACTTTTTTCACCGCTTTACGACCGCACCATGCGATGGGCGCGCCATCGCCATGCGCCCTGGTACCTCGGTGGCGTGAGCTTTGCCGAATCGTCGTTTTTTCCGATTCCGCCGGATGTGATGCTGGCGCCGATGGCGCTGGCGCGGCCGGAGAAGGCGTGGCGCTACGCCTTAATCACCACGCTGGCCTCTGTGGCCGGCGGCTTGCTGGGCTACTTCATTGGCCTGCTGGCCTTTAGCGCTATCGAACCCTGGTTGCAATCCAGCCGCTACTGGAGCGCCTACGAGACCGCCATCGCCTGGTTTGGCCGGTGGGGCGTGCTGGCGGTTTTTATTGCCGGCTTCTCGCCCATACCCTACAAGGTGTTCACCATCGCGGCGGGCGCGCTGTCGATGGCCTTGTTGCCATTTGCGCTCGCCTCGATGGTGGGGCGCGGCGCGCGCTTTTTCCTGGTGGCCGCCCTGATGCGCTGGGGCGGCGCGCGCATGGAAGCGCAACTGCGCACGCACATCGACGGCCTGGGCTGGGCCACGGTGGCGCTGGTGGTGGTCGGCGCGGCGCTCTACTGGGCACACAACGGCTGATACCGCTGACACTGTTAAGGCCGGGCGAGTAGTTCGATCGCCTTCGCATTTGGTGGCTGCGCTTGCCGGCGCGCGCGAGTCATGAGCGGGTTGAGCCGATGTTATGCCAGGTGCCCGGTACCACCTTGGCGAACGTCGTGCGCATCCAGCAATTTCACACCGATGTGAACGACTTTGACGCGGCGTGGCCGGCGTGGCAGGTGCATCTACCCGCACAGACTTGCCGTTCTCGGCGATCGAGGTGCCCGCGCTCCCGGCGCTGGGGGAACGGCACGCCGGATTTCGCCCAGCATCCGCAGGTGATCGATGGGGCATCGGATCTGTTGTCCGAGTTGTTGGGGGGCGACCGGGGCCGGCACGCGCGTTCAGCCGTTGGGCGCATGTCGTTGCCGCGCGGCATCGCGGTCGAAATGAATGGCGAGTTCGAGCTCGAGTAGATCGCGATGCGGGCGCTATCCGGGTGTTGCCGCGCGTGCGCCCGCATAAACGGGGCGGCAGCGGCGGCGCAGGTGTCCGTTTTGGGGCTCGATTGACCTTGCCACGCGGCGGCGATACATTGGGGCTTGCAGAAAAAAGCGCTAAAAAATGATTGTCCGGGGAGACGATCCGGCAGCGGTGAGGGTAGCGCCGCCGCCGCCCCCACCGACTGAAAGGAAGCCCAGCCATGGTGATTCGCGGTCGATGGATGAGACTCGCCGCCGCGTGCGCGCTGGCGCTGTTCGGCGCACCGGTGTTGGCGCAAACGGCGTTTCCGAGCAAGACGATACGCTTGATCGTGCCGTTTCCGCCCGGGGGCAGCATCGATCCGGTGGCACGCATGATCGGGCCCAAGTTGACCGAGACCTTTGGGCAACCGGTGGTGGTGGAGAATCGTCCCGGCGCAAACGGCGCGATCGGCACCGAGGCGCTGGCCAAGGCGCCGGCGGATGGGCACACGCTGGTGCTGCTGGGCGCGGGCACGCATGTGATCAACGCGCTGTTGGTGAAAAACCTCCCTTATGACAGTGTCAAGGATTTCGCGCCGATCGCGACCGTGCAGCGCAGCGACTATGCGCTGGTGGTGCACCCCGCGATGCCGGTGAACAGTTTGAAGGAATTCATCGCGCTGGTGCGGCAGCGCCCGGGGCAAGTGACTTACGCCTCCTCCGGCAACGGCAACATGAATCACTTGGCGGCCGAGCTCTTTAACCTGTTGGCCGGCACCAGGACCACGCACGTTCCGTACAAAGGCGGTGGGCAGGCGATGATCGATGTCATGAGCGGGCAGGTGCATTTGCATTTCGCGGTGGTGGTGTCGGCGCTGCCGCATGTGCGCTCCGGCCGCTTAAAGCCGCTGGCGATCGGCGGCGACAAACGCTTCGCGATGCTGCCGCAGGTGCCGACGTTCACCGAGGCGGGCTTGCCCGGCTTTCGTTTGCAACCCTGGCAGGGTTTCATGGCGCCGGCGGGCACGCCGAAGCCCGTCATCGACCGCCTGGGCCAGGAAATCTCGCGCATCGTGATGCTGCCCGAGATTACCGAGCGCATCGTCGGCTGGGGGTCGCAACCGTTGATCGCCACGCCCGCTGAATTCGCGCAGATGATGGCGGCGGATTTCGCGAAGTTCGCGCAAGTTATCAAGGCCGCGAACATCAGGCTCGACTGACGCCAAGGCGAAGGCTACATCATCATGAGCGGCAAAATTCCGGTGGGCGATCTGGTGGCGGAATGCCTCAAACGCATCGGCGTGCGCGTGGCGTTTGGCATCATCTCGGTGCACAACACGCCGTTGCTGGATGCCATCAACCGCCGCGGCGCCACGCGCTTTGTCATGGTGCGCGGTGAGATGGGCGGCACGCACATGGCCGATGCCTACGCGCGGGTATCCGGTGCGCTCGGCGTGGTAATCACCAGCACCGGGCCGGGCGCGGCCAGCGCGGCCAGCGGCTTGGTCGAGGCGCGCTTTGCCGGCTCGCCGGTGTTGCACATCACCAGCCAAAGTTCGACGCGCTTCATCGATCGCGACGTGGGCACCGTGCATGACGTGCCCGATCAACTGGCGATGTTGCGTTCGGTATCGAAGGCCGCCTACCGGGTGCATAGCGCCGCCACAGTAATGGGCACCTTGATGCACGCCGCGGCGCAAGCGCTGACGCCGCCGATGGGGCCGGTGAGCGTGGAGATTCCCATCGATGTGCAGATGGCGCAAATCGATCGCCCTCACGCCTTGACGCAATGGGCGCTTCCGCTGCCGCCCGTGCTGGCGCCGGCGCCGCAGGCGCTGGATGCGCTGGTGAGCCTGGTCGGCCAATCCAGCCGCCCGCTGCTGTGGACCGGTAACGGCGCGCGCGGCGCCGGCTACGCCATCGCGCGGCTGGCGCAATTGGGCATACCCGTCGCGACGAGCTGGAATGGACGCGGCGTGCTGCCCGAGGATCATCCGCTGTCGATCGGCCCGCTCGCCACCTTGCCCGAGTTCGAGCGCTTTTACGCCGAGGTCGATCTGCTGATCGTCGCCGGCTCGCGTGTGCGCGGCCACGAAACGCGCGACGGCGCCATGGCCTTGCCCGCGCGGCGTGTGCACATCGACGTCGATCAGCGCGCCGATGGCAGAACTTTCACCAACGCGCTATTCGTGCATGCCGATGCCGCGCTCACCTTGAGCGCGCTCGCGCAGCGGCTTGACGGTCATTGGCGCGCGGCCAACGCCCACGCCGAATCGGTGGGCCGCGTGAAGGCCGAGGCGGTCGCCAACTATCGCCGCACGCTGGGCACGTACCAAACGCTGCCGGATATCGTGCGCGATGCGATGCCGCGCGATGCGATTTGGGTGCGCGACATCAGCTTTCATCAAACCACCTGGGCGAATCGCATCTTCCCGGTCTATGGCCCGCGTGACAGCATTTATTCCGTGGGCGCGGCGATCGGCACCGGCATGCCGCTGGCGATCGGCGCGGCGCTGGCGGCGCCAGGCCGCAAGACCGTCGCCATGTGCGGCGACGGCGGGTTTTTGCTCAACCTGGGCGAGCTGTGGACGGCGGTGCAAGAAAAGCCCGATGTGTGTTTTCTGGTGATGAATGACCAGGGCTACGGCGTCATTCGCCACATCCAGGATGCGACCTATGACGGGCGCCGCTTTTACGATCATCTGCTGGGGCCGCAGCTTGAGCTACTGGCGAAATCCGCGCCTATGCCGTACTGGCGCGTGACGCGCCTGGATCAATTGGGCGCGGCCTTGCAGGCGGCCTTGCGCCAACACGGGCCGACGCTGGTCGAGCTCGACATGGCCGCGATCGGGCCGTTTCAGCCGCGGCATAGCGTGCCGTCGTATGCCGCACCGCGTTGAGCTTGCGCGGCACCGGCGTTGCATAAGTTTTTGTGCAAATGCCCGCCGCGGCCACACCACCCGGCAGCGATGGAGGCCGTGCATGAAAACCGGTTTTTCTCTGCTGTTGCTGCTGGCGATCACCGGCGCCGCGGCGCAACCGCGCGCGGCAGGTGAGGATTATCCAAACCGTCCGCTTCGGCTGATCGTCGCGCATGCCGCCGGTTCCGGTGTTGACCTCATGGCGCGCTTCAGGAATCAAGACGCTGCAGGCGCCTTACAAAGGCGGCACACCCGCGGTAACGGCGCTGATTTCCGGAGAGGCGACTTTCATGTTTTTGCCGGCGTTTGGCGTAACACCGCATATCCGCGGCGCAAAGCTGCGCTTGCTCGCAACCTGCGGTGAAGCCCGCGCCCGCGCTTTCCCGCAGGTTCCCACGATGATTGAAGCGGGCCTCAAGCAAGTCGTCATCACCGGCTGGACCGGGTTGCTCGCCCCAGCCAGCACGCCATCCGCGATCATTGCTCGCCTGCATCGGGATGCCGTGCAGCACCTGTCCAATCCCGCCGTGCGCGAACACTTCAGCAACGCAGGCGCGGAACCGGTCGGCAGTACGCCCATGCAGTTCGCCGCCTTCATCAAGGCCGAAGCCGAAAAATGGAGCCACGTCGTTCGCGCCGCGGGTTTGTACCAAACACAATAGCACGCACCGCCGCCGCAGCGGCATTGACGGGCGGTTTTGCTACTTGGTCAGTCCGAGCTCGGCGAGGATGTCCTTGGTCATCTGATACTCGCTGTCCAGGTGCTTGCGGGTTGCGCCCGCACGCAGAAAGTGCCCATCCCAGTAATTACGTTCGACTTCTTTTTTCCATTCCGGCGAGTCGACGATTTTGGCGAAAGCATCATCCCAGAATGCGAGTTGAGCCGCGGTGAGGCCGCGCGGCGCCACCAGCCCCCGCCAGGCGAAAAATTCGACGTTAAGACCTTGTTCCCTGAAGGTGGGCACATTCGCGAACAGGCCCGGCAGCCGGCGCGGGGCACTCAGTCCAAGCACGCGAATTTTTCCGCCTTCGAGGTGGCCCGCCATGTTGGCGGGCGCGGATGCGACAACGTCGACGTGCCCGCCGAGCACCGCCGTGGTGGCCTGCCCGCCGGAGTTAAAGACCACGACTTTCGCCGCCTTGGGGTCGGCGCGGGCGCTTTTCGCCGTCAGGCCGGCAACGATGTGGTTGTGGTTGCCTCTGGCCGAGGCCAGTGCAAAGCTCACCGAGTTCACGTCGTTGGCCAGGCGCGCCGCCAGGTCGGCGGCGCTTTTGATCGGGGAATCGGCGCGCACCGCAAGGACGATATACTCGCGGAACAAGATGGTGAGCGGCGTGAAATGCTGGTAGCCAATGGGTGTGGTCCCCATGATGTGATTGCCGAGC
>VGIF01000050.1 GCA_016868015.1 Betaproteobacteria bacterium
AGAAAATGCCATTGGATCAACTACTTAACAAAATCGTCGCCGACGAAATTCCGGACATGTCCGCTAACCAATTGAATTTATTCGATTAACGTCCGGACACTACTGATGCGCGGCAAAACTCAAACACCAGCCCTCGTGGCGCTGATCGCCGCACTGCTTTCATGCTACATGGTAGCGGTGCGTCCGGCCATAGCGCTCGAACGTGGCGCGGTCGAAAAACTCGCGCTGGGCGAAGGCGAGGAACGCATCGAAGCGATTCATGCCTTGCTCGCCAGCGGCGATCCGCGCGCGGCGCAGGTACTCGCGGCGCTCGGCGCGGGTGAATTGCAAATCGCCGGCAAACGCGTGCTGATCGTAAAAGACGAGGAGGCCTTCGACGCTGTCACCGGCGAGAAGGTTACCGCGCTCCCGGACGGGCGCGAAGATGTCATGCTCAATAACCGCGTGCGCGGCGCGGCGGCCAATGCACTGGCCGCGCTCAACCTGGCGTCAGCGGAGCGCGCAACGCGTCTTGCCGCAGTCAGGGAATTGTCGAGTGCGGCCGATGCGTCCGCGTTGCCGCTGGTGCAAAAGGCGCTGGCCGGTGAAAACGATGCCGACATTAAAGCGCTGCTGCAAGGCATCGCCGCATCGTTGAACCTTAAATCCGGCGACCTCAAGACCCGCCTTGACGCCGTGCTGACGCTTAGCGAATCGCGCGCGGCCAACGCCAAGGCCTTGCTGCTCGCCGTGCTTGACAGTGAAACCGATGGCGATGTGCGCATCGCGGCGCAAGCCAGTTTGAAAAAGGTGGAAAACCGCCTGGCCTGGGGGGAGCGCGCGGGCTTGTTTTTTGCGGGCGTAAGCCTGGGTTCGATCCTGTTGCTGGCGGCGCTGGGGTTGGCCATCACCTATGGCCTGATGGGTGTAATCAACATGGCGCACGGTGAACTGATCATGATCGGCGCGTATGCGACGTTCGTGGTGCAGAATGCGTTTCTCACCCATTTCCCCGGCGCCTTCGATTGGTACTTGGCGTGCGCGGTACCGGTGGCGTTTATCGCCGCGGCGCTGGTGGGCATGGTGCTCGAGCGCACGGTGATCCGCTGGCTTTATGGGCGGCCGCTGGAGACGCTGCTGGCAACCTGGGGCATCAGTCTCATTCTGATGCAAGCGGTACGCACCCTCTTCGGCGCGCAAAACGTGCAGGTCGCCAACCCCGCCTTCATGTCGGGCGGCGTCGAGCTGTTCGCCAATGTGGTGCTGCCATGGAATCGCATTGTGATCCTGATCTTCGCCGCGGCGGTGTTGATCGGCATGTGGCTCACGCTGACGCGGACCCGGCTCGGGCTTTACGTGCGCGGCGTTACGCAAAACCGCGCCATGGCCTCCTGCGTGGGCGTGCCCACCGCGCGTGTCGATACGCTTGCCTTCGGCCTGGGCTGCGGCATCGCCGGGCTCGCCGGTTGTGCCTTATCCCAAATCGGCAACGTCGGGCCCGATCTGGGCCAGGGCTATCTCGTCGATTCCTTCATGGTGGTGGTGATGGGCGGCGTGGGGCAACTCGCGGGCACGGTGTACGCGGCGTTCGGTCTCGGATTCGCCAACAAGTTGCTCGAATCATGGTCGGGCGCGGTGCTCGCCAAGATCGTGGTGCTGGTGTTCATCATCATCTTCATTCAAAAACGCCCGCAAGGCCTGTTCGCGCTGAAGGGGCGCTCGGTGGAAACATGAGCGGTCCGTTGACCAGCGCCTTCACGCGGCTCTATGGCGCCAAGGGCTGGAGCGTGCTGGCCGTTTGCGGCACGGTGCTGTTTGTACTCTTTCCATTGCTGAATCTGGTGGTGCCGCCGCATAGCGAGTTTCACGTCTCCGCCTACTGGATCACGCTCATCGGCAAGATCATGTGCTACGCCATCGTGGCGCTGGCGATGGATTTGATCTGGGGTTACTGCGGCATCCTGTCGCTCGGCCATGGCTTGTTTTTCGCGCTGGGCGGCTACGCCATGGGCATGTATCTGATGCGCCAGATCGGCCGCGATGGGCAATACGCCAGCGAGTTGCCCGACTTCATGGTGTTTCTCGATTGGCGCGAACTGCCATGGCATTGGTGGAACACCGATTCGTTTCTGTGGACGTTGCTGCTGATCGTGGCGGTACCGGGCGTGTTGGCCTACGTGTTCGGCTATTTTGCGTTTCGTTCGCGTATCAAGGGTGTGTACTTTTCGATCATTACGCAGGCGCTGACCTACGCCGCGATGCTGCTGTTCTTTCGCAATGAAACCGGCTTTGGCGGCAACAACGGCTTTACCGACTTCAAGCGCATCCTCGGTCACGCCATCACCACCCCGCAAACGCGCATGGTGTTGTTCACCCTCACCGGCGCGGTGCTGATCGGCACGCTGCTGCTGGGCCGCTATCTGGTGACGTCCAAGTTCGGCCGCGTGCTCGCCGCGATCCGCGACGCCGAGCAGCGCGTGATGTTTTGCGGCTACAACACGCTGCATTACAAACTTTTCGTGTGGACGTTGTCGGCGGTTCTGTGCGGCGTCGCCGGCGCGCTGTATGTGCCGCAAGTGGGCATCATCAACCCCAGTGAAATGTCGCCGGCCAACTCGATTGAAATCGCCATTTGGGTGGCGGTCGGCGGCCGCGGCACCCTGAGCGGCGCGATCGTGGGTGCTGCCGTGGTCAACGGCGCAAAAAGTTTTTTCACGCAGTTTCTGCCGGAATATTGGCTGTTTGTGCTGGGGCTTATGTTTATTCTGGTGACGCTGTTCATGCCCAATGGCATCGTCGGCTTGCTGCGCGGTAAAGCGTTCAAAGGGCGGCGCGCGTGAACGCCCCGGCACATGCGACACATGCGACACATGCCACGGCGGGCGTGGGCGACACCGCCGGTGCGCGCGTGGTCACCGACGCCCTCGACACCACGCACGGCGCGGTACTGTACCTCGATGACATCACCGTGAGCTTCGACGGCTTCAAGGCCCTGAACAAGCTCACACTCGACATCGACGTGGGTGAATTACGCTGCGTGATCGGCCCCAACGGCGCGGGCAAGACCACCATGATGGATGTGATCACCGGCAAAACGCGGCCCGACAACGGCCAGGTGTTTTTCGGCCAGACCATCGATCTTACGCGCTTGAGTGAAGCGCAAATCGCGCATGCCGGCATCGGCCGCAAGTTTCAAAAGCCCACGGTGTTCGAGCACCACACGGTATTCGAGAATCTCGAACTGGCGATGAAGGCCGATAAGCGCGTGCGTCAAAGCCTGTTCGCCCGCTTGTCGAGCGAACAACGCGACCGCATCGCCGAGATGTTGCGGCAAATCCGCTTGACCGACAGCGCCGATCGCGAGGCGGGCTTGTTGTCGCACGGCCAAAAACAATGGCTGGAGATCGGCATGCTGTTGATGCAGGAGCCGAAGCTGTTGCTGCTCGACGAGCCAGTCGCAGGCATGAGCGACGATGAAACCGAGCGCACCGCGGAGCTTTTTTTATCACTGGCCGGCAAACACTCGCTGGTGGTGGTGGAGCACGACATGGCCTTTGTCGAAATAATCGCGCGCAAGGTCACTGTGCTGCACGAGGGCAGCGTGCTGGCCGAGGGCAAAATGAGCGACGTGCAAAACGATCAGCGCGTGATCGAAGTGTACTTGGGCCGCTGATGCGGGCGATGACATGTTGTCGGTAACCGGCTTGAACCAATACTACGGCGGCAGCCACATTCTGCGTAACCTCGCCTTCGAGGTGCCACCGGGGGAGGTGACGGTTATCCTCGGCCGCAACGGCGTCGGGAAAACCACCCTGTTGAAAACCCTGATGGGTCTGGTGCCCGCCAAAACCGGCAACATCCAATTCGGGGGCCGCGACATCACGCGTGCCGCGCCGTATGAACGCGCGGCTGCCGGCATTGGTTATGTGCCGCAGGGACGAGAGATTTTTCCACGCCTGAGCGTCGAGGAAAATCTGCAAATGGGCTTGGCCGCCGCCAAACGCGGCGCGAAGGTGCCCGAGCGCATCTTTGAAATGTTCCCGGTGTTACGGCAAATGATGCATCGCCGCGGCGGCGACCTTTCCGGCGGCCAGCAACAACAACTCGCCATCGGCCGTGCGCTGGCGATGAACCCGAAGCTGCTGATTCTCGACGAGCCCACCGAAGGCATCCAACCCTCGATCATCAAGGATATCGAGCGTGCGATTCGCATTCTCGCCCAGCGCAAGGTGATCGAAGACGTCATTCGGGCGGTGGCGCGCAGCGGCGAAGTGGCGATTTTGCTGGTGGAGCAGTATTACGATTTCGCGCGTTCGCTCGCCGACCATTACCTGGTGATGGAACGCGGCGAAATCATCGCACGCGGCCCCGGCGCGGACATGGACAAGGACGGCGTACGCTCGCTGCTCGCAGTATGATCACCCCATGCAACTCATCGAACGGCCGCTCAACCCGCTCACCCGCGCCTGGCACGCACAACTTGCGTTGCATTACGAGCGGCGCGCGGACTTGCAAGGGCGCACCGTTCTCGCCGCGCGCCGTCACGATGGGCCGCTGGTGGTGCAAAAAGCGCTGTATCCCGAGGGAGGCGCGGTGTGCCACAACATCATCGTGCATCCGCCGGCGGGCATTGCTAGTGGCGATCATCTGGAAATCGACGTGCGCGCCAGCAGGCACAGCCAAGCGCTGCTCACCACGCCGGGGGCGGCCAAGTGGTATCGCTCCACCGGTGCATGGGCGCGGCAACGCAACACCCTGGTGGTGGATGCGCACGCCAGCCTCGAATGGCTGCCGCAGGAAACCATTGTGTTCGACGGCGCCTTGGCGCGATTGGAGACCGACGTGCAATTGCAGCGAGGCGCGCGTTACATCGGCTGGGAGGTGTTGTGCTTGGGCCGCGCGGGGTCGGGCGAACGTTTTACACGCGGCGCGTGTCATTCGGCAATGCGGCTATCGTGTGCGGGTAAACCGTTATGGATCGAGCGTGCCGCGATTCCCGCGGATGGTTTACTCACACGCTCGTGCGCCGGACTCGCGGGCAAAACCGTGTGCGGCACGTTGGTTGCCGCGGCGGAAAATATTGAGGCCGTGGATATCGCCGCGTGTCGCGCACTTAAGGCGCGCGTTGGCGACACGGCGGTGACGCGATTGCCCGGCGTGCTGGTGGCGCGCTACCTGGGCGACGCCAGTGAAGCCGCGAAACATTATTTCGCGGCCTTGTGGCAAGTGCTGCGTCCGATGATCGTGGGGCGCGAAGCGGTGATACCGCGCATCTGGAATACATGAAGGAACACCTGAAGTCTTAGGAACGGCAATGGAACTCACGCTCAGAGAAAAAGACAAGTTGCTGATTTTTACCGCCGCGTTGCTGGCCGAGCGGCGCCGCGCGCGCGGGCTGAAACTTAATTACCCGGAAGCAGTGGCGTTTATCACCGCTGCAATCATGGAAGGCGCGCGCGATGGCAAGAGCGTTTCCGAGTTGATGGGTTGGGGCGCGACGTTGTTAAAGCGTGATGAGGTGATGGACGGTGTGGCAGAGATGATTCCGGAGATACAAGTCGAAGCAACGTTTCCCGATGGGACGAAGCTGGTCACCGTGCACAACCCGATTGTATAAAATAGTCAATAAAATCAAATACTTATAATTTTACGAGATCAACGATGATCCCCGGCGAAATTCAAGCAGCAGCAGGCGACATCGAACTCAATGTCGGCCGCAAAACGATCACGCTTACGGTCACCAACAGCGGTGACCGGCCGATTCAAGTCGGCTCGCATTACCACTTTTTCGAGACCAACGACGCGCTGCAGTTCGATCGTAAAAAAGCGCGCGGTCATCGATTGAATATCGCGGCCGGCACGGCGGTGCGCTTTGAGCCGGGGCAGTCGCGCACGGTTGAGTTGGTTGCATTAAGTGGCGCGCGCAAGGTGTATGGATTTCAAGGCAAGGTGATGGGGGCGCTCAAATGAAAATCACTCGCCAAGCCTACGCCGAAATGTTCGGCCTCACGGTGGGCGACCGCGTGCGCCTTGCCGACACCGAGCTGTGGATCGAAGTCGAAAAAGATTTCACCACCTACGGCGAGGAAGTGAAATTCGGCGGCGGCAAGGTCATCCGCGACGGCATGGGGCAAAGCCAACTCACCTCGGCGAAGGTTGCCGATACGGTAATCACCAACGCGTTGATCGTCGACCATTGGGGCGTTGTCAAGGCCGACATCGGCATCAAAGCCGGGCGCATCTGGAAAATCGGCAAAGCAGGCAATCCCGACATTCAGCCCGCGATCACCATCCCCATCGGCGCGGGCACGGAAGTGATCGCGGGTGAAGGCATGATCGTCACTGCCGGCGGCATCGACACGCACATTCATTTCATCTGCCCACAGCAGATTGACGAAGCGCTGATGTCGGGTGTCACAACCATGATCGGCGGCGGCACCGGGCCGGCTACCGGCACTTACGCGACGACCTGCACGCCGGGGCCGTGGCACATCCACTCTATGCTGCGCGCGGCGGAAGCGTTCCCGATGAATCTCGGGTTTCTTGGCAAGGGCAATGCGAGTTTGCCCGCGCCGCTCGCCGAGCAAATCAAGGCGGGCGCGATTGGATTGAAGCTGCACGAAGATTGGGGCACCACGCCGGCGGCAATCGACAATTGCTTGACCGTCGCCGACAAAATGGATGTGCAAGTGGCGATTCACACCGATACGTTGAACGAATCGGGTTTTGTCGAAGCGACGATCAAGGCGTTCAAGGGCCGCACCATCCACACCTTTCACACCGAGGGCGCGGGCGGCGGCCACGCGCCCGACATCATCAAAGTGTGCGGCGAGGCGTATGTGTTGCCCTCGTCCACCAACCCGACGCGGCCGTACACGGTGAACACGATTGCCGAGCATCTCGACATGCTGATGGTGTGCCATCACCTCGACCCGGCGATCGCGGAGGACGTGGCGTTCGCCGAATCGCGCATCCGCAAAGAAACGATTGCCGCGGAAGATATCCTGCACGATCTGGGCGCGTTTTCCATGATGTCCTCCGATTCGCAGGCGATGGGGCGTGTGGGCGAAGTGATCATCCGCACCTGGCAAACCGCGCACAAAATGAAAGTGCAGCGCGGCAGTCTCAAGGGCGACCCGACGACGCACGACAACGCGCGCGTCAAACGTTATGTCGCCAAGTACACGATTAACCCCGCGATCTCGCACGGCATCAGCCACCTCGTCGGCTCGATTGAGACCGGCAAGCTCGCTGATTTGGTGCTGTGGAAACCAGCATTCTTCGGCGTAAAACCCTCGCTGATCGTGAAGGGCGGCATGATCGCCGCCGCGGCGATGGGTGACCCCAACGCGTCGATCCCCACGCCGCAGCCGGTGCATTACCGGCCGATGTTCGGCAGCTACGGCCGCGCGTTGAATACCGCGGTGACGTTCGTATCGAAAGCCGCGTTGAAAAATCCCGCGGTCGCTGCGCTTAAGTTGCAGCGCCCGCTGGAAGCGGTAAAAAACATTCGCAAGGTGCGCAAGCAAGACATGGTGCATAACGACTGGCAGCCCAAGGTCGATGTCGATGCGGAAACGTATGAAGTGCGCGCGGATGGCGAGTTGCTCACGTGCGAGCCGGCTAAAGTGTTGCCGATGGCGCAGCGGTATTTTTTGTTTTGAAACACGAGACGTAACCATGATCGCGTTCGCCAATAGCCCCATGCTGTCGTTCCCGCGCAGGCGGGAACCCATAACACAGCTGCACTGGAGGCACCCGTGCCCCCCTCCTACGCCCCCCCGCTGCGCCGGGGGAGGGGGTGCCCGCCTGCGCGGGAACGACACGGTAGTGTTAGCAGTGTTGTTTGCACACGAAGACGCACGGTGATCGAACTCACATCAAAGGTGATACCTGGTTCGTTGGCAAGCGGCCAACTCCGCCTCCCCTTCGACCTGCGCCAAAAGAGCCGCTTGCGCACCAAACTCACCAGCGGCGAAGATGCGTGGCTGCTGCTGCCGCGCGGCGACATTTTGCGCGGCGGCGATAAATTGCTCGCCGCCGACGGCCGCATCATCGAAGTGATTGCCGAGCCCGAGGCCGTGGTGCACATCGTCTGCGCCAACGCCACCGAACTTGCGCGCGCCGCGTATCACCTAGGCAATCGCCACGTGCCAGTGCAAGTGGGTGACGGTTTTTTGCGCATCGCCGCCGATCATGTTCTGGAAGACATGTTGCGCTGTTTGGGCGCGACGTTAACGCCGCTGCAGGCGCCGTTCGAACCCGAGGCGGGCGCCTATGGTGCGCACGGCGGCGGCCACCATCATCACAGCGACGAGCCCCCGCGCGGCGCACGCATCCACGAATACGCCTCAAAAAATATTAAATAAAATCCAATACTTACAGAGCATCGCCGTGACCGACACGCGCCTCACCAAACTGCTGCAACTCGCCAGCCCCACGCTGCCGGTGGGCGCGTATAGCTATTCGCAAGGGCTCGAAGCTGCGGTCGAAGCGGGCCTCGTGCGCGATGCGCAAAGCGCGCAAACTTGGATCAGCGATGTGCTCGAACTCAGCGTTGCCACAATGGAAGCGCCCGTGTTGGTGCGATTACGCCGCGCGTGGGACGAGCACGATTTCGCCGCGGTCGCGGAATGGAACGCGTTCTTTCTGGCGAGCCGCGAATCCGCGGAGCTACGCGCGGAGACGGTACAAATGGGCTATTCATTGACGCGCTTGCTAGCCGAACTCAGTGAAGAAAACACGGCGCGGTTCACGCAACTACAAAGCATGAACGAACCCGCCTACCCCACAGCCTACGCCTGGGCTAGCGCGCACTGGCACATCGACACCCATGCCACGCTCACCGCTTACCTGTGGTCGTGGCTGGAAAATCAGGTGATGGCGGCGGTGAAAGCCGTGCCGCTGGGCCAAACCGCCGGACAAAAAATCTTGCTCGCGCTCGGTGCGCGGCTTGACACCTTCGCGCAAGCGGCGGCCGCGCGCGGCGATCACGAACTGACGAACTTCGCGCCCGGTTTGGCGCTGCTTTCCAGTCAACATGAAACGCAATACAGCCGACTCTTCCGATCATGACTACACCCACGCAACCTCTACAACCTCTGCGCGTCGGCATCGGTGGCCCGGTGGGCTCCGGCAAAACCGCGCTCACCTTGTCGCTGTGCCGCGCGCTGCGCGAGAAGTACAACATCGCGGTGGTGACCAACGATATTTACACCGAGGAAGACGCGCAGTTTTTGGTGCGCAACCAAGCGTTAGCACCCGAGCGCATCATCGGCGTCGAAACCGGCGGCTGCCCGCATACCGCGATCCGAGAGGATGCCTCGATCAATCTTGAAGCGGTGGCGCGCTTGAACCGGCGCTTTGACGCGCTCGACCTTATCATCATCGAATCGGGCGGCGACAATCTCGCGGCGACGTTCAGTCCGGAGTTGTCCGACTTGACGCTGTATGTAATCGACGTCGCCGCCGGCGACAAGATTCCACGCAAGGGCGGGCCGGGCATCACCAAATCCGATTTGCTGGTGATCAACAAAATCGATCTCGCGCCGATGGTGGGCGCTTCGCTCGAGGTGATGGATCGCGACGCGCGCAAAATGCGCGGGAAAAAACCTTTTGTCTTTACCAATCTTAAAACCGGGCACGGGCTCGACGCCGTGATCGCCCACATCGAAAAGGAAGGTTTGCTATGTACCGATTAGCCGCCGCGGCCTTGTTCGCCGCCAGTGAAGCACTCGCGCATGAAGGGCATGGGCTGCCGGGCGCGCATTTGCACGGCTGGGATTACCTCATGCTGGCCGTGCTGGTGGCGTTGGGCGTGGCTTGGGTGCTGCGCAACAAGAATAGGTAAGCATCTGATTTAATTGATATTTTTATTGGTGGCTTGTTGCGGCGCGCTAGCCCATTCGCGCAGCAAGCGGCCGTATCCGGCGATGCTGCCGTTATAGCCCATTTTTTTAAGCGCGCCCCAAATACTGACTTGTGTGGTGCTCAACACGGGCTTGCCCAGATCTTGCTCCAGCCGCTCGACAATCGCCATGGT
Organism: Betaproteobacteria bacterium; assembly: GCA_016868015.1. GTDB lineage: Bacteria > Pseudomonadota > Gammaproteobacteria > Burkholderiales > SG8-41 > UBA5216. Next base: position 10,022 of record VGIF01000050.1, read on the forward strand.
CTTCCAGTTGGTACACGCAAGCACAATCGCTTGTGCCTCGGGCGTGTTAATTTTTTTGCCGAGGTCATAAGCGGTCTGCACATCGAGCCGGCCGATTTCGAGATTGTCGATCACGTTCATGCCGTCTTTGGCGACGACTGTAACGCCATTGGCTTCGAGAAAACTCGCGCAGATGTCGTTGACCGTGGGGCTGTAAGCGGAGCCCAGCGCGATGCGTGAAACGTTCAGCACTTTCATCGCTTCCAGCAGCGCGGTGGAAGTGGTGGTTGCCGGTTTGCCGGTGACGCGCGTGATGCGCTCGCTGACCTCGCGGTCGTAACCCAAACCCTTCAAAAAACTCGGTGCTGTCGCGCCCAAGATAATCACGTCGACATCGGCGGTGGCGAGCAGCTTCGACTCGACATCGAGTGAATCCGCCATTTTGCCGATCGACTCCGGCGTCACTTGCGTGATCGGCAAGCGCGCGACGTGCAGCGTCACACCCTCGGGCAGCGCGCGATAAAACTCCGGTTCGACCGTGGTGTTGGAGGAAGGCGCGAGCAGCCCGATGCGGCCGGTAAATGACATGATGGACTCCAAAATCTCAAGTGTGCGCAGTCTAGCAGAACGCGCCGCGTGCATTAAAATCACTCCGAGCTTGGCCGGTATCACAACCGCCTTTCAAGTTGCACACCGCTAACTGCGCCGTGACCAAAAAATTAATCCGTGTCGTTCCCGCGCAGGCGGGAACCCATAGGGTGTTTCCAGGGCTACTGTGTTTTGGGTTCCCGCCTGCGCGGGAACGACAGGAGTGGTTTATCACCGACCTCAGTCAATCGAAAAAGCATGAGTAACGAAACGAATTTCGACGTCGTCATCATCGGCGGCGGCATCGCCGGCCTCGCCACCGCCAATCGCGCCGCGCAGCAAGGGTTGAAAGTCGCCGTGCTCGAACGCGGCCAGGGGCCGCAGTATTTGTGCAACTCGCGTTACTCCGGCGGCGTGTTGCACATCGCCATGCACAATGCCAAAGATCCACCCGAAAGCTTGATGGAAGTGATCAAAACGGCGACCAACGGCAAGGCCGATCCGGAACTTGCGCGTGCGTTGGCCACCACCGCGGGCCGCGCCATCGATTGGCTGCAAAGCGAAGGCGCGAAATACATCCGCGTCGGCAACATTGTGTGGCAGCAGCATGTGCTGGCGCCGCCGCGGCCGATCGTCGCCGGGCTCGACTGGAAAGGCCGCGGGCCGGATGTGACGTTGCGGCAACTCGTCGCCAACCTGCAAAAGCGCGGCGGCCGGCTGATCCAAACGCCCGCGCTGTCGCTGATGGAACGCGAAGGGCGTTGCGTCGGCGTTGAAGCGGGAGGTAACGAAGAGGGCGCGAACAAAGAGCAGTTCACCGCGCGTGCCGTGGTGCTCGCCGACGGCGGCTATCAAGGCAACGCCGCGCTGGTGCGCGAGCACATGGGCATCGATCTTGCGAAAGTGAAAACGCGTGGCGCGGGCACCGGCATCGGCGATGGCATGCGCATGGCGCGTGAGCTGGACGCGCGGTTTTCGGACCTTCAATATTTTTACGGCCACATGCTCTCGCGCGATGCCTTCACCAACGACAAAGTATGGCCGTATCCACAGCTCGATGAGTTGGGCACCGTGGGCATCGTGGTCAACGACGCGGGCGAGCGTTTTGTCGACGAAGGCCAAGGCGGTGTGTTCGTCGCCAACACCATCGCGCGATTGCCCAATCCGCTCTCGACGTGGGCGATTCTCGATGAGGCGATTTGGGCGGGCCCCGGCCGCACCGCGCGCATCCCCGCCAACCCGCAGTTGGCCAATGCCGGCGGCACCATCATCAAAGCGGCGACGCTTGCCGAATTGGCCGCCAAAACCGGCATCGCGCGCGAACCGCTGGAGCGCACCGTTGCCGCTTACAACGCCGCACTTGCCAACAACACGCTGGCGCAACTCGCCCCCGCACGCAGTGACCAACCGATCAAACCCGCCGTCATCGCCAAACCGCCGTACTACGCGGTGCCGATTTGTGCCGGCATGACGTATACCTTCGGCGGCATCTTCACCGACGGCGATGCGCGCGTGATGAGCACGCGCGGCGCGCCGATCGAGGGTTTGTACGCGGTGGGCGCGACCACCGGCGGTCTGGAAGGCGGCGTGGGTGGCGGCGGTTATGTCGGCGGGCTGATCAAGGGCGTCAGCTTTGGCATGCGCGCGGCAGAGCATATTGCGCAAACGCTGAAAGGTTGAGCGCGCGCCATGATGGATTGGGTGGTGGTGCGCAAAATACTGGCCAACCTGGTGTTGCCGCCGACCGGTCCGCTGCTGCTGACAATGATCGGTTTGCTGCTGTTGCGCAGGCGCCCGCGCATCGGCAAAACGCTGGCATGGGCGGGGATGGCAGGTTTGCTGGCATTGTCGCTGCCGGTGGTTGCCGCATGGCTCGCGCAAACGGTGGGCGGAGCAAAAGCGCTCGATCTTCAGCAACCGGTTGCCGCGCAAGCCATCGTCGTGCTCGGCGGCGGCACCCGCCACAACGCCGCGGATTATGGCGGCGACACCGTCTCGCGCTTATCGCTCGAGCGCGCGCGTTATGGCGCGTTCCTCGCCAAACGCTACGGCTTGCCGCTGCTCACCACCGGCGGCGTGGTGTCCAAGGGCGCGCCAGAGGCCGAGCTGATGCGCAACACGCTGCAGCAGGAATTCGCCACCGCCGTGCGCTGGGCCGAAACGCAATCGCGCAACACGCGTGAAAACGCGCGCAACAGCGCGCGCATGCTCAAAGCCGACGGCATCTCGCACGTGCTGCTGGTGACCCACTTTTTCGACGTGCGGCGCGCGCGCCTGGAGTTCGAGGCCGCCGGTTTACAAGTCACCCCCGCGCCCACCGGCGGCGGGCAATTGCATAAAGAGCCGATGGCGCTGGGCGATTTCTTGCCCAGCACACGCGCGTTGGAAACGAGTTATTACGCCTGTTATGAAGCGCTGGCGCTGGTGCTGCGGCGTTGGCTTTAACCCCTGCGCGATGCGCGGGGGCTTTAATGCATCCGTGCGCTGTTCACGCGTGCCGGAGCCTGCTGTTAACAGGCCCTAGTCTTTAATCAGCCCCAGAAACGACATCACGCTCCTGGTGCGGGTGTATTCGTCTTCCATCAAACGCCCGGTTTCGGCGCCGCCCTTGAATTCGATATCCCACTCGAATTTGGCGGCGGCGGCCTTGAAGTCCTCCGTCTGCACCACCTTGCGCATGACATTCTCCCAAAACGCCGCCTGCGCGGGCGTGATCCCGCGCGGCGCGATCATCGCGCGCCATGTTTGATAGGTGCCGTTTTTGTAGCCCAGCTCCGGCCAGGTGGGCGTGTCGGCGAGCACGCCGCCCTTGCGCTTGGTGGCGCTCAACGCCAGCGCGCGCATCTTGCCCGACTGCAAGTGCGGCAACAGTTGCGGCAGCGGTGACACCGCCAGATCGACATGGCCGCCCAGCACGGAGGTGGCCTGCGTGCCCTGCTGCAACACCACCATTTTCACGCGCTTGATGTCGATCTTCGCCTGCTGCAGCACCATGCCAATGACGATGCGATGGGTGGAGTTGCCCACCGCGAGGTTCAACGATTCGGGGTTTTTGCGCAGGGCGTCGATGAGATCATGGCCCGACTTCAACGGATGATCGGCGCGCACCGCAAACACATACCCATCGGCCATCAGATAGGCGATCGGCGTGAAATCGCGATGGCTGAAATCCGAGCGGCCGCTGATGTGATTACTCAGTAGCGCCGGGTTGGCCCAACTGACGTGATACGGATCATTCGGGCGCTGATGCAAAAACGAATAGCCGATCGACTGCTCACCCCCCGCGCGGTTGACCAGCACACTGGTCACCGGGATCAGTTTGTGATCCTGAATCGCCTTGTGCACGATGCGCGCGGTGGTATCGATGACCGAACCCGGCGCATTGGGGATGGTGATCAGCACGTTGCGCTGGGGGGCCCAGTGTTGCGCAGCCACCGCCCACGGCCACGCCATCACCAACAGCAATGCACACATGCGCGCGAATTTGTTGTCTTGCACCCACTGTTCACGATTCATCCGTCGCCCCTCCACCATTGTTATTTCGCTCAATCAGCTCGAACAATTTTAGCGCGCCGCTTGCGCATTGGGGCGTGAGTGGCGACAATTGCGCCTCCCTTCCGCATTTCGCCCACCATGGATTTCCGACTTACCCCTGAACAGCAACAGTTCCGCGATGCCGTACGCGGTTTTGCCGATAAGCATCTCAAGGCCGGCGCGTTGCAGCGCGCGCATCAAACCGAGCACCCGTTCGATGTCGCCAAGCTGACGGCCGAGCAAGGGCTGATGGGCATTGCGTTTCCCGAGGCCGACGGCGGCCAGGGCGGCTCGCTGATGGATGCGATTCTCGCCATTGAAGCGGTGACCGAAGTCTGCCCGCGCAGCGCGGATGTGATTCAAGCCGGCAACTTCGGCCCTGTGCGCGTGCTCGCCGAATACGGCACGCCGGATCAGAAGCAGCGTTATCTCAGCAAAATTCTCAAGGGCGAATCGGTGATTTGCGTCGGCATGACGGAGCCCGAAGCGGGCAGCGCGGTCACCGATCTGGTGACCAGCGCCACGCCCGACGGCGCGGGTTATCGCATCAACGGCGTGAAGGTGTTCCAAACCCACGCCACCGCGGCGGAGGTGATGCTGACCTATGTGCGCTTCGGCCCCGGCGTGGGCGGCATCGGCTCGGTGTTGATCCCGCGCACCTCGCCTGGCTTTAAGCAGGGGGCGGCGGCGAAATTTTTCAACGGCGAGGAATGGGTGCAAACGTATCTGGATAACGTTTACGTCGGTCCGGAAAACGTGCTGCTCAAAGAGGGCGGCTTCAAAAAACAAATCGCCGGCTTTAACGTCGAGCGCATCGGCAACACCACGCGCTCGCTCGCCTTCGGGCGTTATGCGTACGAAATCGCGCGGCAGTGGGCAATGACGCGCAAACAGTTCGGGCGCTTGTTGTGCGAATTCCAGGGCATCCAATGGAAATTCGCCGACATGAAAATGAAACTCGACGCCGGGCAGTTGTTGATTTATCGAGCGGCGGCGAACGCGGTGAACGGCATTCCGTCGGCCGAAGACACCGCCATCGCCAAAGCCTTTTGCAATCAAGCGGGCTTCGATTGCTGCAACGAGGCGATGCAAATCATGGGCGGCATCGGCTACACCGAAGAAACCCTGGTCGAATATTGTTTTCGCAAATGCCGCGGCTGGATGATCGCCGGCGGCTCGATCGAGATTCTGAAGAACCGCATCGCCGAGGGCGTGTTCGAGCGGGCGTTTTCGCAGCGGCCGGCGAAGGCGAAATAAGGCGAAATAGACGGCGCGAAGCGCAGCGCCGGCTGGGCAGCCGAGCGGCACCGCGGGTCGCGTGCAGTAAAACCCGTTTTTACACATTGAAAGTCATAGTTTCAAAGTGTAAAATTCCGCATGGCCCAGCCACCTATTCCCCGCCACGCCGCGCCCGCATTGCGCAAGCTCGCGCGCGGCTTCCCCATCGTCGCCATCACCGGGCCGCGTCAAAGCGGCAAAACCACGCTGGCGCGGGAAACCTTCCCCCAAAAACCTTATGTCTCGCTGGAAGATCCCGATGAACGTGCATTCGCGGCAAGTGATGCGCGAGGATTCTTGGCGCGTTTTCCGCGCGGCGCAATACTGGACGAAGTGCAGCGAGCGCCGGCCTTATTCTCCTACTTGCAAACCATCGTCGACAGCCATCCCGTAGCGGGACGTTTCGTGCTGACCGGGTCCCAACAGTTTGGCCTGGTGGGCAACATCACCCAAACGCTGGCGGGCCGTGTTGGGTTGATCCAGTTACTGCCGTTTTCCTTGGGCGAATTGCCGGCCGCCCATGCCAAGCAATCGCTACCGGCCGCTTTGTGGCGCGGCTTGTATCCACCGCTATTTTCGCGGCGAGTCGATCCCGCGCAGTGGTACGCGAATTACAACATGACCTACGTCGAGCGCGACGTGCGACAAATCGCCGCGGTCTCCAACCTGACGCGGTTTCAGCGCTTTTTGAAAATGTGCGCGGCACGTTGCGGGCAAATTCTGAACCTGTCGAGCCTCGGGGCCGACTGCGGCATCTCGCATGTCACCGCGCGCGCGTGGCTCACCGTGCTGGAGGCGGGCTACATCGTGTTCCTGCTTCAGCCTTATCACGCCAATTTCGGCAAGCGGCTGATCAAATCGCCCAAACTCTATTTCTACGACACGGGCCTCGCCAGTTATCTACTCGATATTCGCAACGCCACGCAAATGGAAACACACGCCGCACGCGGCGGTTTGTTTGAATCGCTGATCGTCGCGGAATGGCTCAAGCATCGCTACAATCAGGGGCTTGCGGCCAATGCCTATTTTTGGCGCGATAACGTGGGCGACGAAATCGACTTGGTGGTCGAGGACGGCCGCAAACTGCGCGCATTGGAAATCAAGTCTGGCGCAACCATCGCGAGTGATTGGACGCGCACGCTGGCAAAGTGGACGGGCTGGGCCGGCACACGCGGCGTTGCGCCAGCGGTCGTTTATGGCGGCCACCAAAGCATGCAGCGTCAAGGCACCCAATATGTCGCGTGGCGTGATTGGCCGAAGATTCTTTAATCAAAAAAATATTCAATTAAATCAAATACTTATGAGTAACGATGCTTTAGCGGTTCTACGCCAACAAATTTTCTCGCCGCGCTCGGTGGCGCTGATCGGCGCTTCCAGCGACGCCACCAAAAACACCTCGCGTCCGCAGCGTTATATGCGCCGCTACGGTTACGCGGGCAAGTTGTTTCCGATCAATCCGGGGCGTGACGAAATCTTCGGCGAAAAATCGTTTCCCGATGTCACTGCGGTGCCGGATGACATCGATCACGCGCTGATCATGGTGCCTGCTGCGCGCGTGGCGAAGGCGCTCGAACAATGCGTGGCAAAAAAAATCCCGGTGGTGACGATTTACACCGACGGCTTTGCCGAAGTCAGCGCCGAAGGCCGAGCCATGCAGGAAGAACTGCAACGCATCGCCAAGGCGGGCGGTGTGCGCTTGGTGGGGCCTAATTGCATCGGCTTATTCAGCAGCCAAACCAACCTCGCGCTGTCAGTCAACGCGGTGCTGGAAAATCTCGACATCAAACCCGGCCCGATCGCGGTGGTGTCGCAAAGCGGCAGCATGACCGGCGGCTTGCTGTCGCGCGGGCTGGGGCGCGGCGTGGGTTTTTCCAAGCTGGTGTCGGTGGGCAACGAGGCCGACATCGCGCTCGGCGAATTCACCGACATGCTGGTGGACGACCCGCACACGAAGGCAATTTTGTTGTTCATGGAAACGCTGCGCGACGCCGAACATCTCGCGCGCGCGGGCAAACGCGCGTACGAAATCGGCAAACCGATTATCGCTTTCAAACTCGGCCGCTCGACCATCGGTCAGGATTGCGCGGCCTCGCACACGGGTGCCATGGCGGGTTCGGATGAGTTGTGCGATACGTTCTTAAAGGCGCACGGCATTTTACGCGTCGATCATCTGGAAACGCTGTTCGAGCTGCCGCCGATGATCATGGGCAAAAGGCCTGTGAAGTCGCATCGCGTGGCGATTATGTCGACCACCGGCGGCGGCGCGGCAACGGTGGCGGATCGCCTGGGCACGCTCGGCATCGACGTCGTCGGCCCGACGCAACGGGTGATCGACAATCTGGCCAACAGCCACAACATCAAAATCAGCGGCGCGCGCGTCACCGACTTGACGCTGGCGGGTGCGAAAAAAGAAATCTACAGCGCGGTATTAAACGAACTGCTCGCCTCCGACCACTGCGACCTGGTGATCCCCATCGCCGGCAGCAGCGCGCAGTTTCACCCGCAAATCGCGGTCGCGCCGGTGGTGGAAGCGAAACCGGGTGAGAAAATCATCGCCGCCTTTCTCGCGCCGCACGCGGAAAAATCATTGAACCTTTTGAGCGAGGCCGGCATCGCGGGCTTTCGCACACCGGAATCCTGCGCCGATGCGATTCGCGCGTGGCGCGATTGGCGGCCGCCGATCACCCAGCCCGCGCGCGACACTGCGCGCGTTGAAGAAGCTAAAAAACTGCTCGCCGCCGCCAGCACCAAGCAGTTGAACGAATTCGACGCCTGCCGCGTGTTCGGCGCGCTTAACGTGGGCGCGGCGCAAACCGCGGTGATCAAGTCGCCCGACAAAACCGCGAATGTGCAATACCCTGTGGTGGCGAAAATCCTCTCTCCCGACATCGCGCACAAAACCGACGCCGGCGGCGTGGTGCTCAACATTGGCGATGCCGCTGCGTTAAAACAAGCCGCGCGCGCCATCCTCGAACGCGTCAAACAAAAGCACCCGGCCGCCAAGATCAACGGCATTCTGGTGCAGAAAATGGAAAAGGGCTTGGCCGAAATCATTCTCGGCTTCAAGCGCGATCCGCAAGTAGGGCCTGTCGTGGTGCTCGGCGTGGGCGGGGTGCTGGCGGAAATCTACAAAGACTTTGCCTCGCGGCTTGCGCCGGTTTCGGCGGAAGATGCCGCGAACATGATCGAAGAAGTCAAAGGGCTGGCCACGATACGCGGCTACCGCGGCATGCCCATGGGCGACTGCGCGGCACTGGCGAAAACCGTCAGCGCGTTTTCGCAGCTTGCTTACATCGACAGCATCAGCGAGGCGGAAATTAATCCGCTGATCGTCAAGAAGCAGGGCGAAGGTGTAATCGCAGTTGATGGTTTGATCGCGCAGGGCTGAACAGTGCCGCTCGCGGCCCCCAGCAATTATTCAATTAAATCAACTACTTACGTATTTACAATGCCGGGCTTCGCGATGCGCTTAATACCGGCCGCGCGGCAACGCCTGCTAGTATCGTGCCTTCAATCAAGGAGCAAGCCATGCTGATGCAACAACTCGCCGACTACGCCATACGCGAACAAACTTCGAAGCTGCCCGCCGAGGTGATCCACCACGCCAAGCGCGCGGTGATCGATTGGTATGCGGCGATGCTGCCGGGGAGCCTGGTCGCGCCGGCGACGTTGTTGGAGCAAGCGTTTGCGGATGATCTCGATCGCGGCAAGGCACGCCTTGCACGCGGGCGGCGCGCGACGGTGCGCACTGCGGCGTTGATTAACGGCGCGGCTTCGCACTCGGTGGAGTTCGACGACATCCACCGCGACTCGGGTTATCACCCCGGCAGCCCGACGATTTCCGCCGCATTGGCCTGCGCACAGGGTAGCGGGGCCAGCGGCGAGCAATTCCTGCGCGCGGTGATCGTGGGTTATGAAACCTCCACGCGCATCGGCGAAGCAGTGATGCCCTCGCACTACAACTTTTGGCACACCACCGGCACCGTCGGTTCGTTCGGTGCGGCGGCATCGGCGGCGACCGCGCTGCGCGTGAACCACGAGCAATTCATGCATGCGCTAGCGACGGTGGGCACGTTTGCCGCGGGCTTGCAGCAAGCGTTTTTATCGCAAGCGATGAGTAAACCGCTGCACGGCGGCCACGCGGCGGATGCGGGCGTGCTGGCGGCACTGGCGGCGTCCAAGGGTGTCACCGGCGCGCTCGACATCATCGAAGGCAAAAAAGGTTTTGCGCACGCGATGAGCGTCAAGCCCGATTTCGCCAAGGTCACCAAAGATTTGGGCAGCGATTACCACATCAACGTGATGACCTTCAAAAACCACGGCTGCTGCGGCCACACCTTTCCGTCGATCGACGGCGTGCTGCATCTGGTCGCGCAGCACAAGCTTAAACCCGCCGACATCAAACAAATCACGCTGGCCACCTACAAAGCGGGCCTTGACATCATCGACAACGCCACGCCCGAGGGCGAGTATCAGGCCAAATTTAGCCTGCAATACACCGTGGCACACGCGGTGGTCTACGGCAGCGTGCGGTTGAACGCATTTTTGCCCGAGCGCATGAAAGACCGCGCGGTGAGGGAGCTGATGAAAAAAGTGGTGTGCGTCGCCGAACCCAAACTTTCCGCTGGCTACCCCAATCAACGCGCAGCGCAAGTCGACATCGAAACGGTGGATGGCCGCAAGCTGTCGCACTTCCAGCCGCATCGCAAGGGCGATCCAGAACAACCGCTCACCGACGCGGAGTTAAACGGCAAGTTCATGGAACTGGCCGAACCGGTGTTGGGGGAGCGGGGGGCCAAGCGGTTGTTGGAGCAGCTTTGGGGGCTGGATAAACTGGCTACGGCGGAGTTTGAGATTCTTAGCGGGGATGTGCGGGCTACGGGGTAATAAGCAGGGAAACACTGAACAAGTTTTTCGACGAGTTCAGGACAAACGGTAAGTTGTTGATAGCGTTCGTGGTGATGCTGAGCCCCTCGAAGCATCGAACCATGAACGCAATCAACTTATTCCGTGTTTCCCAAAATAAAATCACATGCTCACAATAACCGCCCTTGAAGGTAATTGCGTCACCTTCAGCCCGGTTTCGGCGATCACGCGGCCCCACTTCTCGCGGTTGGCGGCAATGCGCTTACGCGCTTCTTAGGTGTTCATCGACACCGGGATGTAGACCAGCGGCAAGAATTTTTCTTTCACCTCGGAAAGCGCCATGATGAGCGCGAATTCCGCATAGAGCTTGGTGATGATGTCCGGCGGCGTGCCTCTGGGTGCGGCGAAACCGAACCAGGTGCTTGATTCAAAGTCCGGCAATCCCGATTCGCGCAACGTCGGCACCTCACGCATGGCTTCGACACGCTGCGCCGTGCGACCGCAATCGCGCGCAATTTCCCCGAGCGCACTTGTTCGATTGACGGCACCGGTTGATCGATCAATATCGGCACGTGGCCGCCCAGCGTATCCGCCGTCGCCGGCGCGCTGCCCTTGTAGCCAATGTGTTCCACGTCCAGGCCGGCCATTTTGTTGAGCAGCAATCCGGTGAGATGCCCGGTCGAGGTATTGCCGGAGGAGGCATAACTCACCTTGCCGCGATTGGCTTTGGCAAACGCGACCAATTCTTTCAAGTTTTTTGCTGGCACGCTGGGATGCACCACGATGTAGTTGGGCACCAGCAGGTTGATCGAAATCGGCGTGAGATCGTTTTCCGGGTCGAACTTGAGGTTCTTGAACAGAATTTTGTTGAGCACGATCGGCTGCGGCGCCATCACCATCAGGGTGTAACCGTCGGCGGGCGAGCGCACCGCAAGTTCGGTGCCAATCACCGCGCTCGCGCCCGGCCGGTTGTCGATCAGCACCGGCTGGCCCCAGGCTTCATTGAGCTTGGCGCCGGCGAGCCGGCCGTGAGCAGCAGCAAACCCAACAGCATGCGTGTCATGTGCATAACCGCCTACTCAAGCCGCGCGCCGGAAAGCTTCACCACGCGCTCGTACTTGTCGTACTCGGCTTTGAGCAATTTGGCGAACTCTTCCGGCGTGGAATGCATCGGGTCGAGCACCAGCGCCGAGAGCCGCGCGGCCACATCGGGGTGCGCCACGGCTTTTCGCAACTCGGCGTTGAGCCGGTCGATCACCGGCCGCGGCGTGCCGGCGGGCGCAAACGCGCCAAACCATGAGACGAAGTCATAGCCTTTCACCGTTTCGCCGATCGCGGGCAGATCGGGAAATTGCGTGGTGCGCGTGGGCGAGGACACCGCGATCGCCCGCAACCGCCCCGACTGCAGGTGCGGCTGCACCTCCGCCACCGGCGTGAGCATCAATTGGATTTCGCCGGTGGCCGCGGCGGTGGAGGCGATGCCGCCGCCCTTGTACGGCACATGCGCCATGTCGATGCCGGCCATGGTGGCGAGAAAACTCGCCGCCAGATGTTGATACGCGCCGATCCCCGCCGAGCCGTAACGCAACTCGCCGGGGCGCGCTTTCGCCAATGCGACCAAGTCTTTAACGTTGCGCACCGGCAACGACGGATGCACCGCCAACGCGCCCACCAAACGCGTTAACGATGTGATGCCGGTGAAATCATGGAGCGCGTGATAGGGCAGCGTTCTGTATAAGTGCGCGCTGGCCATCAGCGTTGCCGAATACACCATCAGCGTATAACCATCGGGCGGACTTTTGGCGGCGACCGCGGCGCCCAGCGTGCCGCCCGCGCCTCCGCGATTGTCGATGATGAACTGCTGGCCGACTTGTTCGCCCACTTTCTGAAATACTAGGCGCGACACCACATCGGTCGCGCCACCGGCGGGGAATACCACGATCACCCGCACCGGCTTATTGGGGAAGGGTTGCTGCGCAAACGCCGCGCTGCCGCCCAGCATCGCCATGGTTGATACGCCTGCTGCCACAGCAAAACGTTGCTTGATGCTCACGCTGCTCCTCCTTTTTTGGATGAATCAACCACCTGTCGTAATAACGGTGTCCTTGAACAATTTGCTTAAGCAGCCTGGCGAACTTGGCCCTGCCTGCCGCGCCTGCGGCACACACGCTCGCGCTTGCGCCGAAGGCGCGCCGGTTTCGGGCGCGGCGCCCCATTCGATTAAACGGTTGTTGCAGGCCGGCTCGGCGCAGGCTCGGTTGATTTGCGCATTCATGCGCCAGAACGCGGCGTTAGGCATGTCCGCCGCGGCGAGCCCGTCGAACCAGGAAGTGCCGTTGTGAAGACCGGGCAGCATGCGCGAGCCGGGTAGTCCCGAGCAAACGTAATGGCTGCGGGCAAGCCCAGCCATCGAGGTCAGTGACGCGGCAATGCGCCCAAGCTCGCACCCTGCCAACCCCATCGGTTTCTTCTCCTCCACCCAAGACCCATTCCAGATCATGGAGAAACCGCAGTATGCGCTCTTGTGCGGGTTACATCAGCCGCGATGGCGCCCTTAAAAATTATTAAATAAAATCAAATACTTACAAAACTCGCGCACGCTCACTGCACCGTGATGTTGGCCGTTTTAACCAGCTTACCCCAACGATCGAGGTCCGCGCGAATGACCGCGGTGAACGCCTCCGGCGTCATCGGCGCCGGATCGGCGCCTTGCGCCTGGATGAATTTGGAGTACTCCGGGCTGTTGATGGCGCGCGTGATCTCTTGATGCAGCCGCTGAATAATGGGCGGCGGCGTTTTCGCTGGCGCCACGATGCCCATCCATTGCGAGACGTCAAAGCCTTTTAATCCTTGCTCGTCGAAGGTGGGTAAATCAGGCAACACCGGGGAACGCTGCATCGTGGTCATGCCGATGCCGCGAATCCTGCCCTGCTTGATGAACGGCGCGGCATTGGTGACACTGGTGCACGCGACTTGGGTGTGGCCGGCGATGGTATCGACCATGGCCGGCGTGCCGCCCTTGTACGGTACGTGTAGCATTTTGATGCCGGCTTGAGCCAACATCAGCTCGGTGCACAAATGCGGCGTGCTGCCGATGCCCGCCGAAGCAAAACGCAATTCGCCGGGGCGCGCCTTGGCCAGCGCGATCAACTCCTTGAGATTTTTCGCGGGCACCGACGGATGCGCGACGATGATGTATGGCGCCAACGACACCATCGCCACCGGCGCGAAATCCCGCAGCGAGTCGTAGCCCAATTTGGGGTACACGAACGGCGCGATGGTCATCGCCCCGGTGACAGCCACCAGCAGCGTATAACCGTCGGGCGCCGCCTTGGCCACAAACTCGGTGCCGATGGTGCCGGCGGCGCCCGGACGATTATCAAAAATCACCTGCTGGCCGAGCTGCTCGGATAGGCGCTGCGCCAGCGCGCGCCCCAGCACATCGTTCACGCTGGTGCCCGCCGGAAAGGGCAACACCATGCGGATCGGTTTATTGGGAAAGGTTTGCGCGCCCACCGGCGCAACGAGCATTACACCGGCGAGCGCCAGCACGACTTTATTAAGGATACGCTGATCAAGTAGGTAAAAGGTGCGCCCGAGGAAAGCGATGATGCCGATTAGGCGAAATGAATGCTGATTTCATCAGGCCGAAGGCGCTTTCGAT
>VGIF01000051.1 GCA_016868015.1 Betaproteobacteria bacterium
ATCTTGAGCCTCACGATGTTCGAGAAAATGCCATTGGATCAACTACTTAACAAAATCGTCGCCGACGAAATTCCGGACATGTCCGCTAACCAATTGAATTTATTCGATTAACGTCCGGACACTACTGGATTTTATTGATATTTTTATGACGTGCGATTTGTGCGACGAGATTGGCGGGGCGCTGCTATGGCAAGACCCGCGGCTGCGCGTGGTGTATGTAGACGAGCCCGGCTACACCGGTTATTGCCGCGTGATCTGGAATACGCACGTCGCGGAAATGACCGATCTGACCGACGCCGATCGCGCGCGTTGCATGCACGTGGTATTCACGGTGGAAGCGCTGCTGCGAGAACTCATCGCGCCCGACAAAATCAATCTCGCCAGCCTCGGCAATTTCACGCCGCACGTGCACTGGCACGTGATCGCGCGTTATCGTGATGATGCGCATTTTCCGCAGGCGATTTGGGGCAGGCGTCAGCGCGCAGACGCCGCGCCGCGCGCACAAACGGCCGCGTTGATCGCGCAACTGCAACAACACCTGCGCGTACGGCTAAACCAGTAGACCGGTGCTAATGCGCGAGAGCGCTGCGCACAATTACCGCTTTGCTCAACTTTGACACGCGTGACCGTGACCTGGGTCACAGGCTCACTTTTACCCGCGCGATTACCCTTGTGAGCGTCACCTTGCGGCGTTGGCCGCGGGTTTTTGATTTTTGCCCCAGGAGCAATCATGAGTATCCCCACGCATTCTTTGACGCCCACGTCGGCGACATTGCAATTCAGGGATAGTGCCGCTTGCACGCGCTGGATCGCCGCATTGCCGGTGACCAACGTACAACTCGCGCAGCAACTGCTGGCCGAGCAACTGACCGCGCTCGCCAACACCGATGTCGCCGCGCTCGAACGCTTGAAAATGCTCGAAGCATTAAAGGAGAGCGTGATGTTCGCGCAAGCCGAAATGGCCAAGCGCTACATCGGCAAGCCGCTGCCGCCCGATCAGGGCGACGCGCAGGCGTGGAACGCCGTGGTCAATCTGTGGCGCGCGCAGGACGTAAACTACCGCTTGTGCGTGCAAGCCTATCGCAGCGGCGATTTGCCGATCGCGCCGCATGCCGCGCTGGTCACGCTGCGTTGTTTGCGCACCGCGGCCTACGCGTTGTTTGAACACTACCAAATCTACCGCGAACCGGATACGGCAAGCTGGCGCGCCTTTCACGAAATGTTCGCGTTCGCGGAGGAGCACGGCCTGTCGCGCGTGCGCGTGCAGGACGTATTCGGCAAGCGCGACCCCGACACGAGTTGCACCGACGCCTATGTGATGGGGTTGATGGCCAATCTCGCCAACCCGTATTCACTGTCGGTGCGGCAGATGGTGTTTTTGCGCCGCTGGTTGGAGAAATGGGCCGCGCTGATCAATCTGTCGAGCATGCCGCTGCCGCAGGCGCAAATCCCCGCGTTGGCGGTGGATTTCGCCAAGGACGAACAGCCCAAGCTCGCCGCCGAATTAGCGGGCGCGCCCACGGTGCGTTATCTGGACCTTGAGCAGCTCGCCAAGACCCTGCGCCAAACCATCAACCTGTTAAAGCAAGGGCAGACGCCCGGCCAACTCGGCCTGGCCGAGGATGCGCGCCAGCCCGGCTGCGAAAACCTGATCATGCTGCTGTATCTGCAGTGGTGCCGCGCCGGCACGCTGCGCACCGAACAGCGCAGCGCCAAAGTCGACCCGGTGGAAGTGTGTTTCGGCATCGCCGATGCGCATCAACTGTTGGGCGGCATGGACACCAATCTGTCCACCCAGGAATTAAGCGCGCGCGACAAATGGGAAATCGACAACCTCGGCTTTTCCATGCGCATGTCGACCACCGCCAAACAAGCGGCGGTCAAGCGCTCGGAAATGTGGCAAGTACTCAATCAAAGCGCTTCCGGTTTTATGTGCATGCTGCGCGACATGAACGGCGTGATGCGCATGACGCACAACCAGTTGCTGGGCGTGCGCCGCGCGGCGGATAACTTCCGCCTGGGTACGGTGCAGTGGATCCGCGTTGCGCCCGACAAACAAACCACCTGCGGGGTGCGGCTATTTCCCGGCGCGCCCAGGGCGATCAAACTGCGTCCGGCGAGCTTTAGCGGCGTCAAGGGCCAGGAGTACGAACTTGCGTTCATGACGCCCGCGGTCAGCATGCCGGCGGCGCCGGCGGCATTGATTTTGCCAGCGGGCTGGTATCAGAACGGGCGCTTGCTTGAAATCCAGGGCGAGCCCAATCGCCTGGCGAAGTTGGTAAGTCTGGTCGAACACGGCGCCGATTTCGACCGCTGCGCGATTACTTTCGAATAGCGATCCCATCGCCCGTATTGCCGATGCGGCGCCGCTGCAAGCGTGCGCCGCTTCGGTTATGATGCGCCTCCCGAACGTTTGAGCGCGCATCATGGCCGCCCCCCGCAACAACACGCCCGCCCCCACCGAGATCAAGCTGCATCAGCTCTCGCGCATGCTGGAAGTGAGTTTCGTTGACGGCAAAACCTTTCAGTTGCCGTGCGAATTTTTGCGCGTGTATTCGCCCTCGGCCGAGGTGCGCGGCCACGGCCACGGGCAAGAGACGCTGCAAACCGGCAAAAAAAATGTCGCCATCACCGCAGTGGAACCGGTGGGCAATTACGCCGTGCAATTCACGTTTTCCGATGGGCACAACACGGGGATTTATTCGTGGGATACGCTTTACGATTACGGCGTGCATCAGCAAGCAATGTGGGCGGATTATTTGCAACGGTTGAAGAGCGCAGGCGCGTCGCGTGAGTAACCCTTAACCTCACGGCGCGTTAGTGCCGTTTACGCCTCACGCCTCACCCACCATGGAAAACAAAACCACCCACTTCGGCTACCAGCAAGTCCCCGAATCCGAAAAGGCGCGCAAGGTGCAAGACGTGTTCACCTCGGTGGCGCAGCGCTACGACGTGATGAACGATTTGATGTCGGGCGGGCTGCACCGGTTGTGGAAACGCTTTACCCTCGATCAAAGCTACGTGCGCGCGGGCGAGCGTGTATTGGATGTAGCGGGCGGCACCGCCGATCTTGCGCGCGCTTTTGCCAAACGCGTCGGGGCCGCGGGTCAAGTGGTGCTCACCGACATCAACGCGGCGATGCTCGGCATCGGCCGCGACCGCCTGATCGACGACGGCGTCATCGCGCCCGCGGTGCAAAGCGACGCGGAAAAGCTGCCGTTTCGGTCCAGCTATTTCGATTGCGTGAGCGTCGCGTTTGGACTTCGCAACATGACGCACAAGGATGCCGCGCTCGCCGAGATGTATCGCGTGCTGCGTCCGGGCGGCCGCTTGCTGGTGCTGGAATTTAGCCGCGTGTGGCAGCCGCTAAAGCCGGCCTACGATGCGTATTCATTCAGCGTGCTGCCCAAAATGGGTGAGCTGATCGCCAAGGACGCGGCGAGTTACCGTTACCTTGCCGAATCGATCCGCGTGCATCCCGATCAGGCAACGCTAAAAGCCATGATGGAACACGCCGGGCTGGCGAAGGTCGAATATTTCAACCTGGCGGCTGGCGTGGTGGCGTTGCATCGCGGCTATAAACTGTGACCTTGATAGCATTCGGGTGTTTTTCGTAAGTATTTGATTTAATTGACTTTTTTGTTTTGATTTTACCCCCAGGCGGTACGCTCTATAATGGCGCCGCTAACCTTAACAAAGCAGGAGGAACTATGAGCAAGTTGATGGGTATGTTGGCCATATTGTTTGGTTTTACTTTTGTCGCGGTGGAGATCGCCGAAGCCGCGCGCGCGGGCGGCGGACGCAGCGTCGGGCGCCAAGGCAGCAGCGCAACGCCGGCGCAAAAAGCCGCCCCGGCGCAAAAAGCAGCGCCGGCACAGCAACAGGGCGCGGTGCCGCAAAAAGCGGGCGCAAGCCGCTGGCTCGGACCATTGGCGGGCTTGGCCGCGGGCTTTGGCCTGGCCGCGCTGCTCACCAGCATGGGCTTGGGCGAAGCGCTTGCCAGCTTTTTGAGCAGCATGTTCATGGTGCTGTTGCTGGTCGGCGCGGGTTACCTCATCTACCGCATGCTCACGCGCAACAAGCAAGCGCCCCGCTCACCGCTTAACTACGCCGGCAACGCGCAGCCCGCGCCGGTGCAGCAACAACCGCTGCAATACAGCAGCGGTGGCGCCGCGCCCGGTTCACTCGCCGCAAGCTTGGGCGGCGCATCCGTGGCGCAACCCACCGGCAACCGGTGGCCGGCGGATTTCAACGCCGCCGAGTTCGAGCGCCAGGCGCTGCTGAACTTCCAGCGCGTGCAAGAGGCCAACGATGCCGGCAATGCCGAGATGCTGCGCGACGTTATGACGCCGGCGCTGTATCAAGAACTGGAAGCGGAAATGAAATCCGCCTGGGGCTCGCATCAGAAAACCGAGGCGGTGGGTGTCACCGCGCAGGTGCAGGAAGTGGTCACCGAAGGCCATCTGTATGTGGTGAGCGTGCGCTTCTCGGGCCAGATCCGCGAAAACGGCGTATTGAACCCGTTGAACGAAGTGTGGTACCTGGAAAAACCCGTCGACGGCAGCAGCGGCTGGCGTGTCGCGGGCATCCAGCAAGTGCAGTAAAACTTCAGCCGCAATCACAAAACGCCCGGCGAGTCCGGGCGTTTTTTTCCGCCCGTGAATACGCCCGCCACCCCCAGCGCACCCAGCCTACCGCCGCTGTTTCTCGCGCCGGTGAATCGCTTGTTGCGGCAAAACAGTTGGGCGCTGGAACGCTTAAAACCGTTTGCGGGCAAAACGCTGCGCGTGGAGAGTTTCCCCTTCACGTTCCTGCTAAGCGTTAGCGAGAGCGGCGAAATCGTCAGCGCGCCGCCGGATCGCACGCCCGACATCACCACGCGCTTGACACCGGGCTTGACGCTGCGGCTTGCCGCACGCGATCAAAGTGTCTGGAACGACATTCCGATCGAAGGCGATGCACAGTTCGCCGCCGCCTTAAACGGCATCGCGCGCAACTTGCGCTGGGACATTGAGGAAGATTTGAGCCGCGTGTTCGGCGACATCGCCGCGCATCGCATGGTCCAAACCGGCCGTCAGGTTGCGTGCTGGGGCCAGCAAGGCGCCGACAACCTCGCGCGTTCGTTCGCCGAGTATTGGACGCACGAACAACCGTTGATCGCCACGCGCGCGGATGTCGAGCAGTTTTGCCGCAATGTCGATGAACTGCGGGATGATCTGGCTCGACTGGAGAAACGGATTCAAATGCGTGAGGGGTGAGGGGTGAGGCGTAAAATCCCCTCTTGCCGATCAGCGCCGTACGCTTCGCGCCTCACGCCGCACGCCTCACGCCTCACGTATTAAACACCGCCGATGCGCCTGCTTCGCCTCATAAAAATAATCAGCGTCGCGCTGCGCTTCGGCCTCGATGATTTCCTGCGCGGCCACGGCCGCGCCGGCGGCTTGCACCAGCTGCTGCGCGGGGTGTTGTTCTGGCGCGATCTGTCGCAGCCGCGCGCGGCGCGGCTGCGGCGCACGCTCGAAGCGCTGGGGCCGATTTTCGTCAAGTTCGGGCAAATCCTCTCCACCCGCCGCGATTTGCTGCCCGAAGACATCGCCGAGGAACTCGCCAAGCTGCAGGATCAGGTGCCGCCGTTTCCCGGCGACGAAGCGGTAGCGGTGATCGAGCGCGCGCACGGCAAGCCGCTCGCCGACATTTTCAAAACCTTCGATCGCACGGCGCTCGCCAGCGCCTCGGTGGCGCAAGTGCATCTGGCGCAACTGCACGATGGCCGCGAAGCCGCGGTCAAAATACTGCGCCCCGGCATCGCCACGGTGATCCACGGCGACCTCGAATTGCTCGATGCCGGCGCAACGCTGTTGGAGCGGCTGTGGGCCGACGGCAAACGCCTGAAACCGCACGAAGTGGTCGCCGAATTCGGCCGCCATTTGAACGACGAGCTCGATTTGATGCGCGAAGCCGCCAACGCCAGCCAGTTGCGGCGCAATTTCACCGGCTCGCCGCTGCTCGCGGTGCCCGAAGTGTATTGGGCGTTTTGCGCCAGCGAGGTGATGGTGATGGAACGCATGCACGGCACGCCGGTGTCGCAGGTCGCCGCGCTGCGCGAACAAGGCGTCGATATCCCCAGGCTTGCGCGCGCCGGGGTGGAGATTTTTTTCTCGCAGGTGTTTCGCGACGGGTTTTTTCACGCCGACATGCACCCGGGCAATATTCTGGTCTCGCCCGCCGGTCAGTACATCGCGCTCGATTTCGGCATCATGGGCACGCTGACGCCCGTGGACAAAAATTATCTCGCGCGCAATTTTCTGGCGTTTTTCCACCGCGATTACCGGCGCGTGGCCGAAGCGCACGTTGAATCGGGCTGGGTGCCGCCGGGCACGCGCGTGGACGAGTTCGAAGCCGCGATCCGCGCGGTGTGCGAACCGATATTCGACAAGCCGCTAAAAGACATCTCCTTCGGCAAGCTGCTGCTGCGCCTCTTCCAAACCTCGCGCCGCTTTAACATGGAAATCCAGCCGCAACTGGTGATGCTGCAAAAAACGCTGCTCAACATCGAGGGGCTGGGCCGCGAGCTCGATCCCAATCTCGATTTGTGGGCCACCGCCAAGCCGTACCTGGAGCGCTGGATGTCCGAGCAGGTGGGCTGGCGCGCGCTGCTGCAGGCGATCCGCGAGGAAGCGCCGTTTTGGGCCAACACCTTGCCGCAGTTGCCGCGCTTGATCCATCGCGCGCTGTCGCAAGAGCGGGTGGCGCCGCTGCAGCGCGAGCTTGAACAGATCAAACGCGAGCATCGGCGCGTGCGGCGCTCGTTGTGGCTGGTCACGGCGTTGTTTGCGGCCAGCACGATGTTGGCGGTGGTGTTGTTTTGGCTGCGCTAGGCGCGCGTGCGTTCGATGCGCGTTTAAACGGGATCGTGCTCGCGCTGCTCGCGGGCAACACGCTTTATTTTGGGTATTCGGGGCGCTTTAGCGAGGCGCTCGATTCGATCGCGTGGTACGTGTTGTTGATTTTGTTCATGATCGAAACCGCGCGCGCCCGGCCGCTATGCGCCGCGCACGGTTTCACCTGGATGCACGCGCTGCGCGCGCTCGCCACACTCGCCATCGCAGCAAGTCTGGTGCTCTATGTGCGCGAGCAAGAATGGCTGGACGCGGCCAATCTGTTTTTATGGATCGCGGTGGTGGCGCTGCTGGAGATCGAAATGCGTTATCCGGCGCAAGTCGCCGCGCACCACCGGCAGTTTGCCGCCACCGCCACTTTGCTCTACGGCGCACTCGGCGTGTTGGTACTGATTTGGCTCGCGCGGCACGAGTGGATGGATGCGTGGGATGCCGCAATCTGGCTGGCGGCGTTTGGCCTACTCGAACTGAGAATATTGGCCACCGACACCTGAAATAAAAATATCTTTAAAATCAATATGTTATGTTTTATCGGGCATACGCCTCGCGAAACGCGTCGACAAACGCCGCCAGGCGCGCCTGCGGCAAGCGATTAATGCCGGCGGCGCTTTTGCGCCCGCCGCCCGTTTCAAAGCGCGCGCACAAGGCGTCGGCGCCACTGGGGTTGGCCAACGGCGCGCGCACGCTCACCACGTAACCATCGGCCTTGCTCACCAGCACCGCGTGCGCGCATTGCGGGTTTTCCTGCGCAAGGCGATTGCCGAACACGCCGTTCACGCGCCGCGCCCAAGCGGCGTCGGGCAGCACGTAGAGCGCAGCGGTGTCGACGGCAAATTCCGGCTTGGTCTCTTCGGCGCGATATAAATCCTCGCGGCAGGCGTTTTTGAGCACGTCGAACACCGGTTCGTCGATCATGAATTCGCGTGGATCGCGATACGGCTCGATCGTGCGATACAAATCGGCCGGGTGGTAATGCAAATCGTCCACCGTGTCGCCATAGGCGTTGTAGTTCAAGCAATCGCCCAGCTCGTGTAAACGCGCAAGCTCGGTGTGATCGAGATCGAGCGGCTGCGCGGCGCGTATCGCGCTGGCCACCAGGTTGTCGCCAAACGCCGCCACCACCGCCCACGGCCGCTGACGGCCTTCGAGATGGCGGTCGACGATCAAGCTGGTGCAGATATCGGGCGCGGTATCGATGTGCGCCGTCAGATTGGCGTGCCGCGGAACCACGCCGCTCGCGTGATGATCGAAGTATTGGCACTTCACACCGCGCCCGAGCAATGCCGCGAGCGCCGCGGCGTTCGATTTCATCGAAATATCGAGCACGGTGATTTCATCGCCGGCCCTGGCCGCTTGGGCCTGCACGCGATCGAGCAGTTGGATATCGCGTTTGACGCCGGTGATGAGTTGCGCGTGGCGCGGCGTCGCAAGCCGCAACTGATGCAGCGCGCACAGCCCATCCGCGTCGCCGTTGAAAATGTCGTAGTATGTACTCAATGTCTCACCCGAAATCGCGCGCTCAAGTGGCTACGGCAACGGCGGCGCCCGCCATCGCCGCCGAGCCGCGGCATGTGTATGTGTTGTCGCTCACGCTGGCGATAGCTTACCTGCTGATCATCGTCTATGCCAGTTTGCAGCCGTTTCGCGGCTGGCGCTTGCCGCCTGCGGAGGTCTACCAGTTTTTGACCGCGCCGTGGCCGCGCTACATCACGTTAAACGATGTGTTGTTCAATGTGTGCGCGTACGTACCGCTGGGCTTCATGCTCACGCTGGGTTTGCGGCTGTGGTTACGACCCGGCACCGCGGTGTTAAGCGGCACGCTGCTCGCGCTACTGGTTAGCATCGCCATGGAAAGCGTGCAAATGTTTTTGCCCGCGCGCATCGCCAATAACGTCGACGTGCTGACCAACGGCGTGGGCGCGTTGATCGGCGCCTTGGCCGCGCCCTTGTTTTCGCCGACGCAAGCCATCGGCGCCAAGGTGTTTAAACTGCGGCGACGGATTTTCATGCCGGGCGCGCTCGCGGACACCGGCATTTTGCTGCTGCTGCTGTGGGTGATCGCCGCGCTCAACCCGTGGGCGCAGGTATTTGGCGCGGGTGACCTGCGCGCCAGTTTTGATTTGCCTGCGTTGACGGGGCACACCGCGAGCCGCCTGCTCACCGCGGAAGCCATCGTGGTTTTATTCAGCTTCGTGGGCGTGGGGTTGTTGTTATCCGCGCTGCTGCGCACCAACGTGCGCAGCGGCGTGGTGATTGCCGCTTTTTTGCTGCTGGCGTTGTTCATGCGCATGTTATCGGCCTGGTTGCTCGGCAAACCGCAAGGCGCATGGGCCGGGCTGACACCCGGCATGATCGCGGGGTTGACCCTGGGCACCTTGATCTTATTCGGATTGCTGGCTTTTGCGCGCGGACCGCGGCTGCTGGCCGCGTTGATGTGCCTGTTGCTGGCGTTGATCGCAATTAACCTTGCGCCCAACAACCCGTATTTCAACCTGCCCGTGCAACTGGCGTGGGGAACCTTCAGCCACGCCTTGAGTTTTTGGTCCATCATGCGCGCGCTGTCGGAATTGTGGCCTTTTCTGGCGATCACGTATTTGGGGGTTGCGTGGTGGCGCCAGCGCAATGCCAACGCCGTATAATTACCAATCATCAAAGCCTGATTCACCCCAGCCCAAGCGAGGTTCCCGTGAGCTACTACGAACGGCATGTGTTTTTTTGCTGCAACCAACGCGATAACGGCAAGCGCTGCTGCAACGACAACGGCGCAAGCAAGGTGCGTGACTACGCCAAGGATAAGGTCAAGGAACTGAAGCTTAACGGCAAGGGCAAGGTGCGCGTCAACATGGCGGGGTGCCTGGACCGTTGCGACGAAGGCCCGGTGATGGTGGTTTACCCCGAAGAGGTTTGGTACACCTACGTCGATCAGGAAGACGTGGACGAAATCGTCAACGAGCACCTGTTGAATGGACGCGTGGTGGAGCGGTTAAAGATCTAAAAAGCGTGAGGGGTGAGGCGCAGCCTCGCGTGTGCGCCTCTCGCCTTACGCCTCACGGGTTTGATGTAAATGCCTGTCGAAACCGTCACCATCCCTGGCCCCGCGGGCAATATCGAAACCGACATCCAAACACCCGCGGGCACACCGCGCGGCATTGCGCTGATCGCGCACCCCAATCCACTGCAAGGCGGCACCAAGGACAACAAAGTCGTCACCACTTTGGCGCGCACGCTGACGGGCCTGGGCTACGTCGCGCTGCGGCCGAACTTTCGCGGCATCGGCGCGAGCGGCGGTGCGCACGACAAGGGCATCGGCGAAACCGACGATCTGGTTGCGGTAGCCGAGTACGCGATGGCGCGTTTCCAAAACCGCACGTTGTTGCTCGCCGGCTTCTCCTTCGGCGTTTTTGTGCAAACACGGGTGGCCAAGCGCATCGCTTGCGAGCGCATGATTTTGGTCGGCCCGGCGGTGAACCGCTTCGCCGCGGAAACAGTGCCGGAAAACACGCTGGTAATTCACGGCGAGCTCGATGATGTGGTGCCGCTACAGGCGGTGTTCGATTGGGCACGCCCGCAAAACCTGCCCATCGTGGTGGTGCCTGGCGGTGAACACTTTTTTCACGGGCGCTTAAACCTGCTGTCGCAAATCGTCACGCGCTGGTGCGCATGACCCCGCATGACTCAACTGCGTGTTGAAAACCTGCGCAAGTCCTACGACGGCCGCGAGGTGGTGGCAGGCGTCAACTTCGCACTCGCGCACGGCGAATGCTTCGGGCTGCTCGGCCCCAACGGCGCGGGCAAAACCACCACGCTACGTTTGACGCTGGGGCTGACCCAGCCCGATGGTGGCCGCATTACCCTGCTCGATCACGAAGTGCCCGCGCACGCGCGTGAAGCCCGTGGGCGCGTGGGGGTGGTGCCGCAGCTGGACAACCTCGACCCCGATTTCACCGTGCGCGAAAATCTCCTCGTGTATGGCCGCTACTTCGATCTGCCGCGCGCCGCGCTCGAAGCGCGCATCCCCGAGTTGCTCGATTATGCGCAGCTCGGCACACGCGCCGATGCGCGCATTCAAACGCTGTCGGGCGGCATGAAGCGGCGGCTCACCTTGGCGCGCGCGTTGATCAACGATCCTGACTTGTTGTTTTTGGATGAACCGACCACCGGTCTTGACCCGCAAGCGCGGCACGTGATTTGGGAGCGGCTGCGGCAACTGACGCTGCGCGGCAAAACGCTGCTGCTCACCACGCACTTCATGGAAGAAGCCGAACGACTGTGCCACCGGCTCGCCATCATGGATCATGGCCGCATCATCGCGATCGGCACGCCGCGCGAATTAATCGCCGCCCATATCGAGCCCGAAGTGGTCGAGGTCTACGGCGACGGCGCTGATGCCTGGTCCGCTGCCGCGGGCAAGCAACTCGCCGAGCGTTGCGAAAAACCCGGCGAGACGGTGTTTTGCTACACCCGCGATGCGCATGCGCTGGTGGCGAATCTCGCGCATCACGACGCGCGCACCGACATACGCTACCTACATCGGCGCGCGAATCTTGAGGATGTGTTCCTCAAGTTAACCGGTCGCGATTTGCGAGATTAATCGTGCCGAGCTTGCGCTTCCTCCACGTCTGGCGCCGCAACCTCTTGGTGTGGCGCAAACTCGCGCTGCCCTCGGTGCTGGGCAATCTCGCCGACCCGCTGCTTTACATGGTCGGCCTGGGTTATGGCCTGGGCAGCCTCATGCCGCAAATGCAAGGCGGCGGTTATATGGCTTTTCTTGCCGGCGGCGTGGTGTGTTCGGCAACCATGATGACCGCCTCGTTCGAAGCGATGTATTCGGCGTTCTCGCGCATGCATGTGCAGCGCACCTGGGATGCGATCATCAACGCGCCGTTGACGTTGAACGACGTCATCATGGGCGAGTGGATATGGGCGGCGAGCAAAGCGCTGTTGTCGGGCTGCGCGGTGTTGCTGGTGGCGGCCGTGTTGGGCTTGGTGCCGTCGTTGATGGCGTTGTGGATAGTGCCGGTGATTTTGTTGACCGGCCTGGCGTTTAGCGCGCTGGCGTTGATCATCACCGCACTGTCGCCGAGCTACGATTTTTTCAGCTACTACTTCACGCTGGCGATTACGCCGATGATGCTGCTGTGCGGCGTGTTCTTCCCGCTCGAGCAACTGCCCGGCGCAATACACGCGCTAGCGCAAGCGTTGCCATTGACGCACGCGGTGGCATTGGCGCGCCCGCTGATGAACGGCGTGCTACCCGCGCTGGCGTGGCTGCACATACTGGTGCTCGCGCTCTACGCGGGAATCGGCTACGCTTGCGCGCGGCATTTGTTGAACAAACGCCTGCTCAAATAAAATAGCAATTAAATCAAATACTTACGATAATGCTGTGGATCAAGGCCCTGCACATCGTGTTCGTCACCGCGTGGTTCGCGGGGCTGTTTTATTTGCCGCGCATATTGGTGAACCTCGCCATGGAAACGGATGCCGCCGCGCGCGCGCGATTGATCACCATGGCGCGCAAACTGTATCGCTTCATGACGATGCTCGCCGTGCCCGCGCTGGGCTTTGGCCTGTGGCTGTGGTTCGGTTATCACTTCAGCGGCGCCTGGCTGATGGCGAAGTTGCTGCTGGTGATGGTGCTGCTGGGCTACCACTACTACTGCGGCATGCTGCTCGAAGCGTTCGAACAAAATCGCAACACGCGCTCACACGTGTGGTATCGCTGGTTTAACGAAGTGCCGGTGATCATTTTGCTGCTGGTGGTCATCCTGGTGGTGGTTAAGCCGTTTTAAACCTATGCGCACGATTCTCTTCACGCTGTTGGTTTCGCTGCTGCCTGCTTCGGCGTTGGCCCAGGCGAGCATCATCGTGCAGCAATCGCCGCTGGCGGGCTTTCAGTATTACGACGGCAAGGCGTTGTGGAACGAGATGAAGGTGGGCGATGTGCTCACCTTGGTGCGCGAGCCGGATAACCCGCATGACGCCAATGCGGTGCGGGTGGAATGGAAGGGCAGCCGCCTGGGCTACATCCCGCGCCGCGAAAACGCCGACGTGGCGCGGCAAATGGATCGCGGCGCGGCGGTAAAGGCGCGCATCGTCAAACTCACCGAAGCGCGCAACCCCTGGCAGCGCGTGCTGTTTGAGGTTTACGTCGACTTGTGAGCACCGAGACGTTTTTCGCAAGCTGCCCGCGCGGGCTGGAAGCGGTGCTGGCGCGCGAAGTCGCCGCGCTGGGCGCCGCAGATGTCAACTCCGTCGATGGCGGTGTGCAATTCGCCGGCGCTTTGACGTTGGGTTACGCGGTCAATCTGCACAGCCGCGTCGCCAGCCGTGTGTTGTGGCGCGTGGGCGAGGCGCAATACCGCGGCGATCAGGAGATTTACGCCGCGGCTTTAAAGCTCGATTGGCCGCGCTGGTTTAACGTCGAGCGTTCACTGCGGGTGAACGTCACCGCCATCAAGGCGCCGGTGAAAAGCCTCGATTTCGTCACGCTGCGCGTCAAGGATGCGATCTGCGACAGATTTCGCGCCCATCGTGCCAGTGCCGGCAAACGCCCAAGCATCGACACGCAAACACCCGACGTGCGGGTGCACGCCTTTCTCAGCGCGCAGACGGTGACGTTTTATCTCGATACATCGGGCGAGCCGCTGTTTAAACGCGGCTACCGGCGCGAAGCCGGCGAAGCGCCGCTGCGCGAAAACCTGGCTGCCGGCATGCTCGCGTTATCGGGCTGGACGCCCGTGATGCCGCTGCTCGATCCGATGTGCGGCAGCGGCACCATTCTGTGTGAGGCGGTGATGATCGCGGCGAATCGCGCGCCGGGCGTAAATCGCGCGTTTGGTTTTGAAAAGCTCGCCCACTTCAACGCCGCGGCTTGGCTGAAGCTCAAAGCCGATGCCCAAGCCTTGGAGAAAATATCAATTCAATCAAATATTTATGGTTCCGACCTGCGCGGCGATGCGTTAGCGCTCGCGCGCGCCAATTTGGCGGCGCTGGGCTACCCAACGGCGGTGACATTAAAGCAGGCCAACGTGTTTGAAATGCCCGCGCCGGCGGCCGCCGGCATCATCGTCACCAACCCGCCGTACGGCGTGCGCCTGGAAGATCGCGATCAACTCGCCGCGTTTTATCCCAAACTTGGCGACGCGCTGAAGCAAAAGTATTCCGGCTGGACCGCGTACATCCTGTCCGCCGACATGCAACTGGCAAAAAAAATCGGGCTTGCCGCATCCAGGCGCACGCCGTTATTCAACGGTGCGCTGGAGTGCCGCTTGTTTGAATACCAGCTGGTGGCGGGGAGCATGCGGCGTTCGAAACCGGCCGTACCGGCCTCGTCCAACGATTGAGATGGACAAAAAAATTAGTCGGCAAAAAAACGGCGTTGATCATCAACGCCGCTGGAAAAATACATTTGACGCCGGCGGCTTACGTAATCTGCAAATGCTCGATGCCCGTCATCATGTCTTTTCCCTTGGCTTCCTTGCCTTGCAGCTTGATCGACAGGCGCAGCTCGTTTAGCGAATCGGCGTTGCGCAGCGCGTCTTCGTAGCTCACCAGCCCCGCTTCGTAGAGCTCGAACAAATGCTGATCGAAGGTCTGCATGCCGAGCTCGCGCGATTTTTTCATCACGTCCTTGATGTCGGTGACTTCGCCCTTGAAAATCAAATCGGCGATCAACGGCGTGTTGAGCAAAATTTCCACCGCCGCCACGCGCCCCTTGCCGTCGCGCTTGGGCAGCAGGCGTTGCGACACGATGCCGCGCACGTTGAGCGACAAATCCATCAGCAATTGCTGGCGCCGCTCCTCGGGGAAAAAGTTGATAATACGGTCTAGCGCCTGGTTGGCGCTGTTGGCGTGCAGGGTTGCCATGCACAAGTGGCCGGTCTCGGCGAAGGCAATCGCGTAATCCATGGTCTCGCGGTCGCGAATCTCGCCGATCAAAATCACATCGGGCGCCTGGCGCAGCGTGTTTTTCAGCGCCGCGTGCCAGGAATCGGTATCCACCCCCACCTCACGCTGCGTCACGATGCAGTGCTTGTGCTCGTGCACGAACTCGATCGGGTCTTCGATGGTGATGATATGGCCGTGGGTGTTTTCGTTGCGATAGCCGATCATCGCCGCGAGCGTGGTCGACTTGCCCGAACCGGTGCCGCCGGCCAAAATCACCAAACCGCGCTTGGTGAGCGAAATATCCTGCAACACCGGCGGCAACCGCAGATCCTCGAACTTGGGGATGGTGGCGACGATGGTGCGCAAAACCATGCCCACCCGCCCCTGCTGCATGAACGCGCTCACGCGAAAGCGGCCGATGCCGGCGGGGCTGATGGCGAAGTTGCACTCCTTAGTGGCTTCGAATTCGGCGGCTTGCTTGTCGTTCATCAGCGCGGCGGCGAGATCAGCGGTGTGCTGCGGCGTCAACGGCTGATTCGCCACCGGCGTCATTTTGCCGTCCAACTTGATCGCCGGCGGAAATCCCGCGGTGATAAACAAGTCCGAGGCGTTTTTGGCCACCATCGCGCGCAGCAAATCCTGCATGAGTTTGGCGCCGGTATCTCGATCCATACGTGTCTCCCGCGTCAGCCCGGCTAGCGTGCCGGACCAACGGACCATTACATGAAAGCATCCTTGTTGGCCGCCTTGGTGCGCGCCTCTTCCTTGCTGATAACGTTACGCCGCACCAGGTCGGTGAGATTCTGATCCAGCGTTTGCATGCCCAGTTGCGCGCCGGTTTGGATCGCCGAGTACATTTGCGCGACCTTGTTTTCGCGAATCAGGTTGCGAATCGCGGGCGTGCCGACCATGATTTCGTGCGCCGCGACGCGGCTGTTGCCGTCCTTGGTTTTGAGCAGCGTCTGCGAAATCACCGCGCGCAGCGATTCGGACAACATCGCGCGCATCATTTCTTTTTCCTCGGCCGGGAACACGTCGATAATACGGTCGATGGTTTTCGCCGCCGAGCTGGTGTGCAGCGTGCCGAACACCAGGTGGCCGGTTTCCGCCGCGGTCATCGCAAGGCGTATGGTTTCCAGGTCGCGCATTTCGCCCACCAGAATGATGTCCGGGTCTTCGCGCAAGGCGGAGCGCAGTGCGTTGGCAAACGACAGCGTGTGCGGGCCGACTTCGCGCTGGTTGATCAAACACTTTTTGGATTCGTGCACGAATTCGATCGGATCTTCCACGGTGAGGATGTGGCCGTATTCGTTTTCGTTGATGTGGTTGACCATCGCCGCCAGCGTGGTCGACTTGCCCGAACCCGTCGGCCCGGTGACCAGCACCACGCCGCGCGGCTGGCTGGCGATGTCGACAAACACCTTGGGCGCTTTTAAATCCTCCAGCGTCAGCACCTTGGACGGAATCGTGCGAAACACGCCGCCCGCGCCGCGGTTTTGCACGAACGCGTTGACGCGAAAGCGCGCAAGGTTGGGAATCTCGAACGAAAAATCGCATTCCAGATTTTCTTCGTAAAACTTGCGCTGGCCGTCGTTCATGATGTCGTAGATCATCGCATGAACGTCCTTGTGCTCGAGCGGCGGCAGGTTGATGCGCCGTACATCGCCGTGCACACGAATCATCGGCGGCAAGCCCGAGGACAAATGCAAGTCGGATGCCTTGTTCTTGACCACGAATGCCAGCAGTTCGGCGATGTCCATTTGATTTACTCTGTGAGCTAGGTGTTGTTCCGGGCTGCCCATTCGCTACAGCCGCGCCCGCCGTCCCGCATGCGGTATAGTGCGCGAACCTCTCATACCACACGCCGCACGTTGATTTGCTGCTAATCTACACCTGTTAAATTATGGCTACAATCGCCGATCGCCTAGTAGGCATAAAGTCACGGATCGCGATGGCGGAAAACGCAGTTGCACGCCCGGCCGGCAGTGTGGCATTAGTCGCTGTCAGCAAGACTTTTGACGCCGCGGCGGTGCGCGTCTGCGCGGCGGCGGGCCAACGCGCCTTCGGCGAGAACTATTTACAGGAGGCGCTGGCCAAAATCGAGGCATTACGCCCGCTTCACCTCGAATGGCATTTTATCGGCCCCATCCAGAGTAACAAAACGCGGCCGATCGCGGAGAATTTCCACTGGGTGCACAGCATTGAGCGCGAACGCGTCGCGGTGCGTTTGAACGAGGCGCGGCCCGCTAACTTGCCGCTGCTGAATGTGTGTATACAAGTCAATGTCAGCGGCGAGGCGAGCAAATCAGGGGTGGCGCCGAGCGACGTCAGTGAATTGGCGCAAGCGATACGCGCACTGCCGCGACTCAAACTGCGTGGCCTGATGGCGATCCCCGAACCCACATCCGACAGCGCGCTGCGGCGTCGGCGCTTTGCGCTGCTGCGAGAACTCCAGCAGCAACTCGATGGGCAAGGTTACGCACTTGACACTTTGTCGATGGGCATGTCGGATGACCTCGAAGACGCTGTCGCCGAAGGCGCGACGATGGTGCGCGTCGGCACGGCGATATTTGGCAAGCGTGAAGCGTGAGGCGTGCGGTGTGTGCGCGCGCAAGTGCCGCGGCAATTGCGATACCATATGACTTATCGCCTCACGCCTCACTCTGCCCTCAAATGAACATCACTTTCATCGGCGGCGGCAACATGGCCAGCGCCATTATCGGCGGGCTGTTGCAGCGCGGCTACACGCATGAGCAATTGCGCGCCGTCGAAATTCTGCCCGCGGCGCGCAGCCAGCTCGAACAAACCTATGAAATCAAAACCTACGCTGCGGCGAGCGCCGAGGCGCTTAATACCGATTGCGTGGTGCTCGCCATCAAACCGCAGCACATGCGCGAAGCCGCGGTGGCGCTCGCGCCGCTGGTCAAAAACACGCTGATCGTCAGCATTGCCGCTGGCATCCGCGCCGCCGATTTGTCGCGCTGGTTCAATGGCCATCAACGCATCGTGCGCGTGATGCCCAACACGCCGGCGCTGGTGCTGGCGGGCATTTCCGGCTTGTATGCGATGCCCGCGGTGAGCGCGGGCGATCGCACGTGCGCCGAAGCGATTCTCGGCGCGGTGGGGGAAACCGTGTGGTTCGAGCGCGAAGACGATATCGATGCTGTCACCGCGGTGTCCGGCAGCGGCCCGGCCTACGTGTTTTATTTTATCGAAGCGCTGGAGCAAGCCGCGCGCGACATCGGCTTGAGCGCGCACGCGGCGCGGCGCTTGGCGATTGCGACGTTCACCGGCGCCTCCCAACTCGCGGCGCAGTCGAGCGAAGACGCCGCAACCTTGCGCGAGCGCGTCACCTCCAAAGGCGGCACCACCGAGCGCGCGCTCGCCTCGATGCAAAGCGATAACATCAAGGCGGCGATCGGCCGCGCCGTCAAGGCAGCCGCCGAGCGTTCGCGCGAACTGGGCGACGAACTGGGCCGCGGCTGACATGGGTATAACGTAAGTATTTGATTTAATTGAATATTTTTTATGGTCGCCGACGCGCTGGTTTTTTTGATTCACGCCATCTTTGGCTTTTTCGCGTCGCTGCTGCTGCTGCGCTTTTGGATGCAATGGTGCCGCGCCGCCACGCGTAATCCGCTGTCGATGTTCGTGCAATCGATGACCAACTTCGCGGTATTGCCGGCGCGGCGTTTTATCCCCGGCCTGTGGGGGCACGATTTGGCGACGCTGGTGCTGGCGTGGCTGACCCTGGTGATCGAACTGGTGTTGCTCGTCACCATCAAGGGTGCGCCGCCGGGATCGGGCGGCGCGTTTGGCGTGATTCTGCTGGGCGGGCTGGTGATGCTGGTGCGCTACGCGATTTATCTCGCCATCGTGGTGGTGATCTTGCAAGCGGTGTTGTCGTGGGTCAACGCGGCGAGCCCGATCGCGCCGGTGGTCAACGCATTGTCCGGGCCGCTGTTAAAGCCCATACAACGCGTGGTGCCGCTGATCGGCGGCATCGACATCTCGCCGTTGATCGCGCTGCTGGCGTTGCAAGTGGTGCTGATTCCACTGTCGTATATGGCGCGCGCGCTCGGTATTGCGTTTTAGCCGGGACGATCGTCGAGCGCTTAAGTCGAGCGGCCGGCATCGCGCGCCTTATGCTCCGACTCATGATGCCCGCGCCGCCGCAGCAGATACGCACGCACCAACAGCGTGAGCGCGATCCACACGCCCAGCGCCGACAAGGGCAACACCACCGCGCGCGGCCACATCAACCCCACGCCCACGATCGCGAGCAGCGCCGCCGCCACGGCCACCATAATGCCCGCTTCCGCCGGGCCCAACAGGCGCCGGTTGCCCATCGCCGCGCCCACGGTGTTGCCGATGCGCAGCGCGCCGGCGGCGGCGCGCGTGGCGCTGCCGCGAAAGCGCGTGCTTGATCGATCACCGCCGCGCCGCAAAAACTGCGCACGGCGGTTTTTGCTGCCGACCGCGGGGCGCACGCGGTTGTGCGCGGAAAGCACGACTTCCGTGGCGTGGTTGAGATCTTCTTCGTAAAGCGCCTCCATCTGCGCGGCAAAATCGGCGTCTTCCACCGCCACGTCGAGCTCGTAATTGCTGATCCAGCTGGTGATGTTTAGATTGGTCGAACCCACGCGCGCCCACAGTCCATCCGCAACCGCGGTCTTGGCGTGCAGCATCGGCCCGTTCCATTCGAACACGCGGATGCCCGCTTCCAGCAGCGTGCGGTAGCCCGCGCGCGAGATCGGCGACACCGCGATCAGATTGGTCACCCCCGGCACCAGCAAGCGCACATCCACGCCGTCGCGCGCCGCCGCGCGCAGCGCCTGCACATACGACACCATGCCGACATAGTAGGCATCGGTCAGCCACAAGGTGCGCGTGGCCATGGTGGCGATCAATTGGTCCAGCCGATACAAATTCGCGTGATTGGGCTGGTTGGCCATCACCCGCAGCGTGGTGTTACCCGCGCGCGTCACCTTCGCGGCATCGCTAAACGCGTCTTCAGGCAGTGTCGCGCCGCAGGCCGCCCACACTTGTGCAAACGCGCGCTCCAGATCGAGCACTGCGGGGCCGCTGATTTCGATGCCGGTGTCGCGCCACGGCGCAACGCCGCGCGCGCTATCGCCCTCCCAGCGCGCGCTCACGCACAAGCCGGAGACGTAGCCCACGCGCCCGTCGACCGCGATCATTTTGCGATGATCGCGCTGCATCCAGCCAAAAGGGCTGCCGATCCACGGTTTGTTGAACACCCGCACCTGCGCCCCCGCCGCCGCCAGCGGTGCGAGCAAATCGCGCGACCCCAAACCGAGGCCGCCGAACCAATCGTAAATCACGTAGACGCGCACGCCGGCGCGCACGCGATCGACCAGCGCCGCGACAAAACGCTCGCCGACGGTGTCGCTCTCGATGATGTAGTTTTCGAACAAAATCGTGTGCTGCGCGCCGGCGATGGCGTTAAGCCACGCGGGATAGTTCTCGTGCGCGTCGCGCAGCAAGCGCACACGGTTGCCCGGTACCAGCGGCGCGCCCGCGGTGCGCGAGAGCGCCTGCTCGGCCAGCAGACGCAGCGGCGCTGCGGAACGCGTCTCAATGCGGCGAAGTTGAGCAACCATCGGCGGCTGTTCTCTTGCGTGATCGGCTACATCAGCACGATATCGAACTGTTCCTGGTTATACAGGCTTTCCACTTGCAGCGACACCGGCTTGCCGATGTCGTCCGACAGTATGGCAAGGCTTTGCGATTCTTCGTCGAGAAACAAGTCGATTACTTGCTGCGAAGCGAGAATGCGAAATTCTTTCGCGCTGAACTGCCGTGCCTCGCGCACCAGTTCGCGCAGGATTTGATAACAAATGGTTTGCGCGGTCTTGAGCTCGCCGCGCCCCTCGCACACCGGGCACGGCTCGCACAACACGTGCGCCAGCGACTCGCGCGTGCGCTTGCGTGTCATCTCCACCAACCCCAATTGCGTGAAACCGTTGATCGTCATGCGCGTGCGGTCGCGCGCCAGCGCCTTGCGAAATTCGTTGAGCACCGCGTTGCGATGTTCCTCGGTATCCATATCGATGAAGTCGATGATGATAATGCCGCCGAGGTTACGCAGCCTTAACTGGCGCGCGATCACCTGCGCCGCTTCGAGATTGGTTTTGAAGATGGTGTCGTCGAAACTCCTCACGCCGACAAACCCGCCGGTATTCACGTCCACCGTGGTCAGCGCCTCGGTTTGATCGATGATCAGATACCCGCCGGATTTCAAATCGACACGCCGCGCCAGCGCTTTTTCAATTTCATCTTCCACGCCGTACAAGTCGAACAGCGGCCGTTCGCCCTGATAACAGTTGATGCGCCCGGCGCACACGGGGATGTACTCGCGCGCGAAGTCGAGCATGGTTTGGTGGGTTTCCGGCGCGTCGACCACGATAGCGGAAGTAACTTCGTTGACGAAATCGCGCAGCACGCGCAAACCCAGGTTAAGGTCCTGATACAACATCGCGAGCGGCGCCGCAGTACGCGCACTATCTTGAATGCCCGCCCAAATTTTGTGCAAATACGCAAGATCGGAAGCGAGTTCCGCTTCGGTGGCGGTCTCCGCCATGGTGCGAATGATGTAGCCGCCGGCGTCGCCCTCGGGCAGGAGTTTTTGCAGTTTTTCGCGCAAATGCGCGCGGCCTTCGTCGTCTTCGATACGCTGCGAAATGCCGATGTAGGCCTGATCCTGCGGCAAATACACTAAAAACCGCCCGGCAATACTTACTTGCGTGGCAAGCCGCGCGCCCTTGGTGCCGATCGGGTCTTTCACCACTTGCACCATCAGATTCTGGCCTTCGGTGAGCAAGCGTTCGATCGGCGGGCCGCCATTAGCGCCGTGGTTTGCGCCGCGGTTGCCCCAGATGTCGGCCACGTGCAAAAACGCCGCGCGCTCGCCGGCGATATCGACAAACGCCGATTGCATACCCGGCAACACGCGCACCACCTTGCCCATGTAAACGTTGCCGACCAGGCCACGCGCGGAAGTGCGTTCCACGTGCAGCTCCTGCATCACGCCGCTTTCGATCACCGCGACACGGGTTTCCTGCGGTGTCACGTTAATCAGTATTTCTTCGCTCATGGATGAGGGGCGGTGAACCGTGAACGGTGAACAGTAAACGGTAAAGTCCGAAAACCCGGTGGCGCTTCATCGCGTGTCAATGCAACTCTACCGTTCACTGTTCACCGTTTACCGTTCACTGTTCACTGTTCACCGTTTACTGTTCACTGTTCACTGTTCACTGTTTTCCATCCGCAGGACCACGCGCACATCAAACCTCGATGCCAAACAAGTTCAGCAACGCCGCCGTCTCCGCCAGCGGTAGCCCCATGATACCGGAGTAACTGCCTTCGACGCGCGATATAAACGCCGCGGCGCGGCCTTGCACCGCGTACGCGCCGGCTTTGTCCATGGGTTCGCCGCTCGCGACATAGCGGCGAATGCGCGCTTCATCGATTGCATCCATGGTAACCACGGACTCGCTCACGCGCGTTTCAAATTGGTCGGCATAGGCCATCGCCACCGCGGTGATCACGCCGTGGCTGCGGCCGCTTAACGCGGCGAGTATGTGCACGGCGTCTTCGGCATCGCGCGGCTTGCCGATGATGCGCCCGTCGAGCGCGATGGTGGTATCCGCGGCCAGCACCGGCTTCACCAGGCCGCGGCGGCGCGCCACCGCGGCGAACCCCGCCTGCGCCTTGGCGCCCGCCACGCGTAACGCGTAGTCAAACGGTGCTTCACCCGGGTGCGGATTTTCATCGCCATCGATGCCGCGCCGCGGCTCTTCGCGCAGCAGCAGTAGCTCGAAGCCAATGCCGATCTGCCGCAGCAGTTCGCGGCGGCGCAAGCTGCGCGAAGCGAGATAAATCGGTTTGGTGCTGCCGCTCATGGATGCCAATAGTCTGCTCAGACCCGATGATACGGGTGATTCGTGAGTATCGACATCGCGCGATAGAGTTGCTCGGCAAGTAACACGCGCACCAAACCGTGCGGCAGCGTCAACGGCGAGAGCGACCACAACCAATCGGCGCCGGTCTTAAGCCGCGCCGCGGTGCCGTCGGCGCCGCCGACGACGAAGGCCACGTCGCGCCCGCCGGCGCGCCAATCGTCAAGGCGTTTGGCGAGCTGCCGGGTCGTGACGGTTTTGCCGGTTTCATCGAGCACCACCTTGACCGCGGCCTTGGATCCCTTCAGCAGCGCGGCCTCGATGCGCAGCGCTTCTTTTTCCAGTACGCGCCTGGCGGCGCCGCTGCCCGGCTCGTCGCGGTGTGCCTCGGGTTTGAGTTCGGTCAACGCAAGCGGCATCTCGCGCGGCATGCGCTTGGCGTACTCGTTAAAGCCGGCGTCGATCCACGCCGGCATGCGGTGGCCCACGGCGATCACATTAAGTTTCAAGCCGCTACGCCGGCGCGCGTTTGGCGCGCGGTTTTTTTTCGGCGTCCCGCGCGGCGGCTTTTTTGCGCGGCGCGGCGGTTTTGGCGGGCGGCGCCCACAGCTCTTCGAGCTTGTAATACTGGCGGATCGCCGGCTGCATGATGTGCACCACCGTGCCGCCGATATCGACCAGCACCCATTCACCGCTTTGTTCGCCTTCGACGCCGTAGACCTTGCCGCCGGCGGCCTTGACCCATTCCTGCACGCGGTCGGCGAGCGCGCGGCACTGGCGATTGGACTCGCCCGTGGCCACCACCACTTTGTCGAACATCGCGGTCATTTTTTTAACATCGAACACCGCGATGTCGCGCGCCTTCACGTCTTCCAGCGCATCCACCGCCGCACGGGTGATTTTATCCAGCCTCATGAGTCGTCAGTTTTCCTGTTTAAGGAAGCGCTGAATAAGTCCCCGATTGCTCTGTAAACGCGAATTCCAGTGGTACGTTCTGATTGGGAGGACGTATTCGCGAGCCACGAGGCAAGACATGAAACAAATGACGCTGGCAGCA
>VGIF01000052.1 GCA_016868015.1 Betaproteobacteria bacterium
TGATGAAATCAGCATTCATTTCGCCTAATCGGCATCATCGCTTTCCTCGGGCGCACCTTTTACCTACTTGATCAGCGTATCCCTAAAAACCTTAGACGCAGATTTACGCAGATGAACGCAGATAAACTTCAAAACCGTCTGCGAAAATCTGCGTCAAAAAGCTTTTAAAGTTAAACCCCTTTTACATTTCCACCGAGTTTCTCCGCAACCCAATCCGTCATGTAGTCCACCACCAGCGGCCCGTTGTCCGCGCCGCAGTGCTCGGCGCCGCCATCGGCGCGGTAACAGATTTTGAGTTCACGCCCGGGGCTGTTGACCGCGGCATCAAACGTTTTTTGGGCGTGCCACAACGGCACCTGGCGGTCGTTTTCGCCGTGGATCACCAGCAGCGGGCAGGTGATTTTGTCGGCCACGCCTTCCAGCGTCATTTGCTTGATAATTTTCAGCGTGTCTTCGATATTGTCGCAGCCGAAAACCCAGTTGACGTGCTCGGCGTAACCCGG
Source organism: Betaproteobacteria bacterium (assembly GCA_016868015.1). GTDB lineage: Bacteria > Pseudomonadota > Gammaproteobacteria > Burkholderiales > SG8-41 > UBA5216. The sequence goes on from VGIF01000052.1 coordinate 504, forward strand.
CACCGACGGCTCGCCGCGCCCGCCGATACGGTCCGACACACACGCGTGGTAATCGTAAATCGCACCCCACGCCACCGCACACGCGAAACGTTTTTCGAACGCCGCGGCGCGCGGTGCGTAGTATCCGCCGAGAGAAAGCGCCATGATGCCGATGCGCTTGGGGTCGATGTCAGAGCACGTTTCCAGATAATCGACCGCCGCGCCCGCGGGCTTTTCCGTATCGGGGCCGCTCGGCAAATTGAGCAAACGCAAGGCCTCGCCCACACCGGGATGATCGACGATCAATAGCGACACGCCGCGCCGGCGAAACTCATCGCCTACCGCGGCGTAAATGATTTCCTTGGTGACATCGAGGCCATCGAAATGCACCACGCAAGGCGATTTTCCACCACTGGCGGAACCCGGCGCTTTCATAAAAATCGCCGGCAGCTTGTGCGTGCCGCGATGATCTTGGTACGGCACGTCGACAAACTCCACCGGCTCCTTGCGGCAAATCAACCCGCGCTTATACAGATCGATGCCACGTTTATAAGCATCGAGCCTACGCGGGTCTTTGTGGCTGGGCATGCGCTCAGCGAGCAGGTAATACAAACCCGCGCGCTGATACTTGCGCCCGGCCGACAGCGGATGGCCCGCGGCTTCATCCGCCTCGCCCAAGCGCTGCAAGCGCTCGGCGACTTTCATCCAGCTCTCGAACCACGCGCGCTGCTGCGTCGGATCGCCGGCGAGCGCCTTGATACCCGAAATGTCTTTCAACGGCCGGCACGCTTCATCGATTTCCGACATTTGCCCACCGCGATTGAGCGCGGACATCACAGCGAGGCTCCAAGTGTAGTTGTTGGGGAAATATTCGAACATGCGCGTTCCTTTCTTTCGGCATGGCGCTGGATACTCGCATCGGCCCACTCGTGCGCATCCAAGGCAAAAACAATGAATTTACGTAAGTATTTGATTTAATTGAATATTTTTTTAACTGCTCGCATCGTGCTGCAAACGCTGCTACAGCAAGGCTAACGACGATTATTACACCGCGCTATTCCGCCACGCGCAAGCGGCTCGAACGCAGCACGCCGGCCTGCTCGAGTATGGGATACGCCACCGCGCAGATATGCGAATTGACGCGCTTCATGTCACGGATGATATCCAGATGCAGCGCGCTGGTTTCAACGCTTTGCAGCGTGTGATCCTGCAAGCGCCGCAAATGATTGTCGGCGTACGCGCGTTCGAGCTCGCGAAACTGGTCTTTTTCGGACAACAACTTTTGCGCACTTTTCACTTCGGGATTGACGAAAATGTTAAGCCCCAGCTGCAAATTGGCCACCACGCGCGCGTGCAAATCGGCGATTTCCGCCATGCCGGCTTGCGAAAAACTCCAGTTGTGGCGCGCTTTTTTCTCGGCAAGCTCCATCAGGTTTTTTTCGATGATGTCGCCCACATGCTCAAGATTGATGGTGAGCGAGATAATTTCCGTCCAGCGCCGGCCCTCGCGCTCATCCAGCGCTTCGCGGCTGATTTGCGTAAGATACAGCTTGATCGCAGTGTAAAGCTTGTCGATGTCGTCATCCATTTTGCGTATCGCCGTCGCGCGCGCAAGGTCGTTGCTGCGCAGCACTTCGAGCACGCCGGTCAGCATGGTTTCCACCAGATCGCCCAGCCGCAGCGCCTCGCGCGATGCACACGAAATCGCCAGCCCCGGCGAATCCAGCGCCACCGGATCGAGGTAGCGTGGCGTGCCGCCGTTGGCCTGCGCCGGGCGAGAGGGCAACAAGCGCTCGGCGATTCTGGCAATGTGTTCGACAAAGAAGATAAACACCGCCGCGATCGCCAGATTAAACAACACATGAAAGTAAATCACCTGGCGCGCCGGCACCGCGTCAAGCCCCGCGATAAACGCGCCAACGGGCGCGAGCAGCGGCAGCATCAACACGCAGCCCGCGAGTTTGAACAAAAAGTTCCCCATGGCCACGCGCCGCGCCTCGGGTGTTGAACCCAGCGTGGCGATCACCGCCAGCGCACCGCCGCCGACGTTGGCGCCCAGCACGAAAGCCAGCGCCACATCCGGCGCGATCATCAGCGAAGTGGTCAACGCCGCCACTAGCAACACCACCGCGAGGCTCGAATAACACAGGATGGTGAGCATTGCCGCCAGCAGCAAATCGAGAAAAACGTCACCGGTCACCGAGGCGAACAACACCTTGACGCTTTCGGCGTGGCGCATGGGCTGTGTCGCTTCAACGATCAGCCGCAGCGCCAGAATAATCACCCCCAGGCCGATCAGGATGCGCCCCACGCGCCCCGTGCGCTGCCCATAGCGCGACAAAAACAGGATGACGCCGGCCACGATCAATAGCGGCGACAACCACGACAAATCGAATGAAAACAGCACCGCCAGCAAACTGGTGCCGACATCGGCGCCGAGCATGATGGCCAGCGCCGGCGCGGTGGCGATCAGGCCCGATCCGACAAACGAGGTGGCAATCAGCGCGGTTGCCGTGCTACTTTGCAGCAAGCCAGTCACGCCCAACCCCGCTGCGAAGGCCTTGAACCGGTTACTGACGCTGGCGCCCAGCACGCGTCGCAAGTCCGCGCCCAGCAAGCGCAACACACCGCCGCGCACAATGTGCGTGCCCCACACCAGCAACGCCACCGCCGCCAGCAGATTGAGCAGCGCGGTCACGGCTGCACCATCTCCCGGGGATGGAGCTCCAGCCGCGCCCCCGGCACCGGGACGCCGTGCACGCCACGCACCTCGACGCTAAGGCGCCCGCTCGCACCATCGATCGAGAGCGCACCATATGCGAATGTCGCCTTGCCGGCGTCGCTAAACAGCACCGTTGGGTTGAATGTGCGATCCACTGGCCTGCCCTTGGAGGGGCCCGCGCGTAGCGGGCCGATATTCGCCTCGTAAAAGTCCGGCGTGCCATCTCCGTCGGGGTCATAAGCATACAGGTTGCTGAAGTGATGGTCACCGGTGAGAAACAACACATTACGCAGATTGCGCGCGCGCATAAAGTCGATGATTTCCTTCAGTTCGCGCTCATAGCCGTAAGGGTTGTCATCGCCGCCGTTGGCCCAGCTATCGCGGTAGTAACGCCCTTGCGGATCACGTTCGTTACCGCCACCGGTGGCGAGCGGCGTCGAACTCACGATAATTTTCCAAGTCGCGTCGGAGCTTTCGAGCAGCGCTTTGAACCATCGTTTTTGCTCGGCGCCCAACATGGTTTTGGGCTGCGCTTCGGTGTCAAAACGATAGCGCGGATCGCGGTACGAGCGCGTGTCGAGCATGATGATCTCGGCGTGTTTGCCCCAACGCACATTGCGATACAAACGCCGCTCGTTGGCCGCCGCCGCGTCGGGCAATACGCGTATCGGGTTGAACTCGAACATCACCTGGCGGCCCGCGTGATACAACTCCGGATTGAAAAACACCGAGCGGCGGCGCCCCGCCGGATCCTTGGTTGAACTCCACGGCATATATTCGCCGCGCGGGCGCGACGGGTCGCCCTGCTTTAGGCGCGCATCGCGCGCGAATTCTCCCGCCGTGGGGCCGATCACCAATTCCGGCCCGCCAGCGTCATTGACGATTTCATGGTCATCCCAAGTCGCGAGCAGCGGCGTTAATTCGAGAAACCGCGCATAGCGATGGTCGCTGCGGTGATAGTACCAATCGCGCCGAAAATCCGCGACGTTGCTTACATACCCCGGCCCCGGCTTGGGAATCTGAAGGTCATTGCCCTTGGGGTAATCGGGTGCCTGCGCGGTAATCGGGCGGTCGGAATACACCATGTCGCCCAACGCGACAAAGAGGTCGGCTTTTTCCTCGCTCATCGCCTTAAAAATCGGCCAGCCGTCAACGGCCACACCCGGCACATCGCGTAAGCGCCCGTAACCTTGGCCGCCAAGATCGGCGCCGAACAAGAGCTTTAATCCAGCGCGCGCGGCCGCCGCCGGCGCGGTGACAAATGTGCCGCTGCGCGCAAGCGGCCCTTGCGCGCCGCTCACGCGATAGTGATAACGCGTCGCCGGTTTCAGCCCTTCGACCAGCGCTTGCGCGTTAAGCCCGTTCGCCTGTTGCGCACGCACGGCAAGCCGCACAAGGACGCGTTTAAACGACGCCTCCTGCGCCACCTCGAAGGTGTAGTCGCCGGCCGCGGGCGCCTGCATCCACAACACCGCGCCGCTGTCGCTCACATCGCCGCTGGCGAGCAGTTGCGCGTGGGCAAGCGTGGGTAAACACGCCAAAACGAAAATCAAACGTCGAATCCATGCTCCCATGCTGCCCCCCCTTACGCAATTGCGCCCGCAATGCGGCTGCGTATCCAAGCCGAGACCAGCTCGGCGATCATCACAATCACCACGATCGAAAGCAAAATCGCCGCGACTTGGTTGGATTCAACGCGCTGCACGCTTTCGCGCAAAAAATGCCCCATGCCGCCGGCGCCGAAAAAGCCCACCACGGTCGCGGCGCGGAACACCACGTCCCAGGTGTAAATCGCAATCCCGGTCCACGCCACGCGCACCTGCGGCAGCACCGCGAACACGAACACTTGAAACTCGTTCGCGCCGGACGCGCGGATCGCCTCCACCGGCCCGACGCGGATCGCTTCCACCGCCTCGGACAGCAATTTGCCGGCGAAGCCGATGCAAAACAGCGTCATCGCCAGCGTGCCCGGCAGCATGCCGAAGCCCACGATCGCCACGATCACGATGGTCCAGATCATTTCATGCACAGAGCGGCAGGTCATCACGATCACGCGCGCCACCGGGTACAAAAAGCGGCGGCTCGGCGTCATGTTGTAGGCGCCGAACCACGCCAGCGGAATGGCAATCAACATGCCCACCACCGTTGCGACATACGACATCTGAAAGGTGTCGATCACCGCCTGCAAATAACCGGCTTCGAGCACATGCGACACTGCCGGCGGCCAGTAACGCTCCGACAGCACTTCGCCCATGCGGCCTAACATGCCCGGCAGACGCTCGACATCGATGCGCAGCATCTCGAGCGACCAGTAAATAAACGCCAGCGCGCCGATCACCGCGCCATATTTGTACAGGCTTTGCGGAAAACGAAAACGCCGCCATTCCGGCAACGCGCGTGTTTGGCTGGTGGTGGCGACTGACATCAGATCACCGCCTTGCGCGCGTAATACGAGATGATCTCGCCCGCGATAATCAACAGGAGAATCACAATAATCACCGTCGCGATACCGCCGTAGTTATACGCCGCCATCTGGCGGTGCAGCGCTAGGCCCAAGCCGCCCGCGCCCACCAGCCCCATGATGGTGGAACGCCGGATATTCACGTCCCACTCGAATATGACGTTGCCGACGAAGACCGGTATCACTTGCGGCAAAATGCCAAACAACAAAATCTGAAAACGGTTCGCGCCCACCGCGCGCATCGCCTCCACCGGACCGGGGTTCACGTCCTCGATCGCCTCCGCCACCGTCTTGGAGATAAAGCCGATCGAACGCACGCCCATCGCCAAAACACCTGCCAGCGCGCCCAGCCCCACCGCAGCGACAAAAATCAACCCCCACACGATTTCATGCACCGAGCGTGACAGCGTCATCAGCAAGCGGCCAATGCCGTAGGTGGCCTTGCCCAGCGGTGAAATATTCATCGCGCCGAGCCACGCCACCGGCACCGCCAGCACCAAACCCACCAGCGTCCCCAGGGTTGCCATCAGCACCGTTTCCAGCGCCGGAAGCAGCAAATTGGTGAAGATAGTGAAATCGACCGCCATAAACCGTTTCGCAGTGTCCAGCATGCTGGCCCACGTGATGCGGCTCCAGTCGGTGTCACCCACCACAATCGCCTCGACGCTCCAAGCGATCAGCGCCGCGATCAAAAAATAAATGGTGTAGCGCACGCGCCGCGAGCGCGCGCGCCACGCCGCGAGCTTTTCGACTTCGGCGTCGTAGCGGGACAAATCGGCATTCGCGGCCATCGGCTACAACACCTCCATGGCGTAAATATCAGCGAGCACGTGCTTGTCGATTTCGGCAGGTGGGCCGTCGAAGCGCTTCACCCCGTCTTGCAAGCCGATCACGCGCGTGCAAAATTCCAGCGCCAGATCGACGTCGTGGATGTTGCACAACACAGGCACGCGAAATTCACACGCGATTTCGCGGATCAAGCCCATCACTTCCCGCGCGATTTTCGGGTCGAGACTCGACGTCGGCTCGTCGATCAGCAGCATTTTCGGGTTCTGGATCAATGCACGCGCGATACCCACGCGCTGGCGCTGCCCGCCGGAGAGCTTGTCGGCGCGTTTGTCCAAGTGCTCGATCAGCCCTACGCGATCAAGCAGGCGCACCGCGTTGCGAATGTCTTCCTTGGTGTACATGCGAAACAGGCTGCGCCAGGTGCCGGTGTAGCCCAAGCGGCCGGTCAGCACGTTGTCGATCACCGAGAGACGCTCGATCAGATTGAACTCCTGAAAAATCATGCCGATGTTGCGCCTCTCGTGGCGCATCTCGGCTTCGGAGAGTTTCAACAAATCGCGCCCGCCGAACACGATGGCACCGCCGGTGGGCTCCACCAACCGATTCACGCAACGGATGAGCGTCGATTTGCCCGCGCCGCTGGGGCCGATGATGGCGAGAAAATCATCGGCCGCGACATCGAAGCTCACCCCTTTCAGGATCTCCCGCCCCGCGGTGTAGCTCACCCGCAGATCCTTCACTTGCATTACGCCGGCCATTTATTTGGTCACTTCGCGCACGATGTCGTAGTCCTTATCGCTCATGTTGACGATGCGCAACGACCTGACGTTCTGCAAATACTTTTGGCCTTCGGGCGTCTTGTCCACGGTCAAAAAGGTATCGACGATTTTCTTGCGCAGGTCTTCGCACAGCGTGTTGCGGATGACGAATGGGTCCTGCGGGATCAACGGCGAATACCACAGGAAGTTGAAGTCATCGAGCTTGACCTTGCCCGCGTTCACGGTTTCCATAAAGCGGTGCGAGGCGACAAAACCCGCGTCGACCTTGCCCGTGGCCACGGCAATCGCGGAAAGATCGTGCCCGCCGGCGTACACCACGCGCGAAAAATACTGCTTGAGCGGCGCAATCTTCGCCTGCCGCGGAAAAACATGCTCGGGAATCAAGCCGCCCGAGGTGCTTGCCGCATCCACCAGCGCGACCACCGAACCCTTCAACGACTCGATGGTGGTGTAACTTGAACCCTTCTTGGTAATCAGCACTGCCTTGTAGCCGGGGCCTTCTTCCTGAATGCCGTCTTTTGCGCGATGGTAAGTGCCGAAGACCTCCACCGCGGGCGATTTGCGCTTGGCGATGACGTAGGTCTCCGGCCCCAGAATGCCGAAGTCCACCCACTTGCCGAGCAATGCCTCCACCACCGATGCGTAGGACGTCGGCATGAAGAACTCTATTTTCTTGCCAGTATTTTTAGTCAGCAGATCAAGCACCGGCCTGTAGTACGAAAGCTCGCGCAAACTATCTTGCGTCGGTACCATCGAAAAGCGCAGCACACGTGGGTTTTCACACTCTTGTGCGGCAGCGCCGCCGGCGATCAGCAACGCCATGCCCATCACCGCGGCGCGCACCCAACCTGCCCACCTTAATTTCAGCAAAGCCATTTGTTTCTCCTTAGTGAAGTAAACCACTACGCTCGATGCACGGCATATCACGCCATGCGGCTAAAACTTCCCCACCAACCCGCGCTCGCTGATTGCCAACCCGGTCAGTGTGCGATCGGCATGCCGCAGCCGCCAATCGAGCATGCGCCGCGCATACTGCAGCGCCACGCCGGCATAGGCAGGCTCGTCCGCTACACTGCGCATCCAGTGCGGATCGCGCTTCAAGTCGAAAAGGAGCGGCGGCAACTGCGCAAAATGCACATAGGCAAACGCGTCGTCGCGCAGCACCGCGAGACTGGTGGCATCGGAGTCGATGCCCAAGCGCTCGGCGGCTTTACGCCCTGCCATGTCGCGAAAGTCGTATTCCCAGTGCGCCGCCTTGCGCCAATCGGCGGGTGCTACGCCGTGCGCAAACGGCAGCAGCGAACGGCCGTCGCATTGGTGCGGCAACGGCCGACCGAGCCATTCCAGTATCGTCGGCAGCACGTCGACGTTTTCGGTAAACACGTCGTATTGTTTACCGCGCGCGGCGTTCGCCGCGGGGCGCGGATCGCGCACGATGCACGGAATATGATAGGACTGCGGAAAGTAACCGCGCTTGTTGACCAGGTGATGATCGCCGAGTTGTTCGCCGTGGTCCGAGGTGAGAATAATCAGCGTGCGCTCGTCCTGCCCGGTGTCGCGCAGCAACTGGAACACGCGCCCCAGATGATCGTCGACCTCGCTGCACAGGCCATAGTAAGCGGCGCGCATTTTGCACCAGTCTTCGACGCTGACTTCCGCGGCAAGGCCATCCATGTATTGCACGCCGCTTTTGGCCTTGACGGTGTCGAGCAACAAACGCGTCAACGGGTGCACGTTTTTTTCGTCATCGAGCGTCGCCGCTTGCACCGGCTTGGGCACCGCCGCCGGATCGTACATCTCGTGATACGGCGCGGGCGCCATGAACGGCGGATGCGGCCTGTAAGTGCCCAAATGCATGAACCACGGCTCATCCTTGCGAATGCGCATGTAGTCGAGCGCGCCGTCGATCGACCAGGCGGTTTCGGAATGTTCGGCGCGTATGGGTGAAGCCGCGAAGCGCTTGCTTTCGTCGGCACCGGGCGCGGGACGGAAAATTTCGACGTATTCGTCGGGCATGTGGTAACCCAGGCCTGACAGGTAAGCCAGATAGTGTTCGCGCTCGCCTTCGAAGTCGCGCACGATGCTCCAACCGTCGGCGATGGTGTTGGTACGAAAGCGCGGATCGTTGGCATCCGCTTCGCGCGGATCGGGCACCGTGGTGGTGTAGCCGATCAACGCCGGATCGTAGCCCGCCTCGCGCATGAACCACGGCAGCATTTTGATATGCGCCGCGGTGGGCGTGTTGTTGGTGGTGACGCGATGATTCATCAGATATTGCCCGGCGTGCAGCGAAGCGCGGCTCGGCCCGCACGGCGAACTTTGCGCGTAATGGCGCGTGAACAACACCCCCTCGCGCGCCAGACGATCGATGTGCGGCGTGCGCAAACAAGGGTGCCCCACGCAACCGAGCGCATCGGCGCGCCATTGATCGACGATGATCAGCAGCACATTCCAGGGTTTTGATTGCATTTAAAAAGACCTTTAAAAATCAAATACTTAAAATTGTATCGGATGCCAGCACGCGGCGCTGTGTGCGTCGCCCCCGCGTACCTTGTCGAGCGGCGGCGGCAACGCGGCGCATTGCGCCGAGGCGCGCGTGCAACGCGTGCGAAACGCGCAGCCGGAGGGCGGATCGAGCGCGCTGGGCATTTCGCCGGCGAGCGCCACCGGTTCGAACTTCGCGTTCGGATCGGGCAGCGGAATACTGGCGAGCAGCGTTTGCGTATACGGATGCGCTGGGCGCTCGAACAACGATTCAGTATCCGCTATTTCGACGATGCGCCCCAAATACATCACCGCCACGCGGTCGGCGATCAAGCGCACCACGCCGAGGTTATGGGTGATGAACAACAGCGTGAGCGACAGTTGTTCCTTCAACTCGTACAACAGATTGATGATCTGCGCCTGCACCGACACGTCAAGCGAAGACACCGGTTCGTCGGCCACGATAAAACGCGGGTTCAACGCCAGCGCGCGCGCAATGCCCACGCGCTGGCGCTGGCCACCGGAGAGCGCGTGCGGAAAACGCCACGCGTGCTCGGGCTCCAAGCCGACTTGCGCGAGCAACTGCGCGACGCGCGCCGCGCGTGCCGCGGCATCCGCCACGCCATGGATGCGCAAGCCCTCGGCGATGATGTCGCCTACGCGCATGCGCGGGTCAAGCGAAGCGAACGGGTCTTGAAAAATAATTTGCATTTCGCGGCGCAACGGCCGTAGCGCCGCAGGGGCGAGCCCGGTGATCAGTTGGCCGCGAAATTCAATCGTGCCAGCGCTCACCTCGATCAAACGCAGTAGCGCGCGCCCCAGCGTGGTTTTGCCGGAGCCGGATTCGCCCACCAGCGCCAGCACTTCGCCCTCGCCAATGGTGAGATCGACCGCACGCACCGCTTGAAACGCGTGCCGGCGCCAGCCCGCGCGACGCACCTCGAAGCTGACGCTGACCTGCTGCGCTTTGATCAGTTCGCGCGCGGGCATCAGCCGTTCTCCGCGGCGGCTAACGCCGGCTCTCGCCAGCGCCAACAGCGTACCGCGCGCAAGTCGCCGATGGCCTCCAGCGCAGGCACGCCGGCATCACAGCGGCCCGGCTCGGCACGCTCGCAGCGCGGATGAAACGCGCAGCCCAACGGCAGGCGCGCGAGGCTCGGCATCGATCCTGGAATCGGCGCGATACGGTGGCTGCGCGCCGCGCGCCCGGCATTGGGCATCGAACGCAGCAGGCCCTGGGTATAGGGGTGACGCGGCGCGGCGAACAGGTCACGCACCGGCGCTTCTTCCACGATGCGCCCCGCGTACATCACCGCCACGCGGTCGGCGATCTGTGCCACCACGCCCAAGTCGTGCGTAATGAACAACACCGCCATGCCCAACTCTTTCTGCAGCGAGCGAATCAAAGCCAGCACTTGAGCCTGCACCGTAACATCGAGCGCGGTAGTCGGCTCATCGGCGATCAATAGCCGCGGCCGACAAGCCAACGCGATCGCGATCATCACGCGCTGGCGCATGCCGCCGGACAACTCATGCGGGAACGTGCGGCTGCGCGCCGGCGCGTCCGCGATGCCCACCAGCCGCAGCAGATCCAACGCGCGTGCGCGCGCCGCGGGCCAGCCTATCGCCTCGTGCGCCACGATCGCTTCGGCGATCTGATCGCCCACGCGCAGCACCGGGTTGAGCGAGGTCATCGGCTCTTGAAACACCATCGACGCGAGGCGCCCGCGCACCGCGCGTATCGCTGGCGCGTTAAGCGCAAGCAGATTAAGCGGCTCGCCCTCGCCCGTGCGCAACAGAATCTCGCCGCTAACGCGTATCGCCGCCGACTGCGCCAAGCGCATCACGGCGAGCGCGGTCATCGATTTGCCGGCGCCGGATTCGCCCACCAGCGCCAGCGTTTCGCCGTCGCGCACGCTAAACGCCGCGTCTGCTACCGCACACAGTTCGCCGTCGTCGGTGGCGATGTGCACGTTTAAGCCGCGCACCTCAAGTACATTGGGTAGATTAAGTACCGCGGCATCGCGATTTGGCATGCGCTCAGTCATCGATGCGCACATCCATCACGTCGCGCAGCCAATCGCCGAGCATCTGTACCACGAAGGTGATCGCCACGATCACCAGCGCCGGCGCCACCGCCACCCACCACGCCGCGATCAAGTGGTCGCGCCCGTCGCCCACCATGCTGCCGAGCGAGGCCGTCGGTGGCTGCACGCCGATACCCAGAAACGACAGCGACGACTCCAGCAGCAGGATCGACGGAAAGTTCAGCGTCAACAGCACGATCAGCGGGGAGGCGATATTGGGCAGCACGTGGCGAATCGCGATCCAGGCTCGGCTCGCGCCCAGCGCGCGGCTCGCCTCGATGTAGGGCATCTCGCGCACCTGCAGCACTTGGCCACGCACCATGCGCGCGTAGGTCTCCCAGCGCGCAAGGCCGATCAAAAACACCAACACAATAATATCGGTGCCGAAGGCCGCCACGCCCACCAGCACGATCAGCAAATTGGGCACGGAGATAAACACATCCACCAGCATCATGATCGCGCGATCGACGATGCCGCCGAAGAGCCCGCTGATCACCCCCAGCGTGGTGCCGATCAGACAGCCGATCACCAAACCGAACAGCGCGATGCCCACGCTCACCCGCACGCCGTAGATGCAACGCGACAACAAATCGCGGCCCGCCTGGTCGGTGCCGAAGACGTGGTTCAACTCGCCGCCCTCCATGAAGGCGGGCGGCTTTAAACGAGCGAGCATTTGCGTCGCGTCCGGATCGTGCGGCGTCAACCACGGCGCGAACACCGCGACCACCGCCATTAACACCGCGAGCATGGCACACGCCTTGATGCTGACCGGCATACGGCGAAACGACAGCCGCCGCCGCAACGAAAATTCGGATGCACTATCGGCGGGCGCGGCAGCACCGGCGAGGGCTGTGTTCACGATTCCACCCGCACGCGCGGATCGGCCACCGCATAGAGCACGTCCACCAAACAGTTGATCGACACCACCGCGATGGCGTAGGCGATGACGCCAAACTGCAGCACCGGAAAATCGCGGCGCGATACCGATCCGGTCAACACCTTGCCCAGTCCGGGCCACGAAAACACCGTCTCGACGATCAGCGAGCCATTGATCAACCCGGCGACCTCCAGCCCCAGCACGGTGATCAGCGGCAACAGCGCGTTACGCATCACGTGCAGCGTCACCACGCGCGGCTCCGCCACGCCCTTGGCGCGCGCGGTGCGCACGTAATCCTGGTTCATCACGTCAAGCATGGTGCTACGCATATAGCGCGCGATGGCGGCGATTAACGGCAGCGCCAGCGTCACCGCGGGCAAAACGTAATGCCAGGCGCTTGCCGCACCCGTACTCGGCAGCCAGTTCAGGTGATAACTAAAAATCAGTATCAGCACGATGGCAATAATGAAATGCGGCACGGCGTAGCCAGTAAACGCCAGCGCCATCGCCGCGCGCGCCGCCGCGCGCCCGCGCCGCAGCGCGGCGATCGCCCCCAGTGGAATGCCGACGCATACACCGATCAGCAGCGCCAATCCCGCGAGTTGCAGCGTCGGCTGCAGCTTCTCGGCGTAGATGTGCGTCACCGGCCGGCGCTCGATAATGCTTACGCCAAAATCACCGCGCGCGAGATTCGCCACGTACAGGCCGAATTGCTCGGGCAGGCTGCGGTCGAGCCCCCATTGCTTTTCAAGTAGCGCGGTCTGTTCCGGCGTTGCATCCTCCGGATACAGAATATCCACCGGCGAACCCGCAGAGCGTATCGCAACAAAACACCCCACGAGCACCAGCAGCACTGTCAGCGCCGCCCGCCCCAGTCGCCAAGCTATAAAGCGGAGCATTTCGGGATTCGCCGCGTTGCGTACGCTGGATCCGACTAACGGCTCGCGAAGCTCACCTGGCCAGCGCGGAACGTCAGCTTATACGGCCGCTGCGCGCTGGGGATGCGCCAATCGATGTTCTCGTTCATGGCGTAAGATTCGTAGGGCTGATACAGCACGATCCAGCCGCTCATCGCGTCGGCCATGGTGAGCAGCTTGCGATAGGCCTCGCGCCGTTCCTTGATGTTGGTGGAAAAGCGCGCCTTTTCATACGTGGGCGCCCATTCGGGATGATCCGGCTTCCACAAACCTTTTTTAACCACCCAACTGTTTGCCGACCAATGCGTGTCAAATACGCCCATCGGGTCCGGGTAATACAGCGGATTGGACCAAGGCTGCACCATCACTTTGGTGTGATCGGCGTTGCTGAACGCAGGCTCGCTCATTTGCAGCTTGACGTTGATGCCGACTTTTTTCCACATGTCCGCCACCGCCACCGCGGCATGGTTGCCGTATAGGTAGTACTCGGGGAAAAAGGTGATGGTGATTTGTTCGCCCTTGTAGCCGGCTTTTTTCAGCAGCTCGCGCGCCTGTTTCGGGTCGTAACGGTAGAACGCGAGATCGGGCATGAACATAGGCTCGCCGTACTCCTTGAACTGGTGCGCCTTGGGCGCGTAACCGCGCCCCGCCCACAAGCCCTTCACCAAGGCCTCACGATCGATCGCGAGATTCAACGCCTTTCGCACATCGGGATTGGCGGTTGCGGGGTGGCTCATATTGAGCACCCAGATGTGAAACACCGGCAGCGGCGCACCCACCAGCTTGAGCCCTTTGACGCGGCGTATCGCGCCCTCTTGATCGGGCGGCACGTTGGTGATGAAATCAACTTCGCGATTCACCAGCGCAGTAATGCGCGCCGCGACTTCGGGAATGCGCGTGAACGTAATCCGATCGAACGGCGGACGCTCGCCCCAGAAGCGCTCGTGGCGCGTTAAGTTCAGCAATTCGGTAGGCTTAAACGCATCGACGCGGTAGGGGCCGGAACCGACTGGCATTAGCCCCGCTTTGTCCTTGCCGACCTTCTCGACATGCTCCTTGGAGGTAATACCGGCGTTACGCGCCGAGAGTATCGTCTCCAGCAACGGATCAGGCCGGTGGGTATGCACGCGCACCGTCAAGCGGTCGACCACCTCCACGCTTTTAAGGTTATAAAAAAAGCGCCCGCGCGCGCTGGTGTAGCGCGGGTCTTTGGTGTCGAGCACGCGCTCGAGCGAAAACTTGACGTCTTCCGCGTCGAGCGTGGTGCCGTCGTGCATGATGACGCCCTCGCGCAGCTTTAACTCCATGGTGGTCGGCGACACCATTTTCCAACTGGTCGCGAGCCCCGGCTGGAATTTAAGCGGCGCGGCGTGGTTATCGCGCTCGATCAGGGTATCGAAAATTTGGTACAGAAACGATGCGCCGGAATTACTGGTTATTTCCTGCACGTCGAGCGAGCGCACATGAGAGGCGACTCCCACACGCAGTTCGCGCACCTGTGCATGGGCACTCGATGCCACCATCGCGCACACGATCAGCATCGTGTTGCGCATCCACTTGAAAAACACATCAGACATATTGCCTCCTCGATAGTTATCGGTTAACTCGTTTGGATTGCTTGTTTCACTCAATCCAGTCAGCAATCTAATCGGGCAAGATGACGCCTGTGTTACATCGCCGCGGCTACCACCGCATGTGTATGTTTTTGATTTGCGTGTAACTGAGCATTTCTTCGAATGTTTCTTCCACCCCCAAACCGCTTGACTTCCAACCGCCGTACGGCGCGCCCAGATAACGGCCGTTGCCGTTGATCCAGACATAGCCCGCTTCCACGCGCTCGGCAGTTTCCATCGCCTGCGCAAGATTCTGCGTGACGATGGCGGCGGTCAACCCATAACTCAATCCGTTCGCCTGAGCCAACACGTCCTCGCTGTCACGCCAGGTCATCACCGACATCACCGGCCCAAAGATTTCCTCACTGGCGATGCGCATGCTTTGTGTCACGCCATCGAACACCGTGGGCATCACAAAAAAACCGTTTTGCAGTTCCGGCGCGCTGGGTCTACCGCCGCCGGTCATCAGTTTGGCGCCTTCACGCTTGCCGGCGTCGATGTAACCGGTCACCCGCGTGTATTGTTTTTCCGAGACGATCGGTCCCAGCTCGTTTTTTTCGATCCACGGAAAACCGACCGGCAGCGCCTCGGCCAGCCGCACGATTTCTGCTAGCACCGGTTTGTGCAGCGACTCGTGCACGAACACGCGCGAGGTGGAGCTGCACGACTGCCCCTGGCGATTCATGTTCATGCCCTTGATCGCCGCGGCCGCGGCGGCCTTGGGGTCGGCATCCGGAAAAATAATGATGGGGTTTTTCCCGCCCAGTTCGAGGCTCACCCGCTTTAAGCCCTCGGCCGCGGCCATCGCCACTTTGCGCCCCGCTTCGACCGAGCCCACCAGGCCGATGCGCGGCACGTCGGGATGGCGCACCAGAGCCTCGCCGGTTGCCGCGTCGCCGGTGACGATGTTGACCACGCCGGGCGGGAAAATGCCTTCGCACAATTCGCCAAGTTTCAAGCTCGACAGCGGCGCCTGCTCGGAACCTTTGATCACCACGCAGTTGCCCGCGGCGAGCGGCGCCGCGGCCTTTTCCGCGCAAAAGCGAAACGGATGATTAAACGGATTGATCTTGCCCACCACGCCATACGGCTGGCGCCGCGTGAAATTCAAATGGCGCGGCCCCTGCGAACTGGTTTCGCCCTTGATCTCGGTCACCAGGCCGGCGAAATAATCGAGACTGTCCGCCGTCCAATCCATGTCGCCGCGCATGCCGATGACCGCGTTGCCAGCGTCCACCGCGTCCATCATGCCCAACGCGTCGCGTTGCTCGCGGATGCGCCGCGCCAACGCTTCTAGACACTTGGCGCGCTCGCGCATCGGCATGCGCCGCCAATCGACAAAGGCTTTTTTCGCCGCTTGCACCGCGCGATCGACATCGGCGGCAGCGGCATACGGCGCCTCTCCCAACTTGCGCCCAGTCGAAGGACTCAGCGTGGCGAAGCTGCGGCCATCGGCCGCCGCCTGCCATTGGCCGCCGATATATAAGCCCTTGGGGGTGTAGCCCAGATCCGGTTCCGCGGCCGAATTTGCTGACATGTTGATTCTCTCGTTAACGGTTCAAGGTATCAAGGCATCACGGAACAATAGCCGCGCGCAGCACGCGCCGCTCGGCCGCGTCCTGCATGGCTTTGCCCACTTGATCGAGCCGGTATTTGCCGTCCACCAGCTCATGAAACGGAAAACGCTTGCGATTGGCGTGCACGAAATCCAGCGCCTCGATCAGGTTGCGCGGGTGATAGTTGTGCACGCCGCGTAGCGTGAGTAGCTTGCGCAAGATGCGATTGACGTCGATGGTAACGTTGGCGTCGGGGTTGACCACGCCGCCCATCACGTAGCGCCCGCCGGTGCGCAAATACTCGATGCCCGAGGGAATCACCTGCGGGTAACCGCACACTTCGATCACCACGTCGGCGCCTTCGGGCGCGCATAACTTTTGCACCGCCTTGATCAAGTCTTTTTCGGACGTCGCGGCGGGATCGAACGCGTGATCGACACCAAAACGCGCCGACAAATCGCGCCGCGCCGCGACGGTGTCAAGGCCGATCACCAGCCGCGCGCCGCGCGCCTTGGCGATCGCCGCGCCGTACAGCCCCAGCAACCCCAGGCCTTGGATCACCACCGCGTCACCCATGCCGATTTCGGCGCGCTCGGTGACGCAGATCATGGTGGCGACGCCGCAGTTGATCGGCGTGGCTTCCTCGTCGGTCAATTCCGCCGGCAACTTGAGTATCCAAGATTGCGGCAACACGTAACAATATTCGCCGAAACCGCCGTGATGATGCGGCTCGGTGCTCACCGCCATGTGGCCGTACTTGTCGACGCCGTGCGATTTTTGCGGCAGGTCGAGCACTTCGGTGTAGTAGTTAGGCCCCGGAATGAAATACTCACTCCAGGTAATGCGGTCGCCCGCCGCGAGCGGCGCGCCGCGCATATCGGACTTGACGCCAGCACCCAGCGCAACGATGTCACCGATGATTTCGTGGCCCAGCACGCCGGGGCACGGGTTCGGACGATGCCCCAAGTACGAATGGATATCCGAGCGGCAAATCGTCGACATGCGGATGCGCACTAGCACTTCGCCCGCGCGCGGCTCGCGCAGCGGAAAGGTTTGAAGCTCGAACGGCTGATTGGGCGCCGCGTATACCGCGAGCTTGCCGCTGCGCGGCAGACTGACCGGTGCGCTCATTACTGCACCGTGCCGTTTAACGCAAAATCGAAAATCTGGTAGCTCTTTAACGTCGCCGCGCCGGCCTTTAACTTGTAGCGGTCGTTTAACGGCTCGGACACGATAAACGGAACCGACGCTTCCGACACGCCGCCGTGCGTGCGCAAGCGGTGGCCCTTCAAGCCCGCCAGATCGTGATCGGCTTCGGAAGCGCCGATGCACACATTAGCAGTGGAAATCACCGCCACGTCGCCTTCGCGATCCGGCGGCAAATCGTACATGCGGCACACCGTTTCGCGATCGAGCGCGGCTTCGATGCCTGGGATGCCGTGGATTTCGGCGATGATTTGACGTGCGGTGGCTTTACCGCGGCACCACACGCGCACAAAGCCGCCCAGCGCGCCGTGATGCGCGACAAACGCGTCGGTGATCGGGCAAATCACCTTGGTGTCGCCCTTGCCGAATTTTTTGTCGAGTATGTCTTGCAGCCAGATCACGTTCGGGTTGCCGGCGGCATCCGATTTATCGTTCATGCCGTGATCGGCGGTCAACGCGACGATCGCGCCGAGGTCCGCCAACCGGCCGAAACGTTTGTCGATTTCCTGATAAAAACGCTTGGCTTCGGATTCCTCCGGCGCGTATTTGTGCTGCACCCAGTCGGTCAGCGACAAATACAAAATATCGCGGTGCGATTTTTCCAGCAGCTTGATGCCGGCATCGAGCACGAACAGCGACAACTCCATCGAATACATATCGGGCTGCGGCGCGCCGACGAAATCGAGCACGTTGGCGATGCCGTTTTCCTGCAGCGTGCACTTGCTGGCGAACTCGGTGGACAAGCTGACGTGGCCTTGCGACACATCGAGCCCCTTGCCGAGCTGTCTGCGCAGCTTGTCCTTGGCGGTGATCGACACCACCTTGGCGCCGGCTTGCGCGAATTTGGTGACGATGGAGTCGCCGCGCAGCAGCTCCGGCCCGGTCATCACCACCGGCTGGCCGGTTGCGGTATCCAGATAATAGTTGCCGGAAATGCCGTGGCGCGAAGCGGGCGTGCCGGTAATGATCGACATGTTATTGGGGCAGGTGAAACTCGGCATGGTGCCTTCAGCCACCGCGCCGAAGCCGCGCGTCATGAAACGCGCGATATTCGGCACCGCGCCCTCCTCGAGATAACGCCGCAAATACGCGGGATCGCCGCCGTCGATGCACACTACCGCTACCGGACGCGTCGGCCTGCGGTAGTCGATACCGTTGACGTTCACCGGCGGAAGGTTGCTTGCTGCTGCCATTGTGGTTTCCTTTGTGTGTTGAGACAAAACGGTTACGCCGCCTTGCGCGGCGCTTTGCGCGCGCGCGGCGCGGGCATGGCGAGCGCGCGGTGCAAACGCTCGCGGCTGCGGATGACGTGGTCGAACAACAGGCGTTCGGCGGTTTCGGCCTGGCCCGTGGCCACCGCCTCGATAATCGCCTCGTGCTCACGCGTCGAGCGCGTGATGTTATCGGCGTCGCGCAACAACATTTCGCGACGATAGAGGTTCAATTCATTCACCACACGGCGGTAATTCGCGATCAGCGCGGCGTTGCCAGTGGCTTCGGCCAGCACCTCGTGGAATTCGAGGTTAAGCGGGAAATATTCGTCCGCATCGAGCGTGCGCTCGGCCGCGCGCATGCGTTTGACGACGGCCTTCAAGCGCGCGAGCTGCGCGGGCGTGATGCGGCTCGCGGCGAGCCGGCCAATCAGCCCGTCGAGCGCAGCGCGCACTTCATAAATCTCGTTGGCTTCCTCGATCGACACCTGGCGCACGAACACGCCGCGATTTTTTTCGGTGCGCACCAGCCCCGCCTGCTCGAGCATGCGAAACGCCTCGCGCACCGGCCCGCGCGAGACGCCCAGTTCGTTGCAAAAATCGATTTCGTTGAGTTTCGCGCCCGCGGCAAGATCGCCCGACACGATTTGGCGCTCGATTTCGCGCTGCACCAGCGCGGTGAGCGACTGTTCGCGCAACAGGCGCAGCGCGTCGCCCGGCGTCGCCGGGGGTGGAGCCGGGGCCGCCTTGTTGCGCAGGGCAATGGCAGGCCTTGTCGCATCTCTGGTCGTATTGCTGGCGCCCGTCATGGCGCAGCATTTCATCCGGTTTTTTGTAGATTGTCAACAATCTACGATATACAATGAGCCCGTATGAATGCTGCCGCCTCACCTGTCGTAGCCATCGTAACCGGCGCCGGATCGGGCATCGGACGCGCGGTTGCACTAGCGCTCGCGCAACGCCGCGTCACGGTGCTCGCGGTGGGGCGGCGCGCGGCACCGCTGCACGAAACCGCGGCGGCGGCGGGCGCGAACGTGCTTCCCATCGCCTGTGATGTTGCCGACCCCGCCGGCCGCACCACACTCGCGCGCCTTGCACAAGACGCCGGCGGCGTGCGCTATGTGGTGCACGCCGCCGGTCTGCACCGCCTTGAGCCACTGCTCGCCATCACGCGCGACAACTGGCGCACGCTGATGCACACCAACGTCGAAGCCAGGCTCTTTCTTACACTGGAATTGTTGCCGGTATATGACAGCGGCGCGCGCGTGTTGTTCGTGGGCTCCAACTCCGCGAGCCGTGCGCGGGTGAGCGCAACCGCCTATTGCGTGTCGCAAGCCGCGTCAACCATGCTCGCGCGTTGCCTCACGATGGAACTGGCGGCTCGCGGCGTCGCCGTCACATCCGCGATCCCCAGCCCCGCTCGCACGCCCATGGTTGACCAGCAAATGGCCGCCGACCCCGCACTCTATCCGGACGCCCTGCTGTATCGTCGTTATCGTGAGGAAGGCAAACTTATCGCCGCCGCCGCGGTAGGGAAGTTTTTTTCGTGGCTGCTATTGGATCTGCCGGCGGGCGAATTCAGCAGCCGCGATTGGAATATCGCCGAAGGCGCGCATCACCCTGAATGGCTTGTCAACACGACACTCTACGATCAAGCGCCATGACAACTGACGCGCCGCGCTCCCGTAATATGTGTGTCACAAACAAGTCGTAACCTCAACGATAATCCCTTGGAGAACCACATCATGCCCCATCATCCCTTTATCCGCGGGATCGCTGGCGCCGTTACGTTCGCCGCCGCCGCCAGCGGCGTCGCCGCGGACTATCCCAGTAAACCCATACGCATGCTGGTGGGTTTTACCGCCGGCGGCAGCACCGACATCCTGTCACGCCAAATCGCGCAAGGGCTCGGTCTATCGCTGCAGCAGCAGGTGATCATCGACAACCGCTCGGGCGCCACCGGCAACGTCGCCTCTGAAATCACCGCGCGCGCCAATCCCGACGGCTACACGCTGATGATGGCGACGGTGGCCACGCATGCCATCAATCCGGCGATTTTCAGCAAACTGCCGTTCGACCCGATCAAGGACTTCGCCGCGGTGTCGCTGATCGCGCAGTATCCGCTGCTGCTGGCGAGCCATCCCAACGTCGCCGCCAAGTCGGTACGCGAGTTAATCGACTTGGCGCGCGCCAAGCCGGGAGCGATACGCTACTCGTCGTCGGGCAGCGGCTCACCCGGCCATCTTGCCGCGGAAATTTTCCGCGGGGCATCAAAAACCGACATGCTGCACGTGCCGTACAAGGGCGGCTCGCCGGCGGTGGCGGCGGTGATCGCCGGCGAAACCCAAATCAACTTCGGCACGCTGCCGGGCATGATGCCGCACGCCAAGGCAAACCGCCTGCGCGCGCTCGCGGTCACCACCGCGGCGCGCTCGCCCGCGATGGCCGATGTGCCGACGATCGCCGAAGCGGGCTTGCCAGGCTATGACGTCAGTTCATGGGCCGGCGTGGTCGCGCCCAACGGCACGCCCAAAGTCATCATTGCGAAACTCCAGCGCGAGATTCTCGACGTGCTCAAGCAACCGGCGATGAACGCGCGGCTTGCCTCGGAAGGCGCGCCGCCCATCGGCAGCACACCCGAAGAATTTACTAAGTTCATGCGCAACGAATTGGCAAAATGGGCCGCGGCGGTAAAGCAGGCTGGCGCGCGTGTCGATTAACGGGATTCGCTAAGCGTCTAAGCGCGGCGGTATTTGCGCCGCCTTGAGCCTTTCCCACTGATTATAATTGCGCGTACCCTGATGCGCCGGGAACTGCGGGGCTTGGGTTTCGATCCAGCGAAACACTTCCGTGCCGACGTTTTTGAATGCGTGGCACGCGCCAACCCCTGTCCACACGTAATCGCCGGCGCGCAGGTGATAATCCTGGCCCTCGATCGACATGATCGCCTCGCCGTTTAACGCGAGATAACTTTCCTCCACCGGGTGATCGTGATAACCGCGCACGCCGCCCGGCGCCAACTCGCCGCGCATCATGTAAAAACACTGCGCGCCGAATTCCTTTTCCATGAAGCGAAACACGCGCAAGCCCGACACGCCGGCATTGGGGTTGATGATCGGCGTGCGCGGCAGGTAGTGACCGGCTTGCGCGATGCCTTGCAGATCACCCGCGCGCTCGGGCCACGGCACTTCGTCCGCCACAAAAAACGTGTCTTGCCATTTCCCGGGCGGCTTGGGCTGCGGCGCCTGCATATCGAACCAGCGCGCGGGTTGATCACCGAGATTGCGGTACGCGTGAGGCGTGCCGGTGGCGATCAGCGCGTAATCATCCGCGCCCAGGCGAAACACATCCTTGCCGCGCTTAAGCTCGATCGCGCCCTCGAACACATAGATGCCTTTTTCGTTGGCGTGCACGCAAGTGTCTACGCTGCCGCCGGGTGCGAGCCGCGCCACCCCCACGCCCATGTGCACCGAGTCGATGCCGCGGTCGATCAGCGTAGCGCGCTGGTAGCCGCGCGAGCGGCCCGCGTAGCCGTGCGGCACGGCGAACAGGGGTTCATCGAGTTTGCCGACGTGATAGTGCATGCAACGCCCCGCGCGACGCGCGCGAATTATTGCTTGGCGCGCGGACTACGCCAGCACCTGCGACATCTGCTCCTGGCGCAGCATTTCGTAGACGAATTGTTCGAGTTCGGCGCCCATCGCGTCGCGCACGGATATCATGCCCACGGGAATACCGTTTTCCGCCACCGGCACGTGGCGAAAGCGCCCTTCGTGCATTAACTCCAACGCGGCGCTGAAGGACGCGTCGGGATTGACCGATTTCGGATGTTGCGTCATCACGTCGGAGAGTCGCGTCGTTTGCGGGTCACGCCCTTCGGCCACCGCGCGGTTTAACGCATCGCGTTCGGTGAATATGCCGACCAGAATGCCGCCGTCCACCACCATCATCGCGCCGATCTGCCGCACCTTCATGATCTTGGCGGCGTCGCGCACCGACATGTCGATGGGTGCGGTAACCGGTTGCCGATTGCGGACGACATCGCGTATCGTGCGTTCCATGCAAACTCTCCTTGAATGGCACAGCATTACAACGGCAAGTTCATGCTACGCCCGCACATGGGTAGGGTCAAACAAAAGGTGTTGCGCGCGGCCGTGAAGGATTATCATGCGCGCACGCTTGGCCACACACGCCTCATCGCCATCATGAATAAAACTGTAAGTATTTGTTTTTATTGAATATTTTTGACCATCTCGGCAGCGGCGCAAGCTACCTGCGGCAGCAACGAAACGCTCGCGCGCTTGATGGGCCATCATCTTTCGCAGCAGCTGGGGAAACCATTGGCGGTCTATGCACGATGGCCTTCGCCGGCGGCCCCAAACGCACTGCGCCGCCGCCCGATTCGCCCGCGAACCGACAAATTCATCAAGGCCGGCTTCGTGAAGTGGACGCGCGTGGCCAGGCAAGCGTGCATGCCGATGGCGCAACAGATCCATAAACACTCACCCCGGTTGCGCGCGCCGCCGCAACCGGATT
>VGIF01000053.1 GCA_016868015.1 Betaproteobacteria bacterium
AGAACGCCAATCGCGCCTTTGCGATGCTGGCGATGGTGAACATTTACAAATGGGATAGGCCGCTCACGGGATAAGTGCGTGCAGCGGAAGCCTAAAACGGCGAAAAACACCGAATTAAACATCGAAAGCGCCTTCGGCCTGATGAAATCAGCATTCATTTCGCATAATCGGCATCATCGCTTTCCTCGGGCGCACCTTTTACCTACTTGATCAGCGTATCCCTAATGTAAAGGCAGCCTGGTCCAAGGCGCTTGATCGGCGGTCGTCCGATCCCGAAGGCGCAATCACGATGGCTCGAACGCTTCTGGAAAGCGTCTGCAAGCACATTCTCGATGAGACGTCCGTCCAGTATGACGACAATGCGGACATCAACAAGCTGTACCGGCAAACTACTGAGCAGTTGAACCTAGCCCCATCACGGCATACTGAACAGGTGTTCAGGCAAATCCTTGGTGGTTGTACCGCAGTCGTGGAAGGTCTTGGTTCGCTTCGTAACCGGCTCAGCGACGCGCACGGAAAGAGCAAGGTCGGCGTGCGTCCAGAGGCCCGACATGCGGAACTGGCCGTCAATCTCTCAGGCGCGTTAGCCGTCTATTTGCTTGCCACGTGGGAGGCACGTATTGAGGCGGCAACCTAAATTCTCCCCCAGGTGGCGGCTCAAACGGAAATAGGGTGGGCACGTCCTTTGTGCCCACCACCGACGAGGATCGCGTGAGCACAAAAACCGCGCCCACCCTGACGGGTTACTGATGCGCCGCTATTTCCCTTGAAACACCATCTCCGGCAAAAACGCCGAAACAATCCAATTCGGCGCATCGACGATTTCGCTCACTTTGAGATCGACGGCGACGCTGCACAGGATGTAGGCTTCCTCGCGCGTAAGCCCGCGCTCGCGCACCAGGTGTTCGATCATGTGGCGCACCGCTTGCCGCGCGCATTGGTAAAGGTCGGGGCCGTGGCCGGTGGTGGCGTAGTGCGGGCCGTCGATGCCGCGCGCGGGAGCGCCGCGCATGCGCAGTTGCGGTTCGCTTAAGTTGCGCGCGGGCAAGAGTTCGAACTTCGCCGTGATGCGCGCGTTCATTTCCACGGCGGTGATGCACACCTCGCCGTCGCCTTGCGCGCCGTGCGCGTCGCCGATGCTGAACAGCGCGCCCTCCACCCAGACCGGCAAATACACCGTGGTGCCGGCGGTGAGTTGTTTGATATCCATGTTGCCGCCGTTTTTGCGCGGCGGCGCGGTGTTGTGGCTGCCGGCGTCATCGAGCGCCACGCCCATCACGCCGGGGAAGGGCGCCAGCGGCACCGCGATGTTGCGCATGGTACGCAGGCCCCGCGCGTAACGGCCGTCGGTCACATCCCAAATCTGCAAAAACGGTTTGGAGAATTCGCTCTCGGGCAACAACCCGCGCCCCGGCCGCACATTGGTCCAGCCGAAGCTGGCGCGCGGCGCGATGTCGATGATCTCGACCGCCAGCACGTCGCCCGGCTGTGCGCCGCGTATGCGCACCGGGCCGGTGAGCGGGTGCCCCTTGAACACGCGGCGCATCACATCGTCGTGCGTCGAGTTGGGGTTATAGAATTCGTCGGAGGCGTCGCGCGTTTCAAACACCACGGTGTCGCCGGGATCGATTTCAAGGCGTGGCGGGATCGCGTTGTTCCACTCGTAGTGGACGATGCTGGCATCGAGCAGGTGTTGTCGGGCGGGCATGACGAGTGATTCCGATGGTTGAGGGAGGCGTGGCGCTTTTGTTACTCGACCTTGACTCCCGCGATTTCCACCGCCCGTTTCCACTTGGCAAATTCCGCGTGAATGAATTTGGAAAACTCAGCGGACGTTTGCGGCGTGGCGGCGACGCCGTTGTCGAAAAAGCGCTTTTGCAGATCAGGGTCGGCGAGCGCTTTCATCATCGCCCCGTGCACGCTGGCCAGATGCGCCTTTGAAGTGCCCTTGGGCATGGCGTAGCCTTGCCACACGGTGACTTCGAAATCGGGAACGCCCGATTCGCCCATGGTGGGTATATCGGGCACTTGCGGCGCGCGCTTGGCGGAGGTGACGGCAAGCGCGCGCAAACGCCCGGTGCGCACATGCGGCAGCGGCCCGGGCAGGTTAAAAAAGAAGCCTTGAATCTCGCCGGACATGGTGTCGGTGTAGCCGACCGAGGCCACTTTGTACGGCACGTGAATCAAGTCGATGCCGGCCACGGCTTTGAACAACTCCATGGTCAAATGTGGTGAGGCGCCGATGCCGGATGACGCATACTTGAACTTGCCGGGGTTGGCCTTGGCAAGCTTGATGAATTCGCCGACGGTTTTTACCGGCAGCTTGGGGTTGATGCACAAAATGTTGGGCATGGTCGCGTACAGCGACAGGTGCACGAAATCCCGCAGCGGATCGTACGGCAGCTTTTTGTGCAGTTGCGGCGTGATGGTTTGATTGATGCCGAAGGTGAAAATGTTGTAGCCGTCGGCCGCCGCGCGTGCGGCCATTTCAGTGCCCATGATGCCGCCCGCGCCGGGGCGGTTGTCGACCACCAGTGTGTGGCCCCACGCTTCGCTGAAACGCTGCGCGAAAATGCGGCCGATGATGTCGGTGGAAGCGCCCGCGCCAAAAGGCAAAATCAAGCGGCCGGGTTTGGACGGATATTTTTCCGCGGCGGGTTGCGCGGCTGCGTGATGCAACGGCAATGCCGCGATGATGAGGCCAGAAACCCAATGTCGCGCGTTCATGAAGACTCTTCCAAAAATAGTGTTTTAAATCAAATATTTACGAAAATACCCAAAGCCGGTGTTTTGCTTTACCGCCGCGTCGTTCTGGCGCAGGCCAGAACCCAGGCTGTACCTCGCGCGCAGCGCAAGTTTGCGGCGCTTTGCGCCGGAGCGCTACGAACTAGATTTCAGCTTACGCTGGAATGACGATGTCGGTTTATTAACGCTTCACCGCCTTGGGCATGCGCTCAAGCCCCTGCGAGCCTTGCACCTCTTTCCAAAACGGCCGCGCCACGTTCACCAACTCGCCGAGATTCGCATAACCTGAACCCGACAAGCGGCACACCGGATCGAGCAGCCGCGGATCGACGCGCCCGTCTTTCCACACCGCTTTGTCGACATGGGTGTGCACGATGCGTCCAAGAATAATGTTGGTGTTGTGATCGGTGATGATTTGCTTCACCTCGCACTCGATGTGCGCGCGCGCTTCACCCACACGAAACGGTTTTACTTTTGCCGCCGGTGCGGCGGTGAGCCCTGCCCAGCCGAATTCGCTTTCGTCGCGCGGGAAGTCGGTGGAGGTGAAATTCATTTGCTCCAGTACGTGCATGGTGACGACGTTGACGACGAACTGCGGTACCTCGCGCAAGTTGCGCAGGCTGTCCTTGATGCCGGTCGACGCAAACGCCACATACGGGGGATCGCTGCCCATCATATTGAAAAACGAATACGGCGCGACGTTGCTCACGCCCGCCGCCGAGATGGTGGAAATCCAGCCGATCGGGCGCGGGACCACCAGCGCGGTCATCAAGTAATAATATTCCTGCGCATTCCAGTCAGTGGGGCCGACTTCAATGTCGCGGTCGGTGGTTTGCGGGGAGGCGGGGTGTGATGCGGTCATGGGGTAGCTTTCTGTTGTGGATCAAACATGGTAGCACGATTCAACGCGGGTAAATGGGGTTTGCCTCTTACCTTGGCGGGCGATGCCTTTGCTATGGGATTCATCGACACCACTGGTGTCGTTCCCGCGCAGAGCCTGTCCCCGGATGTTTGAGTCGGGGACGGGCTCTGCGCGGGAACGACAATGTTGGAATAGCGGGTGCGATCAGTGCACCAATCGCTATTCAAACTTAATCGACGACCCTCGTATCACCTTGGCCCAAGCCGCCGTCTCCGCCCGTATGCGCCTCACCATATCCGCTGGCGTAATGCTCACCGGCTCCGCGCCATAACCGATCAACTGCTTGCGGACATCGGCTTCGCCCAGCACCTGAGTCACGTCTCGATGCATGCGCGTGATGAGCGTGGCGGGCGTGCCCGCGGGCAGCGACAAGCCGTACCACACATCGATGTTGAAACCCGGCACGCCGGCCTCGGCGATGGTGGGCACTTCGGGCAATTGCGGTGAGCGTTGCGCCGTGCTGATCCCGAGCGCACGCACGCGGCCTGCTTTGACGTAGTGCGCGCCGGCGGGGGTGTTGATGAACATCACTTGAATTTGCCCGGCCATCAACTCGACAGCCGCGGGCGTGCCGCCTTTATGGGGCACGTGGCTCATCTCGATGCCGGTGCGGGCGTTGAACAACGCCATCGCCAAATGCAGCGAGCCGCCGGCGCCCGACGAGCCGTAGTGGATTTCGTTGGGCCGCTGTTTGGCGAGCGCGATCAGCTCGTTGATATTTTTCGGCGGGAACAACAGGTTGCCGATCAACAGTTGCGAGGTGGAAGCGACTATCGTTACCGGCAGCAGCGCTTTTTCGGGATCGTAGCCGAGGTTTTTGAAGAGGCTGCGGTCAATGGTGTAGTGGGTGTTCAACGCCAGCAATTGCGTGTAGCCGTCGGGCGGTGCGCTGATCACGCCGCGCACGCCGTCGCGCCCGCCGTTGCCCGCGCGATTTTCAACCACGCAAGGGCGGCCCCAATGGTGCGCGAGCCGCGCCGCGACCACGCGTCCGACGATGTCGATGCTGCCGCCGGGTGGAAATGGCACGATCCAGTGCACGGCACGGCTGGGGAAGTTTTCTTGCGCGCCGGCGTTCAAGGGCATTAGCGCCGCCAGGCCGAGCATGGCAACTGTTTTATGTTTCATGTCACGCAATGCGTTTGTTAACGTTGCATCCCCGTCGCCCCTGCCGGCACGTCGTAAAACGCCAATGTCATCGAGGTGCTGGTGTAGTTGCCCATCAACACAATGGCATCGGTGATGCCGACGTGGCCGAGCACCTTCACCGCGCGCTCGTAAAGGCCGCGCGACACCCAGCGCGCGTTGGTTAGGCA
The DNA here is from genome assembly GCA_016868015.1 of Betaproteobacteria bacterium. Classification (GTDB taxonomy): domain Bacteria; phylum Pseudomonadota; class Gammaproteobacteria; order Burkholderiales; family SG8-41; genus UBA5216. The sequence goes on from VGIF01000053.1 coordinate 4,984, forward strand.
CACCGCCATTTCGTAGACCGCTTGCTCGCGTGCATTTTCAAACGACGTGGGCAGGCCCGACAGGATGGCGTCTACTTTTTCGTGGGGCAGCCCCGCGGCGCGAGCGGCGCGTTCGTGCGCGCTGGTGGGGTAGGCCGAACGCCAGTGGCTGGTGACGACGCAAACGATGATTTCGCGTTCGCGCTCGGAGAGCGAATACCCTTTGCGCATGTGCGCGCCCATCGGCCCGATCACTTTTGCGAGCTTGGGGTTTTCCACGTAAATCTTGGTTGGGCCGGGCAGGCGCCCGCCGCGCGTTTCGAGCAGCGAGTCATGACCCGCGCGTTGTTCCGGCGTCATCTGGTCGTAGGGAATTTCGGTGTAACGTCCGAAAGTGGGGGTGTCGGCCATGGGCAATCTCCGGTGATGACGTTGGCGAGCGGGAAATCATCTTAGCGTTGAACGATTGCAAGCGCGTGCGTGCTCGCCGGATAATGTTTGCGTTGCCCTCCAAGCCTCTGCGGATACTAACTAAAAAGGTGTTTAAAAACAAATACTTACATTATATATGAAAATTGTCGACGTCAAGGCCCACGCGCTCTCATTCAAACTCGAAAACATGCCGCGGCGCGGTGTGGGCCAGCCGGTCAAAAAGGACACGGTGATCGTGCGCGTGAAAACCGAAGACGGCATAGTCGGTTACGGCGAGTCGCATCACGCGCTCGCCCCCACGCTGGTGGCCGATATCGTCAACACCAATCTCGCGCCGATCGTGGTCGGCGGCAACGCGATGGAGGTCGAGGAGATTTGGCAGCGCATGTATTTAAAGCAAGGCCAAACGCATGGGCCGGGTAACGCGCTCTACAAAGCGATGTCGGGCATCGATGTCGCGCTGTGGGATGCGCGCGGCAAGGCGTTAAAGCAGCCTGTGTATCGGCTGCTCGGCGGCGCGCGCAAAAAAATCCGCGCCTACGCCGGCGGTGTGTGTTTTGGCTTTAAGCCGCCGCAAGCTTTGCTGGAGGAAGCGCAGAGTTTTGTCGCCAAAGGATTCACCGCGATAAAGCTGCGCATGGGCGACACGGTGCAAAACGATCTTGCGCGCGTGCGTGCGGTGCGCGCGGGGCTGGGGGATGCCATCGATATCGCGGTGGACATCAACACACAATACAACTTTCTCGATTTGCAGCGCGCGCTGCCGGGCTTCGAGGAATGCAAAGTGTATTGGATCGAAGAGCCGTTCCCGCCCGATGCCATCGCCGATTACGCGCATTTCAACGCGCGCACCCATGTGCCGCTGGCCGGCGGCGAAAATCACTTTTTGCGCTACCAGGCGCGGCAGTTGTTGGAGATGAAAGCGGTGGACGTAATCCAGCCCGATCCGTGCAAAGCCGGCGGCATCACCGAAACCAAAAAAATCGCCGACCTCGCAGCCGCGTACCGGCGCGCCTTCGCGCCGCACGTGGGCATGAGCGCCATCGATTCCGCCGCGTGCGTGCATCTACTGTGTGCCGCCTCGAATGCGTTGATTTACGAGGCCGATGGCGCGGCGTTTAATCCGTTTCGCGATGATTTGTGCGCGGGGTATCCGCAGATTGTCGATGGTTATATCGAGCCCAATGAAAAGCCGGGGTTGGGGTTTGAGGTGGATGAGTCGTTGTTTGCGAAGTGGCCGGGGATTGCGGGGCCTTGTTACATATGATGCAAAAGCGTGCGCGTTAGTCGTTCGCGTCACACACCACCCATGTCGTTCCCGCGCAGGCGGGAACCCATAACACCGTCGCTCGTGGCGATCACGTATGGGCTCCCGCCTGCGCGGGAGCGACACGATATTGGTTTGCTGTCTGCTGCGCGCTTACCGGCACTTATGTGTACGCGCAACCCACTACGACAAGCTTAGGGAAACACTGAATAAGTTGATTCCATTCATGGTTCGACAGGCTCACCACGAACGGAATCAACAACTTAGCGTTCGTCCTGAGCTCGTCGAAGGACTTGTTCAGTGTTTCCTTAGGCCAGGCCTACCCTCACAAACCGCTGCGCATCATCGTCTGCTTCACGCCCGGTGGCGCGGTGGATTTCAGCGCGCGTTTGATGGGGCAAAAGTTAAACGAACAATTCGGCCAGCTGGTGGTGATCGAAAATCGTCCGGGTGCCGCCACCGCGATCGTGACCGAACGGGTGGTGAGCGCGGCGGCGGATGGCCGCACCTTGCTGTTGATTCCGATTTCAACCGCCGTGCAATCGGCGTTTCGCAAAAGCCTGCCCTATGACTTAATGCGCGATCTGGCCCCGGTCACGCAACTGGGGAGCGGTCCGCTGGTGCTGCTCGCCAACCCTGCGCTGCCGGTGAAAAGCATCAAGGATTTCGCCGCTTACGCGCGCGAGCAGCAGGGCAAGCTCTCGGTCGGCTCGCCGGGCATCGGCAGCGCCAATCATCTGGCGATGGAACTGCTGGCGATGGTGCCGCAAACCGGCACGCCGGCGCAATTCGGTGCGCTGATCGCGCGCGAGATCGAGCAGACGGCCAAGTTGATGCAGGCGGCGGGGCTTAAGCCGGAGTGACGCGTCAACCCCGCCCTCAATCTCGCGGTATCCCCGCCGCGCGTATCGCGCGCCCCCACGCATCGAACTGCGATTTCACGTGCGCCGCCAGTTGCGCCGGCGTCATCTCCTGCGCCACCACGCCTTCGCGTTCGAGCATGGCGCGGCCTTCGCCGCGCACCACGTTGATAAGCTCGCGGTTTAAGCGCGTGATCACCGCGTCGGGCGTTCGCGCCGGGACGAACAGCGCGGCCCACACTTGCAGCAGGATCGGCGCCACGCCGGCTTCTTCCATCGTCGGCACCTCGGGCAGCAGCGGGCTCCTTTTGGGCAGCGTCACCGCCAGCGCGCGCAAGCGCCCGTCGCGGATCAGCCCCAGAAAGCTGGTCGCGGAGAACATCAGTTGCACGCGCCCCGCGCTGAAATCGCTCAAGGCGGCGACGTCGCCCTTGTACGGCACGTGCAGCATGTCAAGCCCGTGGGTTTTGGCAAACGTCGCCATCATCACTATGCCGCTGACGTTACCCGTGGCGTAGTTCCATTTGCCGGGCGCCGCGCGCACCTGCTCGATCAGCTCTTGCACGCTTTTTGCCGGCAGCGATGGGTGCACGTTCAACATAAACGTGATGTAGCCGATAAAACCCACCGGCGCGAACGCGGTCAACGGGTCGTACGGCGGCTTCAGGCGCAAATGCGGCACGCCCGCGATGGCGCTGTTGCTGCCGACAAAAAGGGTGTGGCCGTCGGGGTTGGATTTGATCACAACATCGGCGCCGATCACGCCGTCACCGCCGGGGCGGTTGTCGAGCACGATGGGTTGCCCCAGCGGCGCGTTCATCAGTTGCACCACGCGCCCGGCGACATTCATCGGCCCGCCGCCGCCGGGGAAGGGCACGACGGCGCGGATGGGGCGGGTGGGGTAGGGTTGGGCCGCTACGCTGCCAAAAATTGCCGTCAACGTTAACGATAGTAATGCAACGCGTAGGGTGCGCATTGCGCACCGTTCAACGAAATCAAATCGGTGCGCGGTGCGCACCCTACCGTCCTTTGAAATCAAAACGGCACACTCCCGCCCACTGTCACCCGATGCATCAAACGCCGATGTTGCGGCCACTGGTAATCGAACGACGCCAGATGCTGCACCGCGCAGTTATCCCACATCAGCAAATCCCCCACGCGCCAGCGGTGCGTGTAACGAAAACGTTCTTCGACCGTGCGCTCGGCGAGTTGGTCGATTAGCGCCAAGGCTTCGTCTTTAGCCATGCCTTCGATGCCCTCACACTCGCCCTTGCTTACATACAGGCACTTGCGCTTGGTGAACGGATGCGTGCGCACCACCGGGTGCACTACCGCGGGCTGGTCGCGCCGCAGTGCCTGATCTTGCTGGCCGGTGCCGGTTTTGGCACGGCGGCCGGCGACTTGGTGGATCGCGCGCAAGCCCGCGAGGCGTTGTTTGGTTTCAGGCGACAAGCTGTCGTAGGCGGCGGCGGCGCTGGCAAATTGCGTGTTGCCCAGCGCCACGCCACTCTCACTATCCATCGGCACTTCCAGCGCATACAGCAGTGTCGCGCGCGGCGGGCGCTCGACGTACGACATGTCGGTGTGCCACACGCTGCCGGCGTCGGCGTGGCCGATGTCTTTGCCGTCTTTCTTGACGTTGGAGATGTAAAGAATTTCCGGATGATCGGGATGCGTGTAGTGCTTTAAAAAATGCGGCTCGATGCCGCCGAAGCGCCGCGCGAACGCAATCAACTGCGCTTCGCTTAAGCGTTGATCGCGGATGCAAATCACGCCGCGCTGGTTAAACGTTTGCTCGATGCGCGCAAAGTCGGCGTCACTCACGCGCGCGAGATCGACTTCGCTGACATGCGCGCCGATCACTTCGGGAGTTTGGACGATGTTCATGGTATATCGTAAGTATTTGATTTTAAATAATATTTTTTAAAGGCGCAATAACGAGAGATAACGAGATCGGCGCCTTCCGCGCATCCTAAAGCAGCGCGCGAATGGTGGGCGAATAAATGCGGTGCGATACGCAATGCGAAACCCGTCTGCATGCAGCCTCTCCCTTGGTCAGGTGGATTCTGACACAATGCCCGTCCATCACAAACGTGAAGCGGAGCAAGCCATGGCCCAATTCGATGTATCCAAGGAATTCAAAGGCAGTACCTTTCGCACCGACACCGAACGCACCGCGTGGGCGAATCGGCGTCAGGAAGCGGCGCTCGAACCCGAACTGCCCATCGTCGATCCGCATCACCATCTGTGGGACAAGGACAGCGGCCGTTACTTGATCCACGAGCTGGCGCAAGACGTCTACTCCGGCCACAACATCGTCGCTACGGTGTTCATCGAATGCGGTGCGATGCACCGCGCCGATGGGCCGGAGGCGATGAAGCCGGTGGGCGAAGTGGAGTTCGTCAACGGCGCCGCGGCGATGAGCGCGAGCGGTCATTATGGCAAGGCAAAGCTCTGCGCCGGCATCATCGGCCATGTTGATTTGACGCTGGGTGACAACGCGCGCGCCGTGCTCGAAGCGCAGATCGCTGCGGGCAACGGGCGCTTTCGCGGCATCCGCCACGGCGTGACGTGGGACACCGGCAACGCCGCCAAATTCGGCCGCCGCCAGCCGCCGCGGCATCAGGTGCTCGACCCGACATTTCGTAAAGGCTTTGCGCATTTGAAGCCGCTGGGTTTGTCTTTCGAGTCGTGGCAGTTTCATCCGCAGCTCGACGATACCGCGGATTTGTTGAAGGCCTTCCCCGAAACCAACGTGATTTTGAATCACACCGGCGGCGTGCTGGGCTTAGCACCCCACGAAAACCGAGACGAGGCGTTCAAGGTCTGGAAGAAAAACATGCAAGCGCTGGTGCAGTTCCCGCAGCTAACCGTGAAAGTCGGCGGCCTGGGTATGACCTACTGCGGCTGGGATTTTCATCTGCGCGAGGTGCCGCCGACCTCAGAAGAGTTGGCGCAAGCGTGGAGGCCGTACGTGGAGACCACCATCGAATTGTTCGGACCGCAGCGTTGCATGATGGAAAGCAATTTCCCGGTGGATAAAGAATCGACCGGTTACTGCGTGCTGTGGAATGCGTTGAAACGCATTACCGCGAATTTTTCGCCGAGCGAGAAGTTGCAGTTGTATCGGGATACGGCGGCGCGGGTTTATCGGTTGGCGTTGTAGATACCTATTCCCGCCGCGCAACAATTTTTCGGATCCCTCCCTTTCAAGGGGAGCCAATGAACGAACCCTCCCCTTCAAGGGGAGGGTAGGGTGGGGATGGGGTCAACTGATCTCGCGAACCCCACCCCCATCCCAGCCTTCCCCCTGAAGGGGAAGGAGCGTTAGGAGAACTCGCATGCTACCCACCCCCACCTTCCACCACGTCCACCTAAACGTCACCGAACCCGAAGCCTCCATCAGTTGGTACACACGCCAATTCGCCAGCACCCAGCGCATTACCTGGGGCGGCGAACCCGCGCTGCAAACGCCGAACAACATCATGCTGTTGTTCAACAAGGTCGATAAGCCGCGCGGCATCACGCCGCAAAGCGCGATCTGGCATTTCGGCTGGCATGTCACCGACGTGCGCAAAAAACTCGCGGAATACAAAACGCGCGCTGAGGTGAAGTTGATGCCGCTATACACCGATGAGGAATCGGAAAAATACGTCTACATCAACAGCGACACTTGGCCCAATGTCGGCAACGTGCTGGGGTTGACCCGCGCGCAGATTGCCGAGGCGAAGGCGAAAAACATCCAGCCCAAGGGCGGCGGCGGCTTCGCTTATATGCAAGCGCCCGACAACACGCTGGTGGAATATATCGGCGACCATCCGGCCGAGCGCTTCAACCATGTGCACATGTGGCAAGAGCAGCCGTTTTGCGCGCAGCTCTGGTATCAAACACATCTTAACGCGCCGCCGATGCCGGGCTGGGCGAAAACAGAGCCGATGACGGAATCGACTTGCCAAGTGCAACGCGGCGCTGATCGCACCTGGCCCGCGCTCACGCAAGACGGCATGTTCCGCACGCCGCGCGCCGGCGTGATGTTCGGCGATGTCGCCGTGCAATGGTATGCGCCGCAAGGTGATGCGCCGCTGGTGAGCCCACGCGGGCAGCATTACGATCATCTCGGCTTCGGTGTGGCTGACCTCGATGCGTGGATTGCCAAGTTGCAAGGCGAGGGTGTGACGTTGCTCGAAGGGCCTTATAAGCTCGGCGACACGCGCGCGGTGATGATCGAGGGGCCGAGCCGTGAGGCGTTGGAGTTGGTGCAGGTTTGATTGGGCAATAGCCTTTGGCAAATTCGACCACACAGCAGAAGAACGATCCCCTCTCCCGCCCTGGGGCGGGACAAGGGCACACTTGAAGCGCAGCAGAGGGCTAGGGAGAGGGTGGGGAAGCACCTTGTATCCGTATGTTTCGCGGCAGCCCCTCTCCCTCTCCCGAACCCTCTCCCCGCGAGCGCGGGGAGAGGGGACTACACACGTGTGTCGCACGCGAGCGTAGATGGCGATCTACCTCGTAGTAATCCTCTCCATCCTGAGCCAAATGGGTTTCGGCGGTAGCCGCGTCGCGGTGTCGCTGTACGCGCTGCAAATGGGGGCGAGCCAGGTCACCGTGGGCGTGATCGCGGCGCTTTATTCATTGGCGCCGATGTTTTTGTCGATCTACATTGGCCGCCTGTCCGACCGCATGTCGCCGCAGGTGTTGATGATTTGGGGCTCGGTGATGATGGCGGTGGCGCTGCTGCTACCGGTGGCCGCGCCGAGCCTTTTGATTTTATGTGTGCTCGGTTTCCTGAACGGGCTCGGCCACTTGGTGTTCAGCATCCCGCAGGAGGCCGCGGTGGGCGGGGTGGGCGGGCCGCAGCATCGCACGCGCAATTACGCCTTTATCACCATGAGCTGGTCGATAGCGAATTTTTTGGGGCCGCTCACCGCCGGCATCTTGATCGACACCATCGGTAATCAGCGTGTGTTTTGGGTGCTGGCGATACTGGTGCTGTTACCGATTGCGATTTTGTGGCGCTGGCCGAATTTGTTGCCACGCACCGCCAAGCACGGCGACGGCGAGCACGCCAATAAAAGTGTGCTGGACCTGTGGCGTATCCCCACGCTGCGTGCGACGTTTATCGCCGGCGGCATCATCGGCTCGGCGCAAGATTTGTTTCAGTTTTACATGCCGGTGTATGGACATTCGGTGGGTTTGTCGGCCTCCGCCATCGGCATGGTGCTGGGCATGGTGGCGCTGGCGGCGTTTGTGATTCGCGCGCTGGTGCCGCTGCTAATGAAAAAGCTGACCGAAGGCACGGTGTTGCTCGCCGCGATATTCGTCGCGGCGTTCGCCTACTTGCTGCTGCCATTTTTCACCACAGCGGTGCCGCTGGCGGTGATCGCGTTTTTGCTGGGGCTGGGCGTGGGCTGCGCGCAGCCGATGTTGATGTCGCTGCTGTATGTAATGGCGCCGGCGGGGCGCATCAGCGAGGCTGTCGGCTTGTATAAAACATTGCGCAGCGTGACCCACGTGCTGATTCCGCTCTTTTTCGGCAGCGTGGGCACGGCGTTTGGCTTCAAGACGGTGTTCCTCACCAATTCAGGCATACTGGCGTTTGGCGGTTACCTGCAGCGCAAAAACCGCGCAATCAAAACCTCGCGCACTTGAACCCAGGAGAAAACCATGGCGAGACTACCCGTAGCAACGCGTGACAGCGTCCCCGAAAAGCAACGCGGCGACTTCGACGATTTGATGAAAGATTACGAAGAAGTGCCGCGCTACGGCCCCGGCTCGGTGATGATCAACGTGCCCAAAGTGCACAAGATCATGAACGCGTTGAATCAATATTTGCGCAACGATTCATCGCTGCCGAAAAAGGTGCAGGAGCTGGCGATGCTGGTCACCGCGCGCGGGCGCGACTGCGCCTACATCTGGAATGCGCACGCGGCTTCGGCGCGCGCGGCGGGTGTGACCTCCGTATTGGTGGATGCGATACGCGATCGCAAACCGTTGCCGCTGGAGATCACCAACGAGGAGCGTGCGGTGGTGCGCTTCGCGCAGGAATATTTTCGCAATCATCACGTGAGCCGCGGCGCGTTTCAGGAAGTGATGGAGCAGTTCGGCAAACAAGGCGCGATCGAACTGGGTTTGCTCATCGGCAACTATGCCGCGCTGGCGCTGCTGGTGAATTCGTTCGATGTGGAGTTGATGGCGCAGCGCAAAGAGCCGTTGCTGCCGATGTAAGGATTAAAAAATATTCAATTAAATCAAATACTTATATATATCATGCCACAACTCGTTTTTATCCACGGCCCAGGCGCAGGCGCCTGCGCCGACGCCTACGAACATCAGCTCAAGCATTTCAAAGGCAGTGTCGCGCCCTCGCTGCCGGGCCACCTCGAAGGCACGCGCTGCGCCGATGTGAAGGGCTACACCGAGTGGGTGCGTGGGTGGCTATGGGGACAGAATCTCAAAAAAGATTTGGTGCTGGTGGGCTACACGCTGGGTGCGTCGATTGCTTTGCAGTACGGCTTAGACTATCCGGATGAAGTGAAGGGTCTGGTGATCATGACGGTGGCCGCCAAACCCAAGACGCGTGCCCCGGACACCTACGAAATGCGCTTGCGCGCGGCCAAAGACCCCAAGTCGTATGAAGAAGAGTGGATCCCGTTTCAACGTAGGGCGATGCAATTCGTCGAACCCGGTTTGCGCGAGCGCTTGGTTGAACGCCATCGGCAAGTGGGGCCGATGTCGCAGTACTACGATTTAAAAACCATCGATGCTTTTGATGTGCGCGACCGCATTGCTACGTTGAAACCGAAGTTGTTGATCTTGCGTGGGCTGAATGACCACGGCAACCCGCCCGAATACGAAAAAGAAATCCATGAAGCGGTGGCGGGGTCGGAATACCTGCGGCTGCCGGGCGTGGGGCATTTCCCGCTGACGGAAGCGCCGGAGAAGTTGAATCCGGTGATCGAGAAGTTTGCGGCCAGCTTAGAGTGACAAAGAACGCGTGACGAAGAACGGAAGATTCAGCGGTGTCGTTCCCGCGTAGGCGGGAACCCATAAGGTGCCTCAAGGGTTGCGGTGTTATGGGTTCCCGCCTGCGCGGGAACGACAGATTTATGGTGTACGGTGTTTATCGTGCGCTCGAGGCGTGTTGGTGACATGACGATGCGATCAGGTTTACTTGCTAAATGCGCTTTACTGTTTGTGTGTGCGTGCGCAACAGATAGCGGTTACGCCCAACAAGACTACCCCACCAAACCCATCCGCATGATCGTCGGTGTCGCCCCCAGCGGCGCCACCGACATCCTCGCGCGCACGGTGGGCGTGAAGCTCGCCGAGGTGTTCAAGCAACAAGTCGTGGTCGAAAACCGCCCCGGCGCCAACCACATTATCGGCGGTGAGATTACCGCCCGATCGCCGAAAGATGGCCATACCCTACAGATGATTCCCGAAGGCTTTGTCATCAATGCCTCGGTTTATGCCAAGCTGCCGTTTGATCCGATCAAAGACTTTCAGCCGCTGGCGATCGTCGCGCTGGTGCCTAATGTGCTGACGGTGCATCCGTCGCTGCCGGTGCGCAACGTCAAGCAGTTCATCGCGCTGGCGCGCTCGCGCCCTGGGCAACTGAGTTACGGCTCGTCGAGCGTGGGCTCGCCCAGCCACATGGCGGGGGAACTGTTTGCGGTGATGGCGAAACTGAACTACGTGCATGTGCCATACAAGGGGCAGTCGCTGGCGCTGATCGATTTGATGGGCGGGCATATTCAGTTCTTGTTCCCGTCGATACCGTCCTCGGTGCAGCACATACGCAGCGGCAGGCTCGTCGCGCTCGGCGTGACCACCGCGCAGCGCGCAACGGCTTTGCCCGATGTCGCGTCGATCGCCGAAGCGGGCCTCACCGGTTATGAAGTGAGCGGCTGGTACGGCGTGGTCGGCCCCGCGGGCTTGCCGCCGGCGGTGGTGGCGCGGCTGAACAAGGAAATCAACGCGATCATTCAGGTACCCGAAACCAAAAAACAAATGACCAACGAAGGCGCCGAACCGCGCAGCGCCACGCCGGAAGAATTCGGCGCGACCATGGCGCGCGATTTGCAAAAGTGGGCGAAGGTGGTGGCGGCGGCGGGGATACAGGTGCAGAAATAAATCGCGATGCGGCATCATTTTCGGCAACGCGTAACACACCACCTCGTCATTCTAGCGAAGGCTGGAATCCAGGTCGTAACCCGATGCGACGCATCTGTATTCAGCGCCTGCGGCGCAAGTAACAACCGGGGCTCTGGCCTGCGCCAGAGCGACGATACGTAAGTATTTGATTTAATTGATTATTTTTTGGGACCGTCATGGAGCGCTTAAAACACAAAGTAGCCTTCCTCACCGGCGGCGGCGCCGGCATTGCCAAAGTGAGCGCACTTCAGTTTGTGAAAGAAGGCGCCAAAGTTGCCATCGTCGACATCAACGCCGAGGTTGGGCAAAAAGCCGAGCAAGAAATCAATGCCGCCGGCGGCGAAGTGATTTTCATCCAAGCCGATGTCACGCAAGACGATCAAGTTAAAAAAGCCATCGACACCGCGGTGGCGAAATTCGGCAAGCTTGATGTGCTGGTCAACTGCGCCGGCGGCTCGGTGCTGGAAGACGTGCCGGTGCACGAGATGAGCCTCGACATCTGGCACAAAACGATCAACTTGAATCTGCTGCATCCGTTTTTGGTGTGCAAGCACGGCATTGCGCACCTCATCCAAGCGGGCGGCGGTTCCATCATCAACTTCTCCTCGATGGTGGGCATGGTCGGTATGTATCGCCCGGCGTACGCAGCGGCCAAGGGCGGCATCATGTCGTTTACCAAAACGCTGGCCGCGCAATACGCGTCCCACAGCATCCGCGCCAATGCCGTCGGCCCCGGCAGCATCCGCACCGAGCGCCACATCAAGCGCTACGAAAACAAGGATTGGATGTTCAACGAAAAGCCCACGGGTGCCGCGAAAGAGCGCCTGGTGGCGCAAAAGTTGTATCCGTTTTCGGTGGGCGATCCGATCGATATCGCGAATATCGTGGTGTTCCTGGCGTCGGACGAGTCGCGCATGTTGACCGGCACCACCATCGCCGCGGATGGCGGACGCTCGACTTACCTTAAAGTGTATGCGGGCGACGAGTAGCGCGCTGGCGCTGGTGATGGCGTGTGCCGGCGCGGCGGCGCAGGCACAAACATCGACTCCCGCGCGCTTTCCAACCAAGGCGATCCGCGTGGTGGTGCCGTATCCCGCCGGCGGACCGACCGACATGACCGCGCGCACGCTGGCGCCGCGCATGAGCGAGGCGCTCGGCCAGCAGATTGTCATCGACAATCGCGCGGGCGGCTCCACGATTATCGGCACCGAAATCGTGGCGCGCGCGCCCGCCGACGGGCACACGCTGCTGCTGGTGACCAGCACCATCGCGGTGAGCCCCAGCACCTTCAAAAAGCTGCCGTACGACGTGACGCGCGATCTCGTGCCGGTGACGCAAGTGATTGCCACGCCGTTCGCGCTGCTCGCGCACCCCTCGTTGCCGGTGCGCACCACCGCCGATCTGGTGGCGCTGGTGCGCGCGCGCCCCGGCCAGTTGCACTATCCTTCGTCGGGCGTGGGCACGTCGAATCATCTGGCGATTGTGCTGCTCAGCCGGCTCGCGAAAATCGAGCCGGTGCATGTGCCGTACAAGGGCACCGCGCCGGGTATCGTCGATCTGATCGCGGGGCACGTGCAGTTTTCGTTCAACAACCCGATGACGTCGCTGCCGCTGGTGAACGCCGGCAAGCTGCGCGTGCTGGCCACCACCGGCGCCCAACGTCTGGCGATATTGCCTAAGCTCCCCACCGTCGCGGAAACCGTGCCCGGCTACGAGGCTGGCAACTGGCACTCGCTGTTCGCGACCGGCGGCACGCCGCGCGACACCGTTGCGCGCCTGCACGCCGAAGTGGCGCGCGCCCTGGCGGCGCCGGACGTGCGCAGCCGTCTGCTGGATGGCGGTGCGCAAATCGTCGGCAGTTCGCCGGAGGAATTCGCCGCTTACTTCAAGGCCGAGATCGCCAAGTGGGCGCAGACGGTGAAGGTGGCGAAGATACAGGTGGAGTAGGTTGGGGTATTTGGCCAATGAATGTTCTGCAGGGCGATGGACCGGCCGTGGGGTGCCCTACGGTAACTCGTGACACGCCCACCGAAACCTCCGTGTCGTTCGCGCGCAGGCGGGAACCCATAGGGTGTCGCAAGGGCTGCGGTGTTATGGGTTCCCGCCTGCGCGGGAACGACACGTTTGGATTATCGGGGTGTCTTTTTAAACCGGCAACGCCGGCTCCGTCGCATGCTTGGGCGGCTCCAACTCATACGCATTCATGTTGTAGGCGAGCGTCGCGTAACACGAGATCAGGTTGGTCAATGCGAGCGTGCCGCGTTGGCCGAAGCACGCGGTCGCGGTATCGAACGTGGGCTTGCTCACTTTACGATTGCGCAAAAGTTCCAGCGTGTAATCGACAACGGCTTGTTGTTCTTTATCGAGCCCGGTTAGCGGGCGTCGCTCGCGAATATTGTCGATGATGTCGCCGCGCAGGCCGTTTTGCCGCGCCGAGGCCGCGTGGGCAAACCAGATGTAGCCGCAGTTCATTTCGCGCGCGAGTGTGATCATCATCAGCTCTTGCAGCAACGCCGCGGGCTTCGGTTCGTCGCGCAAATACAAACGCAGATCGTCGACCTTGTAGGCGACTTCGGCCATGTGGCCGATGATGGCATACGGCCCCGTGTCCGGGAACTTGCCGCGCGCCTTCACAAACGCATCGAACGCGGGTTTTTCTTTGGCGGGAATATCTTTTTCGGTAACTAAGGGGATGCGGGCCATGCTATTCTCCCTCTGATGACGATTGCAAATCGAGCTAGCGCTCACGTTCGCCGGTTGCGGCGTTGTTGTCAAGCCGGCGTTTTTCACATCCTACGTGCCCGGCTTGCGGCTCCGACAGGCCGCGCCTATGATGAGTGCGCAATCACCCACGCACCGGGAGACGGCTCATGAACGCTCACGCCATTAAGCCCATCGATTTGCCGTGCGCCTGGATCGGCGCGCAAATGCAAAAACGCAGCGATTGGATACGCTGCTTCCGCGCCGACGAGCTGGGCGAGATCGATATCGCGCTGCATGCGGTCAAAAAACGCGGGCTCGATTTGTTCGACATCACCAAGGACAATTTTCCGCTGCCGCATTTTTCCAAAACGCTGGCGGAGATTTCCAACGAACTCGAAACCGGTCGCGGCATGATCATGCTGCGCGGCTTGCCGCTCAACTACACGCCCGACGAATTGCGCACGGTGTATTGGGGCCTTGGCGCGTACCTCGGCACCGCGTTGTCGCAAAGCAAACGCGGCGAACTGCTCGGCGTGGTGAAGGATTTTCAGCAAGGCCGTGCCCTTACCGAGCGGCGCGGTTTTCAGACCAATGATGGGTTGCTGTTTCACAGCGATCGCTGCGACGTGGTGGGGCTGTTGTGCGTGCGCAAGGCGAAAGAGGGCGGCGCCAGCCGCATTGTGAGTGCCGCGGCGGTGCATAACGAAATCCTGCGCCGGCGCCCAGATTTGATCCATTTGTTTTACGACAACTGGGATCACAGTTGGCAGGGCGAGCAGCCGCCGGGCAGCGGCCGCGCCATGCAGCGGCCGATTTTCTCGTGGCGTGACGGTCAATTCACCGGCTTGTTTTCGCCCGCGTATATCCGTTTTGCGCAGGAATTTCCCGAAGTGCCGCGCCACACGCCGCAACAAGTCGAAGCGCTGCAATTGTTCGATGAGCTCGCCGAGGAGCTCGCGCTCTATATGCAGTTCGAGCCCGGCGATATCCAGTTGGTCAACAACCATGTGACGTATCACGGCCGCACCGAATTCACCGATTACTCCGAGGAAGATCGCAAGCGCGTGCTTCTGCGCTTGTGGCTATCCGTGTCCGGCAGCCGCCCGATTTCGCCGGCGTACAAAGAAGTGTTCGGCGGCGTCGAAGCCGGCGAACTGCGCGGCGGCGTACCATGCCAGGAAGGCTGGTGGCGCACGGTGAATCAGTTCCGCCAAAATCGCACCGGCGTGCATGCGAGCGAGCCGTTGGGTTGGTAGTTTTTGAACGAACTGGAATGCGCGATAAACGCGAGCGATGTAACGGCGTGCCGTTAGGGGCGGCTCAATGATCGTTCCGCGCTATTGGGCGGAAGCGCGTTTGCGCGAACGCACGAAAAAACGGCAAGTGACGGTGCAGCGCTTTGGCTGGTCAGATGTCAGCGAAGCCGAGGCGCAGGCTCACGCCGAGGCGCGTGCGCGCGAGGCCTTGGCGCAAATTCTCGCCGGTAAAAATCTGCTGTCGCGCGAACCCAAGGTGCCGTACAACGGCGCCGAGGGGGTGCCGATCCGCGAGGAAATCGTCAGTGAACACGAGAACACGGTGGTGACGCGTAACGGCTACGGCGCGCGCTGTTTGAACACGCCCAACGTGTTGTTTGTCGATATCGATTTCGATAACGCGACGGCGGCGGATGGGCGGCACGTGCTGATCGCCATGGCGGCGTCGCTCGTGGCGGCGTTGGCGGTGGGCTGGGTGATGAAGTTGGGCTTGCTGACGTTCGTGTTAAGTGTGTTGGCGTTGCTGATTCCGGTTGCCGTGGCGACGCTGGTGCGTAAAGCGCGGGTGCGTGCCGCCGGCGGCGCTGAAGCGCTTGCGCGCAAGCGGATTAACGCTTATCTCGCCGCGAATCCGCAGGCGCATCTGCGTTTGTATCGCACGCCGGCGGGCTTACGCGTGTTGGCGATGCACAAAACCTTCGATCCGCGCGAGTCGGCGGTGGCGGAATGTTTCAAGGCCCTCGGCGCCGATCCGGTCTACGCACGCATGTGTGTTAACCAAAACTGCTTTCGTGCGCGCGTGAGCGCCAAGCCTTGGCGTATCGGCGTCGGGCAACACATGCGCCCGCGGCCCGGCACCTGGCCGGTGAAACCCGAACGCCTGGCGGTGCGCCGGCAGTGGATCGAGGCGTATGAAAAAGCCGCGCAAGGATTCGCGGCGTGCCGCTATGTCGAATTGCTTGGCCCGCAGGCGGGTACCATGGCCACGCGCGGCGTGCAGGCGCTGCACGATGAGCTGTGCCGCGCGAATAGCGATTTGCCGATGGCCTAACGGTTAGCTCAGCGCGCCTGCAACGCGACCCAGTGCGCCACCGCGCGTGAGATCGATGCGATGCCCGCGACATTGACATTACCCGGCCAACGGTCGCTTGCCGCGTGAAAGTGCAAATTGCTCCCGGCGAGTGAGAGCATTTTCGCGCCGAGGTGGGCGAGATCGTGGCCTTCGCCGGGGAATTTGGCCGCGGGCTCGACATTGATGTGTTGCGCGGGATAACTTTCTTGGACCAGCAGATCGCGCATGGTTTGCGCATCAGCGGTGTCGGCGGCGCGCACCATCATCGTCAGATTGCCGGCGCCGCCGAGGTTGGCGCCTAGGTGGAGCCAGTATTTCGCACGGGTGATCGTGGGCTTGTGTGTTTCAACCAACGCTTGCAAACCGAGATGGCCGAGCTCGTGGCCGCAGGTGGCCCAGGCGATGACGTCACGTTTGAGTAGGGCGGCTTGTTGCAGTTGGCCCGCGGCATGCACGGCGGCGAGCCACGCCACCATGCCGCCGGCGCGCTCGGCGGTGGATTCCCACCAGCCGGTGCGCGGGGTGACGATGGCGATCGGTGCCGCTGCTGACCCACTGACCGCGCGCGCCTCGACGTTGAATGACTCGACAGGCTCACGGCGATAACGGCTAACGAAAGCGACAGCCGCGTTTTTCGCGGCCAGTTCGGCGAGCACCGCATACTGCATGCCGGGCACCAGTAGCACAGGTGGGCCGAGCGGCGTGTTGTAAAACTGCGCGTTAATCGGCGCCAATGAATCGCCGGTGACGCGCGTGGCGACGATCAATGCTTTGTGTTGCGTCGAGCGCCGCAGCAACTCCAGCGGTTGGCCTTTGATCGACGCCGCGTTCGAGGGAAATTCGGCAAGGCCGATGTCGCCGTTGCCATCGATCGAAGAAAGTGTGCCGGATAAACCCGCGCATGATGGCGCATCGAACATCGGCAAGCCGTCGATGCGCAAGCCCGCGCATTCGACGTAGGCTTCTTCGACGATCATGCGTTGAATCGGCACGTTCGCGCGCGAGACGCCGACACCGGGCGCCGCCGCTTCGCGTTCAAGCCACGCACCGTTGGCGAAATCACCGGGCGTGCCGACGCGGTGGATGCCGCTGCCATCGAAGGCTTCGACCAAGCGCGCGGCCCACGCTGCGTCGAATTTTTGTATTTCAGTCAATTATCGTAAGTATTTGATTTTATTAAATATTTTTGCAATTCTTATTCCGGCGCTTTAGGCACCGTCACGCCTACCAGCATGTCGCGCGAAATCAAACCGACGAGCCGCTCTTCGCTCCAGCCCTCGGTGCGCGCCGGGCGCATCGGCACCACCAGGTAGCGCATGTCGGCGTTGGAGTCGTGCACGCGTACCGTGACGTTCTCGGGCAACACCGTGCCGAATTCGCGCAGCACCGCGCGCGGTTCGAATACCACGCGCGAGCGGTAGTTGCGGCTTTTGTACCACGTCGGCGGCATACCCAGCAGCCCGCGCGGGTAGCACGAGCATAGTGTGCACACGATCATGTTGTGTACGTCGGGCGTGTTCTCCACCGCGATCAGGCGTTCGGCTTCGAGCATCGTGCCCATCTCGGCACACGCCGCGCGGCCGTCGGTAAGCAGGCGTTGTTTGAACGCCGGGTCGACCCAGGCGCGCGCCACCACTTGCGCGCCGCGATAGGGGAACTCCTCGTCGAACTGTTCCATGCGCTTTGTGATTTGCTCGGCCTTGATGATGCCTTTGGCCTCCAGCAATTCCTGCATTGCGCGGCTCATGATCTCGTATTCGCCCGGCGGGCCGTTGTCATGCTCGTTCGCGGGGTTGGGGTGTTTGTGATCGTCGTGATCGTGCGCGTGGTCGTGACCATGCTCGTGATCGTGATGGCTGCGGGCGTAGTAGTCGTGGTGGGGGTTGCTCATAGCAGGCTCCAAAATTCAAAAGCTTTTTGCCACAGATTTCACGGATTTACACAGATTCAAAATCACGGTTGTGATTCGCACGCGAACGGAAATCTATGCAATGCCTCAAGCGCGATGGCGTTACGGATTCCCGCCCGCGCGGGAACGACAGCGAAAAAAATCTGTGTAAATCCGTGAAATCTGTGGCTAAAAGGGTTTTCAATTGCTCCGTCTACCGCACCGGATCCAACCAGTGCTCGTAAATTTCCATTTCAATAATGTCATTCGCCGGCCCCGCGTAATTCGCCCACACGTGTTGTTGCGGGAAGCGCACGCGATACAGCACTTTCAGTGGCAGGCCGTCGAAACCGTAGGCGAGTTCCTCGGGGTTTGGATAAGCGCCGCAGATGCGCTCGATCACGCCTTGCTTGCCGCGGATGTATTGCGGCGTGCGGCGATGGCCGGGCGGGAAGGTCACTTTGACCTTCACTTTGTCGCCGACGTTGTAGCGATGCGCGGGCGCCGGCGTGTAGGTGGATTTTAGGGATTCGGCGCTGTTCATTTTGCGGCCGCCTGCTTGATCGGCGATTGCATTTCGTTGGGCACGTCAAAGCGTTTGCGCACTTGCGCCATTTTGGCTTGCAGTTCCGATTCGGTGAAGATGCCTTTTTCGATCAGCACTTTGCGCAGCGCGCTAGTGGTGATTTCGAAATACTGCATGTCCTTGTATCTATCGCCGAGTTCCTCGGCTGCGCGCCGCAGTTCGTCGGTGCAAGTAAGGCCGCTCATGTTGGTGAGCGAGCGCAGCGCGTTGGCCTGGCGCTCCCAATGGCGCATGCCATGATCGTGCGTGTCGACGGGACCGGCGGCCTGGCCGCCGATATCGGAGGGGAGTTTGTTGGTGTCGCTCATTGTCGGCTTGCTCGCTGATTGGATGACGTTAAAAGCATAATCCGGTTGCGGCGGCGCGCGCAACCGGGGTGAGTGCTTATGGATCTGTTGCGCCATCGGCATGCACGCTTGCCTGGCCACGCGCGTCCACTTCACGAAGCCGGCCTTGATGAATTTGTCGGTTCGCGGGCGAATCGGGCGGCGGCGCAGTGCGTTTGGGGCC
>VGIF01000054.1 GCA_016868015.1 Betaproteobacteria bacterium
AAGCATATGGCCAGCATCGACCTGTTGATCGTGCTCTACAAAGGCGCCGGGCCGGGCATCATCGCGTTGGTGTCGGGCGAAGTGTCGCTGCAATTCACCACGCCGACCGCGGCGTTCCCACACCTGCGTTCCGGCCGCTTGCGTGCGCTGGGCGTTAGCACTAAAACGCGAGTCGCGGCCTTACCCGATGTACCGACCATCGCCGAAGCGGCGCTGCCCGGCTACGAGGCGACGCAATGGTTCGCGCTATTCACCACCGCTGGCGTACCGCGCCCGATAGTCGAACGCTTGTCGGAAGAGACGGCGCGCGCAGTACGCTCACCCGATTTGAGCGCACGCATGTTGAGCGAAGGTCTGGAGCCGGTGGGCAACAAACCGGATGAATTCGCGGCTTTTCTGAGAGCGGAACTGAGTAAATGGGCGGCCGTGGTGAAGGCAGCAGGCATCAAACCACAAAATATTTAACTATTTGATTTAATTGACTTTTTATTTCGACGTGGCCTGGCGGCATAGCAGCCGACCCGCAGCTTGCGGCGGCCCTGCCATTCGCGATAGACGTAAGCCTCGGCTTGTTCCGCATTGGCCAACGTGCGGCTTCGGAAGTGCCGCCTGCTGGAAGCCTGAACGGCGGCGCGAGCCGCGCTTCGAGGGGGGATAATGCACGCGCATTAATCATTAATCGATGCGCAGCCCCGCCTCCTTGACGAATTTCGCCCAGCGCGCGGCTTCGGACTGTATGACACCGCCGAAGGGCGTTATCGGCAAATACGCGGTTTCCAAGCCCAAGCCCGCAAACGCCTTACCGTGCACCGGGTCTTGCGTGATTTCGCGCAGCAGCGCGCTAAAGTGCTGACGCAGCGCGAGCGGTGTGGCGAGCGGCGCGGCGATACCATTCCAACTGGTCACATCCACCTCCGGCAGCCCCAGTTCGGCAAACGACGGCACTTCGGGCAAGGCGCTGATGCGCTTGGGCGCGAGCAGCCCCAGCGCCTTTAAGCGCCCGGCATTGATCAACGGCGCGACGTTCGAGGTCACCGAGCACGCAAACAACACGTCGCCGCGCATGATATCGGTGACCCCGGCCAGCATGCCCTTGTAGGGAATATGCCGCGCTTGCACCTTGTTCGAGCGCAACAACAGTTCGCCGGCAAGATGCGCCGGCGTGCCGTTGCCGCCGGAGGCAAAGCCGTACTCACCCGGTTTGTCGCGCAGCAACTGCAGCAGATCGCGCGCGGTTTTAAACGGTGAATCGGCACGCACGATCAACACCGTGTACTGCCGGAACAAATGCGCCACCGGCGCCAAATCGCGCGCCACGTCGACCGGCGAGTTGGCCGCCATCGCCTGGATTACCGCCTGCGAAATGCTCAGTAAGCCGATGGTGTGGCCGTCGGCGTTGGCGCGCGCGAGTTCCGCCATGCCGATCAAGCCCGACGCGCCGGGCCGATTGTCGACGATCACGTTGCGCTTGACGCGCTCGCTCAGGCCCTGCGCCAGTTGCCGTCCGATGGAATCGGGCCCGGCGCCCGCGTTAAACGGCACGATAAGCCGCAGGTTGCGCGTGGGGTAGGCTTGCGCGCCATCTTGCGCATGCGCGGGGAAAACCATCGCGCCAACCCATAAAACCAGCCAGATTTTTATCATGCTCAGGCCTTTACCGGCGCGGGCCGCAACACCGAATCGGGCGCGAGCTCACCGGGCGTAATAGTCACCTGCGTAATCGTGCCGCTGTAGCGGAACACGCCGTGTTTCTCAAACAAGCGCCAATCCACCGGGCAACGGCGATCGAGCCCGATGTCCATCCCTTCGTGAAAGCCGCCCATCAGCGAGGGCGACAGTGCATGCCAGTCGGCGGCCGGCCTGCCGTCGATCACGAAACGCCCGCGGCCCTTGCGCCGGCCGGTGGCCTGGTACTCGAACGCGACATCGTGTAAACCGGCGGCAAGCGGCGCCGGCGGCATTTCCGAAAACTCGCCAAAGCCGTTGTAAAACAAACGCAGCGCGCCCTCTTCGATGTAGAGCACCATACCCGCGATCAACTCACCCACCGACCACAACACGCCTTGATCATGCGTGCGATGGTCGATGCGCGTGCTGATGTTGTAGGCGCGATCCGCGATCAGCGGCACCACCACGCCGCGATGGATGGTCTGCCCGCCGGCGCGAAAGGTGCGCGGCCCGGCGGGCTGCCCGCGTGTCGCGCCGTCGGCGAGCTTTTGCACCATGCTGCGGTTATCCAGCGGATACACCAGGTTTTCCCAAGCCGCCTTGTCGAAGGCGTCGGTAAGCTCGCGCAGTTTATCGGGATGTCGCGCGCGCAAGTCGAGGCTTTCGGAAAAATCCGCATTCAGATCGTGCAGCGTCCAGTTATCCATGTCGATGGCTTCGCCGCGCTTTTGCAGCGAGCGTACGAGCCAGCCGTCGCGGTAGTAAGCGCGGTTGGCCCAGCATTCGTAATATTGCTCCGTGCGTGGCGAGGTTGCGTTGGCGTCACGCAGCAGTGCGGCGAAGCTCTTGCCGTGCGGCTGCCACGCCGGCACGCCGTTGATGGTGTCCAGCGTTTTCAGGCCCGCGAGTTCGAGCAGCGTCGGTTTGACATCGGTGACGTGCACGAACTGCTGGCGGATTTCGCCGTGCTTGGGTAAGCCCGCGTTCCACGCCATGATAAACGCCACACGCCGCCCCCCGCCACCGGTGTACGACTTGGAGCTTGGAAACGGCGTGTTGCACACCTGCCCCCACCCCGCCGGGTACAGCGCTTCGCTTTGCGGGCCGCCGAGCAGATCCAGGCCTTTGCGTTCGTCCTCGATCGGCTGCGGCGGCAGGCCGTTATAGCGCCGGTTGTTGCGAAACGCGCCAATCGGCGTGCCGGCGAAGGTGCCGCCGTTGTCCGAGGTGAATACGAATATCGTGTTGTCCAGATCGCCCGACGCTTGCAGCGCGCGTGTCAACTTGCCGATGTTCTGATCGGTGCAATCGAGCATTGCGGCATAGACCTCCATGTGCCGCGCGAACAGCTTGCGGTCTTCGGCCGACACCTCGTGCCACGGCGGGATCGTCGGATCGGAATCGGCGAGGCGCGTGCCCGGCGGAATCAGGCCCATCTGCAACTGCCGCCGCCAGCGCGCCTCGCGCAGCGCCGTCCAGCCCGCGTCGTAACGCCCGCGATATTTGGCGAGATCCGCGGGCTTGGCCTGCAACGGCGCGTGCACCGCGTTGTTCGCGACATACAGAAAAAACGGCTTCTCCGGCGCGGTGGCGCGATGCTCGCGCACGAACTCGATGGCTTTATCCGTCCACGCATCGGTGGTGTAAAAATCTTTCGGGTATTCGTCGATCGGCAACAACGCGTTGCCCAGCATCAACCGCGCCGGAAAAAAGAAATTGGTTTCGCCCTCCATGAAGCCGTAATACCAATCGAAGCCGCGCTGCGTGGGCCACGAATCTTTCGATGAACCAGGCATGCTGTGCACGATGGGCGTGTTGTGCCACTTGCCCACCATCATGGTGCCGTAACCTTGCGCGCGCAGGGTCTCCGCGAGCGTGGGCGCCTCGCGCGGAATTTCGCCGCTGTAGCCGGGAAAACCCGCGTTGTTGTTGGCGAGCCACCCCGTGCCCACCGAATGCGCGTTGCGCCCAGTCAACAGCGCGGCGCGCGCCGGCGAACAAATCGGATGCGTGGTGTAGTGGTTAAAGCGCACGCCGCGCGCGGCCAGCGCATCGATATTGGGCGTGTCGATTTCGCCACCGAAACAGCCGACGTCGGAGTAGCCCATGTCGTCCATCAAAATGATGACGATGTTGGGCGCGCCCTTGGGGGCACGTTGCAGCGGCGGCCACCAGGGTTCCGATCGCGAACGCGTGCGATTGATTTTGCCCTCGAAGGGCTGAGCGGCGGCCGCCATGCTCAGTGCACGCCGGCGATTGGCGTGCCCTCCAGCGTAATGCGGTGCATCAGCCGCCGCTCGCCGTGATAATCGTTCAGCGCCAGATGCCAGGTCGAACGATTGTCCCAAATCGCGATGGAGCCTTTTTCCCATTGGAAACGCGTCTGAAATTCCGGACGCGAACCGTGCGCATAAAGATATTCGAGCAGCGGCTTGGATTCTTCCGCCGTCCAGCCCTCGAAGTGCGTGGTAAACGTGCGATTGACGTAGAGAATTTTGCGCCCGTTTTCGGGATGGCGAATCACTACCGGGTGCACCGCGTCCTGCGTGGCCAGTTCGGCGTTGACCAAACGATCGCCCATGTTGCGCGTTTTGCGCGCTTCAACGCCGAACACATGCCGGCTCGAATGCGCGGCGCGCAAACCTTCGAGCGTTTGCTTGAGTCCATCGGAAAGCGCTTCATAGGCCTGCCACATCGCGGCAAACATCGTATCGCCGCCGCGTTCAGGCACTTCGCGCGCAAGCAGGATCGAGCCCAGCGCGGGAATGTGGTCGTAGCTGTGATCGGTATGCCAGGCGCCGCCGATGTTCTTATCTTGCTCGGGCTCCTTGCGCACCTCCGAGATTTCCGCGTAGCCGGGCGCGGTTTTGAAAAAACGGTTGATGTTGATCGGCGCAAGGCACTGCGCAAACGCGATGTGTTGCTCGGGCGTGATGTTCTGGTCGCGAAAAAAAATCACGCCGTGCTCGGCGAGCGCGCCGCGAATTTCTTGCGCGGTATCCGCTGACAAGGGCTGGGCAAGATCGATGCCGCGCAGCTCCGCGCCCAAGGCGCCGGAAGTGGGGATGATTTCCAGATGTAAAATGGAACTAGGGGACATGTTTTGCTACCTTGTAAGGTTGAACAACTTCAGGCGACGACCCGCGTCAGAATCGCCACTTCATTATTTTCCAGCATCGCCGAGCGCTCGCGAAAGCGTGCAATCGCCTCGTCCTGCCCAGCGCGCGCGTTACTGCTCCACCAGCGCGAGCGCTCCCAGGCATCGAGGCTAGCATACCAAGCCATCAGACGCACGCGCAGCAGGCCCGGCTCGGGCGGCGTGCGCGCTTTCCAAAAGCCCTTCACCACGCTGTCGTTTACACCCTCGAAATTGCCCCAGGCGCTCTCCGACAACTCGAGAAAACGCGGCCAGTTCTGCGGGCGGATATCGAACGCGCGATGCGAATAAAAACCGCTGGTCTCCGTGGGCGCCTCGCCTGGCAATGGCCTTGCGGTCGGCTCCCACAAATCCTGCGCCGCCAGTTCGGCGCCGTGCACGCCTTGCAACGCCGCGGCGGCATGCGCCTTGGCAGCGGCCTCGTCGGGCCACTCGCTGATGACGATGACGCAGTTTTGCGACATGCCGATCACTGGCTTGAACACGCCGAAAAGCCGCCCGCCGGCGGCTGCGATGGCGCGTGCCCCATCGCTAACCAGTTGCCGCGCGAGCGCATCGGCCTGCCGCGGCGCAAACCGCAGGATGCGCTGGTCGTGGATAGTCATGCGCGGTGTGACCCTACGACGCTAGGCATCGGACGCGAGCTTCCCCGCCGACGCCCAATCGGATTTTTTGATGTCCTCGAAAATGATGTCCACCGACTCCGGCGGGCACTTGAGTGTGCGCGAGGCTTCCGCGGTAACGGCTTTCACGAACTCGCGCTTTTGTTCGATGCTGCGGCCTTCGTACAAGCTAACATGGATGAGCGGCATGGTGTCTCCTTAAATTGCCTGTTGACCATCAAAAAAATATTCAATTAAATCAGATACTTACAAAATTTCCCTGCGCAGCACCCTTACTCCACACAATCGCCTTGGTGCTTGAGCGCGTATGCGCCGACACCGGCACGAACACCGAATGCGAGCCGGGGCCGCCGGCGACGATGATGCTGATGTCATCAGGCTTTTCCGAAATCGGCACCATCGTATCCGGCGTGATCTCGCCCAACTCCGCGCGCCGGCCGGTGGCCATGCGCTCGAACTCGCTGCCCTTGGAGCGGCCGGCGCGGATTCTCGATTGCGCCCACAGCCGCTGCTTGACATCGGCCTTGCTCAAACCCGCCGCGTGAAACAGCGCCGCGTGCTGCGGCGACAAAATCACAAACGGCGCGCCACCGGTGATGTAATCGCTGCTTGCCGGATATTGCATGGTATCGGCCAGCATCGCCAGCACTTCGTCGGCGTTGCGCGCGGTCATGTTCATGTTCCAGGTGCCCAGCGCGCCGACCACGGTGACGGTGCTCGCATCCGCGGCAAAACCACGCTCGACGTGCAGCGGCTGCCACGGGTTCGCCGCTTCGTTCTCGGCGCAGCACATGGAATATTTTGCGCTCTGCCCTTGCGTCGCCTTGTCCATTTCGCCCGGCAGCGCGCCGCCGATGTTTTGCAAAATCAATCTGAGCGCGCGGCCGAGTGTCGCGTTCGCCCACGTGCCCGGCCCCAGGCAACCGGCGCCGCTGTTGACCTCCAGCCACTTGGCGGCGGGGCCGTTGATGATAAGCCACACCGCAGCGGGATTGGTGGTGGCCTGGATCGCCTGCAGATGAAACTTCTTTTCGGCAACAGCTTCCGCCGCCGCAATCAGCACCGGCAAGTATTCGGGATAACAGCCCGCCATCACACCTTGTATCGCAATGTATTCGACCGTGGCCGCGCCCATGCCCGGCGCAATCGTCGCCACCACCTCATCGGGCAAGCGCCGCGTGTGGCGAAGCATGCGCGCGAGCGCTTCTAGCGTCGGCGGCGCGACGATCATGCCGTCGCCCCAGCGGCGTTTGATGAAGAACTTGTTGAGTTCATCGAGATCGGCGGGGGCTTCGATCAGCTTGGCGCGCGGCACCACCGGCGCCGCCGTGGCGGCTGCCGTCTGCGGCGCAGCCTCGCACAACAGCTTGGCAATGTCATCCGCGCACTTCGCCGCAATAAGCTTTAACTCCTCGCGCGAGCGCGTGCCGAACGGGTGCGGCACGATCGCCATCGGCAAGTCCGGCGAGCCCAACGCTTTTTGTTGCGCGCGGCCCAGGTTCACGAAACTTTGCGACACGACGGTCAACGCGGCCTTGCCCGCCTTCGCCACTTCAACACTGTCGTGGATACTCCACGACGTGCACGAGCCTCAGTCGCCGGAGCCGGCAACCACCGCGTCGGTCTGCGTCACCAACTCAGCCAGCGCCGCCTCCGGCACACCCTGCGAGGCGCTGCGCTTTCTGCGCGTCACCACCGCTTTCACACCATGCCGCACTGTCAACTCGCGCGAGAGCTCTTGGACCAGATGATTAAAGTTCGGCTTCGCGTTGTCGATAAAGCCGATGGTTTTGCCAGCGAGCTTATCCAGCGAGTGGCGCGTTTTTTGCGGCTGCGTGAGGCACGGGGCAATGGGGTCGTACACCTGCAAAGTTGCTGCCATGAATGCTCCTTAAGTTTCGCGCGCCGTACCGATCGGGCATTTTAGCGTGAATCCACCGATGCCCTACTGCCGCCCACCCGCCACCGCCAACCCTTCCCCGCGCCAGCGCAACATGCCGCCGGCAAGATTGGCAACATCCTTGAACCCCGCGCGCTGCAAAATCACGCACGCCTGCGCCGAGCGCGCGCCGGAGCGGCACACCGCGACCACGGGTTTTTCCTTATTCAGTTCGCCGCCGCGCGCGGTGAGTTCGCCCAGCGGTATCAACTTGGCATGCGCGATGTGCCCGAGCGGCCCTTGATATTCGTTGGTCTCGCGCACGTCGAGCACTTGCACCTCGTTCGCGACCTCTTCCAAACCCTGCGGCGTGATTTCCCAAATGCCGGCGAAGGTAAACGTCAGCGGCGCCCAGGTGGGCTCGTCAAATTGCGCGGGTGTCTCATCCATCCGCCCGCATTTCAAATTCGCCGGCACCGCGACGTCGATCTGTTTGGGATGCGGCAAACCCAGGTTATTCATGTAGCCGGCGAAATCGCCTTCGCCGATGCCTTGCCCTAAGCGCGGATTCAAGCGCCGCTCCTCGTCGACGCTGGTCACGGTGAGCCCGCGATAGTCATGCCCCGGATACAACAAACACCCCGGCGGCAGCGTAAAAATCTGGCTGTGCACCGAGCGATACAGCGTGCGCGCGCTGCCCTGCTGAAAATCGGTGCGGCCGCAGCCGCGGATCAGCAACGCGTCGCCGGTGAACGCCATCGATTCGTCATCCAGCACATAGGTCATGCAGCCGTTGGTGTGGCCCGGCGTTTCGCGCGCTTCCACGTAACGCGCGCCGAAGCTCACCCGCTCGCCGTGCGCGAGCAGCAAATCGGCGCCCTGCGCGCCGCCCGCCGCGGCGAGCGCGATGCGGTTGCCGAGGCGCTGTTTTAGCAACCACGCGCCGGTGACGTGATCGGCATGCACATGGGTTTCCAGCGTGTGGGTGAGTTTCAGGTTGAGTTCGGCGAGCAGCGCGCGGTCGCGCCGCGCTTGTTCGAACACCGGATCGATCAAGATCGCTTCGCGGCTGCGTTCGTCGGCGAGCAAATAGCTGTAGGTGGACGACTGCGGATCAAATAGCTGACGAAAAATCATGGCTCCTCCGGTGCGCCGCAAGTCGATGTTGCGGCACTGGCGTGGTGTTACGCTTGAGCAATTATTATGCGTTAGGCCGCGTTCCACCGCCACTCCGAGAGATTTATGTAAGTATCTGATTTTAAACAATTTTTTAAAATCCGCCTAAGCGCCATCGCGGCCACCGCCGCGCGCGAGTGTTAAGCTTGCCCGCGCGCAACGGCCGCCGCGCGTGCCGCTGCGCTGCCGCCGCACCTGGGTTATGCTCGCGCACTCCCATGGCGAACAAACTCTTCTACGGCTGGCGCATTGCCGGCGCGGGCAGCGCTTTGCAATTTTTGCAGAGCATGCTGCTTAACTCATCCTTCGGCGTTTACGTCGCGGTACTGGCCGACGAAAAGGGCTGGAGCAAAACCGCGCTCGCCGGCGCGGCGGCGTTGAAATCCACCGAGGTGGCGGTGCTGGGCCCGGTGCTGGGCTGGATGGTCGACCGCTTCGGCTCGCAGGGGCTGGTGCGCGCGGGCGTGATCATCTTCGGCGTGGGGCTGATGCTGTTGTCGCAAATCAGTTCCATCGCGGGATTTTACGGCGCGTTTATCGTCATCGCGCTCGGTTCGAGCATGTTCAGCAATTTTTTGGTAAGCATCGCGCTGATCCAGTGGTTCGAAAAGCGCCGCACGCGCGCGCTGTCGATGCTGCAGTTCGGCGGCGCGCTGGGCGGGCTGTTCGTATTCGTCGTCGCGGCGGCCATCCAGCTCGTCGGCTGGCGCTGGACGGCGTTTGGCTCCGGCGTGTTGAGCATCATCGTCGGTTATCCGCTGGCGCGGGTAATCCGCAGCAAGCCCGAAGATCACGGGCTCACGATGGACGGCCTGCCGCCCGCGCCAAAAACCGAAACGGCCGCGGCGGCGCAAAGAAACACCGCGAGCACCCCGCCCGCCGCGCAGCGCGCCTTCACCGGGCGCGAGGCGGTTCGCACCCGTGCGTTCTGGTATTTGTCCATCGGCCACGCGACCTCGCTGCTGGTGGTAATGGCGGTCAACGTGCACGTCATCACGCACATGAAGGAAGCGCTGGGCTATTCGCTGGCCCAAGCATCGTTGCTGTTCGCACTGGTCACCGCCGGGCAAATCGGCGGCGTGATGATGGGTTGGGTGGTCGGCGAAAAATACGTCAAGCGCAAAGTCGCGGCGGCATGCAACCTGATGCACGCACTGGGCTTGCTGCTGGTGACGTTCGCCACCAGCGCGTGGCTGCTCGCTGCCGCGCTGCTGTTGCACGGCTTCGGTTGGGGGCTGCGCGGACCGTTCATGCAGGCGATCCGCGCCGATTATTTCGGGCGCACCTCGATCGGCTTGATTCTGGGGCTGTCCACGCTGATCACCGTGTTCGGCAACATCGGCGGCCCGCTGATCGCCGGCGCGTTCGCCGACGGGTTCGGCGACTACCGCGCAGGCTTCACCCTGCTCACGCTACTGGCGGTGATCGGCGCGTGGTTCTTTTATATCGCCAAGCCGCCGAGACTGCCCGCGACGCGCGCTGCGTAGCGCCGCGTCACTTCAGCGCGATGCCGGTGTCCTTGACCAGCTTTGCCCAGCGCGCAATCTCGAAGCGCAGATAATTCGCCAGCACCTGCGGCGCGCCACCCAAGGGCGTGACGCCCAGCGAGATAAAACGCTCGCGCACGTCGGCGGATTGCAGCAGGCGGTTGATTTCGCGGTTGAGCTTGTCAACGATGGGCTGTGGTGTGCGCGCCGGCACAAACACGTTGTACCACGCGATCACTTCATAACCCGGCACGCCGGATTCGCTGACGGTCGGGATCTCCGGCGCCACTTCAGCGCGCTTGGCGCTACTCACCGCGAGCGCGCGCAACTTGCCGCTGCGCGCGTGCGGCAGCACGCCGGTGATCACGTTAAACGTGCCCTGCGCTTCACCGCCCATCACCGCGGTCACCGCCGGCCCGCCGCCCTTGTACGGCACGTGCAGCAACTCGATCTGCGTCTGGTGGCGAAACATTTCCATTGCCAGATGCGCCGAAGTGCCCGCGCCCGACGAAGCAAAAACCAGTTTGCCCGGGTGCGACTTGGCATGCGCAATCAACTCCTTGACCGATTTCACCGGCAGCGAAGGATTGACGCCAATCAAATACGGCATCTGCGCCAGCAAAATCACCGGCGACAAATCCTTCACCGGGTCGTATCCCAGCTTGTAGAGCAGGCCGTTGGTGGCAATGCCGCCCGATGTCGCGAGCAGCGTGTAGCCATCGGGCGCGGCGCGCGCGACCAGTTCAATGCCGATGGTCGAACCGCCGCCGGGGCGATTGTCGATGATCGCCGGCTGCCCCCACGCCTCGTGGAATTTTTGCGACAACACGCGCGCCACCAAATCGTTGGAGCCGCCGGGGGTGAATGGCACCACGATGCGCAGCGGGCGCGCCGGATAATTATCGGCCGTTGCGGCGAGCGCGGATGTGAACAGGGGTGCGCCGATACACGCGATCAACAATATTGATTTGGCAAACACGGCAAAATCCTTCCGTAGCGCGGCAAGACGCTATAGCTCGCCGCATCGATATCATTTAAGTATTTGATTTTATTAATTATTTTATTTTGGCATCAGCGCCTGGCCGGCCGCGCATCAAACACGCCGGGCAGCAGCGCCCGTAGAATACCCGAAGCCGCCCGCGCACTGGCGGCAATTTTTGCGCGGGTGAACGCATGTCCACTCACGTGTAATCGCCTTGCAAGCATCACCAACTTCACATCGGAGGCAACATGAGCATCAATGTCGCATTTGTCGGGCTCGGCAACATGGGCAACCCCATGGCCATGAACATACTTAAAAAAGGCTTTGCGATGACGGTGTTCGATTTGAACGCCAACACCATGCAAAACCTGACGGCCGCGGGCGCCAAGGGCGCGGCCAACGCGGCCGACGCGATCAAGGCCGCCGATGTGCTGATCACCAGCCTGCCCGGCTCGCCCGAAGTGGAAGCGTTTTATCTGAATGCCGGCGGCGCGCTGGAGCTCGCCAAGGCCGGCGCCACGCTCATCGATTTATCGAGCGTGCTGCCGGCCACGCCACGCAAGATCGAAGAACGCGCCAAGGCGCGCGGGCTTAAATTTCTCGAAGCGCCGGTGAGCGGCGGCGTCACCGGCGCACGCGCCGCCACGCTCGCGGTGATGACCGGCGGTGACGCCGCGGTGCTCGAACAAGTGCGGCCGATTTTGAACGCCATCGGCACCAACATTTACCACGTCGGTCCGGTGGGCGCGGGCAACACCATCAAGGCGATCAACAACATGCTCTCCACGGTGAACGCCTGCGCGCTGATGGAGGGCTTGTCGGTGGGCCTCAAAGCGGGCCTTAGCTTAAAAACCATGGGCGACATCATCAAGGCGAGCAGCGGCAACAGCAATGCCATCCCCAGGATCGATCGTTCTTTGATCCCGCGCGACTTCGAGCCGGGCTTCAAGGTGGCGCTGATGAACAAGGACCTCGATACCTTTCACGCCATCGCCAAGTCACTGCACGTGCCGGTGAGTTTTTCCAACATGGCGCAACACTATCAACAAGCCGCGCTCGCCGCGGGCTTGAGCGAAAAAGACACCAGCGTGATTTTCACGCTGATCGAAGCGCGCGCGGGAATCGCCAAAGGTTAGCGGCGCCCGTCAAAGGCAAAACGTTGGCGTTTCACACACCGTGCGCGGCGGCGCAGCGGATTAGCCCACTACGCGCGAGCCGCATCCCACGCCAAATCGCGCAGCAAGCCGTGCAAAAACGCCAGCCGCTGCGGCAGCGTCGACACCATGATGTGCTCGTGCAAGGTATGCGCGCCGTCACCCTCGGCGCCCAGGCCGTCGAGCGTCGGCACGCCGAAGGCGGCGGTGAAGTTGCCATCGCTGCCGCCGCCGGTGAGCGGCACTTCACCCAACTCGAAACCGGTGGCGCTGGCCACGCGCTGCGCGCGCTCGAATAACGCTTGCACGCGCTGCGAACGTTCAAACGGCGGCCGGTTAAGATTGGCTTCGACTTCGAGGCGCACACCATCCACCACCGGGGTTAACGCTTTCACCGCCGCCAGCAAACGATCGGCCTGCGCCTGCGTGACGACGCGAAAATCCGCGATCAAGCTTGCGCGCTCCGGCACCACGTTGCGGTTGGTGCCGCCGTCGATACGGCCCACGCTCAACGTCAAGCCTTCGCGGTAATTGGTCATCGCTTCCAGCGCCAACGCTTGATGCGCGATCTCGCGAATCGCACTGCGGCCCTTGGCGTGATCGGTGCCGGCGTGTGACGGCACGCCGATGGCGGTGACGCTGACGTAACCGGTGCCCTTGCGGCTGGTGACGCAATGCCCGCCGCTGCGCGCGGGCTCGGCCACCAGCGCGAACGCCGCCTCGCGCGCGAATGTTTCGATGGTGGCGCGCGACAAGCGGCTGCCGCTTTCTTCGTCCGGCACGAGTAAAAGCTCCACCGGGCGCGCCGGCTGGCGCTCGCGGTACAGCGCGCTCATCGCTTGTAAGGCGAGATAAGCGCCGGCCTTCATGTCATAAGTGCCCGGCCCGAACATTTTGTCGCCGTCGATGCGCAAGCGATTGCGCTCGACCGTGCCGACCGGGTGCACGGTATCGTAATGCGCCAGCACCAGCACCGCCTTCTCGTTGCTTTCGCTTTGCGCGCGGATGCGCACCAGCGGCTGCTGCGTGTTGTTCACCGGGATCATCTCGACACTGAGCCCCGCTTGCCGTGCCTGATGCGACGCCAACTGCGCGAACTCCTGCAATCGCGGCACGTCGTTGGGCGGGGTTTCCAGCGACACCCATTCGCGTATACCGGTAACGATTTGTTCGGGCTTAATCTCCGACAAGGGGCTTGCGCGGCTCATAACAGGCTCTCCAAAACTCAACGGCGAGGCTCGCACAATAACACGCTTACACGTAGCGGACTCACCGCGCGCGGCGCGATTGACGCCATTCAGGATGCCGGATACATTGCTTTCAAGACTCGCCGTCACGCCGCCACTCGCACCACCCGCACAACTCGCGCATCTATCGTTGGCCGAGGGATCAAACGATGGGCATGAACACTTCAACCGCCAGCCAGGCGACCGCACCACCAGCCGCGCACGCCACCTACGACGCGATCATCATCGGCGCCGGCATTTCGGGCCTGTATCAACTCTATCGCCTGCGCGAGCTCGGCATGACGGTGCGCGTCTTCGAAGACGGCGCCGGCCTTGGTGGCACCTGGTATTGGAACCGCTACCCCGGCGCGCGTTTCGATTCGGAAAGCTGGAGTTACGGCTACTCGTTCTCGCCCGAAATTTTGCAGGAATGGGACTGGAAGGAACATTTTTCGCCGCAGCCTGACAATCTCGAATACTTGAACCTCGTTGCTGACAAATTCGATCTCAGGCGCGACATCCAGTTTTGTTCGCGCGTTACCGCCGCGCATTGGCAAGACGAAACGAACGAGTGGAACGTCACGCTGGAGTCCGGTGAAACCGCGAGCGCGCGTTTTCTGTTCACCGCCATTGGGATTTTGTCGGCGCCCACTTGGCCGCGCATCCCTGGCGTCGAAAGTTTTCGCGGCCCCGCCTATCACACCGGGCGCTGGCCGCACACGCCGGTGGATTTCACGGGAAAACGCGTGGGCATCATCGGCACCGGTGCAAGCGCGATTCAAGCCATTCCCGAAATCGCCAGGCAGGCGCAGCAGCTCACCGTGTTCCAGCGCAAACCGAATTGGGCCGCGCCGCTGCACAACACCAAAATCGGCAAAGCGGAGATGGCGGCGATCAAAACCCGCTACAGCGAAATCTACGCGCACTGCGCGACCACGCCGGGCTGGTTTATTCATCAGCCCGACCCGCGCAAGACGCTCGAAGTGCCGGCGGCGCAGCGCGAGGCGTTTTGGGAACAACGTTACGCCGAGCCCGGCTTCGGCATTTGGATGGCGAATTTCAGCGACATTCTGGTGGACGAAAAAGCCAATGCCGCCCTCAGCGAATTCATCGCCAACAAAATCCGCCAGCGCGTGAAAGACCCAAAGATCGCCGACAAGCTGATCCCCAAGGACCATGGCTTCGGCACGCGCCGCGTACCGCTGGAAAGCGGCTACTTCGAGGCCTACAACCGCGACAACGTGACGCTGGTGGATTTGCGGGAAACGCCGATCGAATGCATCACCGAAACCGGCGTCAAGACCCGCGCGCAAGAACATGCATTTGATCTGCTGATCTACGCCACCGGCTGGGATGGCGTGACCGGCGCGTTCGACCGCATCGATATTCGCGGGCCCAACGGCGTGAAACTGCGCGACGTGTGGGCCGACGGGCCGCGCACGTATCTGGGCCAATTGATCGATGGTTTTCCCAATTTGCTGATGATCTTGGGGCCGCACACCGCGCGCGGCAACATTCCGCGCGCAGTCGAGCACAGCGTGGAGTGGCAAACGGGCCTGCTCAAGTTCATGCGCGGCCACAACTACACGCGGGTGCAAACGCGGCCCGAGCAAGTCGAGGAATGGACCAAAATCGTTGTCACCGCGGCGCAGCGGCTGTTGTCGTATAACGTCGACTCCTGGCAAACCGGCGTGAATCGCAACGTCGAAGGCCGCAACATGCGCCGCGTGCTCGGCTTTAACGGCAACGGCGTGTACTATCGGCGCAAGACGGCCGAAGTGGCCGCGGGCGGGTATCAGGAGTTTGTGTTTCGGTAAATCGATACGGTGCGCGGTGCGCACCCTGCCTAACAACGATTGGAGAGAAAAACATGAGCATCACACGCGTTCCCGGCCGCGGCGGCGCCACCTTCAGCAAAGCGGTTGCGGTCAGCGGCGCGGGCAAAACCGTTTACGTCTCCGGCCACCTCGCGCGCGGCAACACACTCGCCGAGCAAACCAGCGGCTGCATCGATCAAATCGAAGAAGCGTTAAAACCCGTCGGCGGCTCGCTCGAACACGTGGTGCGCATCACCGCGTGGTTAACCAGCCTTGACCAATACGCCGAATACAATCGCGTGCGCGGCGAGCGCTTCGGCAAAAACCTGCCGGCGAGCGCGGCGGTGCAAGTGGCGGGCTTGTTGCAAGGCGCGCTGATTGAAATTGACGCGGTGGCGTTTATTCCGGATTAGTGCGCTTAACAAACCTCGTAAAGTACGTACGCGCTTCGACATGCTCAACACGAACGGATATCGAAATGGCTGTTCGCCCTGATGCTGGGCAATGTCGAAGCATCGAAGGGTGAACGGCCATTTTGATACGATTCTTAGCTTGATCGGCACGCAAACCAATTTTTTTCAAAGCAATACAACACGGAGAAAACATCAAACATGAACCTCGATCTCAAAGGCAAATCGGTGCTGGTCACCGGCGGCAACCGCGGCATCGGCCTGGCGATCGCGCTGGGCTTCGCCGAAGAAGGCGCTAACGTGGCGGTGTGCGGCCGCGACCAGGAAGCGCTAGCGCAAGCCGAAGCGAAGCTCGCCGCCAAAGGCGTAAAAGCAAAAGCCGTATCGGTCGATTTGTTTACCGCCGCGGGCTGCATCACCGCCGTGCAAACCGCCGTCGATGCCTTCGGCGGGCTCGACGTGCTGGTCAACAACGCCTCGACCTCGGTCAGCGGTAACATCGAAACGCTGGACGACGAAGGCCTGATGGAGCGCTTGACCGGCAAAACCCTCGCCTACATGCGCTGCTGCCGCGCCGCGCTGCCGCATTTGCGCAAAGCCGCGCGCGGGCGCGTGATTTGCATCGGCGGCTCCGCCGTGCGCCACGCCAATGCCACCGCGCTGCCCAGCGCGCTGGGGAATTCCGCGCTGGTCGCTTTCGTCAAGCAATTCAGCACCACCGTGGCGGCGCAGGGCATCACCGCCAACATCGTGCACCCGCCGTTTACCAAGACCGACCGCTACCCCGCGCGGCGCGCGGCGCTCGCCAAGCGGCTGGGCGTGACCGAGGCCGAAGCCGAGGCGCACTTCGCCAAAAATTTTCCGATCGGGCGCATCGTCGAGCCGGCGGACATCGCGCCGATGGTGCTGTTCCTCGCCTCGCCGCATGCGTCGGCGATTACCGGGCAGAGCATCGCAATCGACGGCGGCTCGACGCCGGGCACGTTTTACTAAACCGGCGGCATATTTCAAATCACGACATCCAGGGAGTCGATTCAACCATATAGCAGCATCTTGACGGAGGACAGGCCATGCAACGACGCGATGCGCAGCACTCAACCCGGTATGCAGCGAAACGTGCACCATCACACTCGCGCGGAAATGCCGCGCGATGCGCGCCGTGCCTCGGCGCGTTGATGCTGGCGGCTTTAAGCCCCGCCGCTTTGGCGCAGCAAGACTATCCCAACCGCCCGATCCGCTACATCTCGCCCTATGCCGCCGGCGGCAGCACCAGCGTCACCGCGCGGCTGATCGGCCAGCAGCTCACCGAGGCTTGGGGGCAGCAAGTGGTGGTCGACAATCGCCCCGGCGCCAACACTATCATCGGCACGCAAATCGCGGTCAACGCCCCGCCCGACGGCTACACACTGGTGTCGATCGGCGCGGTTCTGGCGAGCAATCACACGCTGGTCAAAACACCTTACGACGCGTTAAAAGACATCGCGCCGATCGCCACCGCGTTAACCTACGAAAGCGTGCT
Organism: Betaproteobacteria bacterium; assembly: GCA_016868015.1. Taxonomy (GTDB): domain Bacteria; phylum Pseudomonadota; class Gammaproteobacteria; order Burkholderiales; family SG8-41; genus UBA5216. The sequence goes on from VGIF01000054.1 coordinate 17,099, forward strand.
GGTGGTGCCGCCCACGCTGCCGGTCAAATCGGTGAAAGAACTGGTGGCGCTGGCGAAATCGCGGCCGGGGCGATTGACCTACGGCACGTCCTCGCACGGCGGCCCCACGCACTTGCTGGCGGAGATGTTCAACAAGGAAGCGGGCGTTAAGACGCTGCAGGTGCCGTACAAGGGCGGCGGCCCCGCGGTGTCCGATCTGATGGGCGCACACATCGACATCTTTTTTTCCAATCCAGCCAACGTCGCCTCGCTGGTGCACGGCGGGCGGCTGCGGCCGCTGGCGGTCACCGGCAAGCAACGCATGGACACCTTCCCCGACACGCCCACGTTTATCGAAGCCGGCATGCCGGGCATGTTGCTCACCAACTGGCAAGGCGTGGGCGGGCCGGCGCGCATACCCGCGACCATCATCGATCGCATCTCGGCCGAAATCAAAAAACTCACCGCCAAACCGCAAACCAGACAAGTGATGAGCAAGATCGGCTTCGAACCGTTTTACAACGACCCGGCGCAAACCGCGGCGCTGCTGCGCACCGATGTCGAAAAATACGCCAAGATTATTCGCGAGGCGAACATCGAAATGCCGCGGTAATCGCGGTGCATTTGCATCCGGCGACGTCCGCGTTAACTGCGCCGCGTATTCGCGTAGGGTGCGCATCGCGCACGCGCAAAGGCATGCACATCAGTACGAAAGCACAAAACGCGTGCGCGATGCACATTTTACAATATAACGTAAATAATTGATTTTATTAATTATTTTTATACTCGTTTAATCGTTGTAACAGCCATGCGTGGTCGCCGTGCGCCCGCCGTCGACGACGATGTTGGCGCCGTTGACATACGAGGCCATATCGCTCGCCAAAAACAATGCCACTTTCGCCACATCGTCCGCCGTGCCCATGCGCGCGGCGGGGGTTACCGCCAGGCGCGTTTTTTCCTGCTTCGAAACCGGCCGCTCGAGATAACGAATGCCGCCGGTGGCAACGCTGTTAACCCGAATGCGGTACTTGGCCAGATCGTGCGCCATCACATGCGTTAACGGCAGCACGCCGCCCTTCGCCGCGGAGTAGGCCGCGATGCCGGGGTTGCCGAGGATGGCGTCGATCGAGGCGTGATTGATGATGGCGCCCTCCGTGGTTGCCGCCGCGCGCTTCATCAGCGGCAAAAAATATTTCGAGCACCAGTACACCGAATTGAGATTGCGCGCGAGCATCTCGGACCAGGTTTGCTCGGTGCAGTTTTCGAACGATTGGCGTATCGGACTGCGGCCCGCCACGTTGAATAACACGTGCACTTGATCATAAAGCTTTTCGCACGCCGCCACCGCGCGTTGCACGTCGGCCACTTGCGTGACATCGGCGTGCACATACGGCATCGCCCACGCGCCCGCGCGTAGCCGCGTGTCTTGCGGCTTGCCGGCGAGATCGTCGATCAGCAACACCCTCGCGCCTTCGCGCATGAACAGTTGCGCCGTGGCCAGACCGATACCGTAGGCATCGCCGGCGATCACCGCGATTTTGTCTGTGAGCAGCATGATGGCTCCTGGTGTGTGTCACTCGATCTTGATGTTGCGCGCGTGCCGCAACGCGCGTCAAGCACGCCACTTGGCACGCGCGTGCCCCGAATGCGAGAATGCGGCCCTGAAAACTTGAGGAGACGGCATTGCAAACCAAAGACCTCGGCATCGCGGTGGTCGGCTCGGGCCGCATCGGCTCGCTGCGCGCGAAAATGGCGGCGCAGCATCCGGCGGTGAAATTTCTCGCGGTGTCCGACATCAACGCGGATGCCGCCGGCAAACTCGCCAAGACCACCGGCGCGGATTTTTTCTCCGCTGACAACGAAGCGGTTATCGCACACCCCGCGGTGAACGCGGTCATCGTCTCCACCAGTGAACACGAACATCTGAAACCGGTGATGCGCGCGCTGGAACTTGGCAAGCCGGTGCTGGTGGAAAAACCCATTGCGTTAACGCTGGCCGACGCCGACAAAATCATCGCCAAGGCGGAGTCGACGGGCACGCCGCTGCGCGTGGGTTACGCGCAACGTTTCAAGCGCCGCTATCTCTCGGCGAAGGATCAAATCCTCGAAGGCCGCATCGGCGACATCACCGCGTTGACCGGCCGCGCCTGCAACACGCGCGCACAAGGCATCGAAATTCTCAAACGCTCGGTGGACGCGACGCCAGTGGTCGATGTGTTGACGTATTGGGTGGACGTCGCCGGCTGGTTTCTCGAAGGCATACGCCCGCGCGAAGTCACCGCGCGCGGCCACGGCACGGTGTTTCGCAAAGCGGGCTTTGATGTCAACGACGCCACCTTTGCGCTGATCACCTATGAGAACGGCGCGGTGGTGAACCTCGGCGTTTATTTCGCGCTGCCCGCGCACGCGCCGCAACTGGGCATGGGCGTGCGCCTGGAAGTGTTCGGCTCGGAAGGCGCGCTGATTTTGAACGACGACCACACCGACGAGTTGCTGATCACCAACAAAGGCATCCCGCACGCCTACATTCCGGGACTGGAATTTCAAACCGCGTTTTTGTCCTCCTCCACGCCCGGCAATTGGCACCTGGGCGATTACTGGGGCCCGGTGGCGGATGAATCACGTGTGTGGCTCGACCATCTGTCGCGCGGCCGGCCCTGCCCGATGGCCACCGCGCGCGAAGCGCGGCAAACACTGGAAATCACACTGGCGATCGAAGAATCGGCGCGCACCGGGCGGCCGATACGGCTGGCGGGTTGAGTAAACCCCGAAGCAAGCGATTTGAACTAAAAGACGGTGCCAGAAATTGCGCGTGAGGTCTGGCGGGAATCGGCCAAGAGCAGCCGGTCGCCTTTACGTTTCAATTCATCGTCATTCAGTACGCGCAGGTTGGGCTGACGAAGGAAGCCCAACACTGCGGTTTCATGACGTGCGATCGTTGGGCTTCGCTGCGCTCAGCCCAACCTACGAACAACGGCCGCTTTCCGGATTCGCGAACTTCGGGTTTAGGTCGGTTTGACCCCTTCAGATTTTCTGGTAGCAACCGAACACCATCGATCCGATCAAGTCACGATTTTTACGCTTGCATCACTCGACCCACACGTTCGGGTAGGCAAAACCGCCGGTGCACAACATCACGATCACCTTGCCCAAAAACGAGAGCTTCTCGCCGGTGGTCATATCGAAAAAACGTTTACCGGTGTCGAAAACCGGTGCGCTGGGTTGCGCATTGGCCATCATTGCCTCCGTGATCGTTGTCATAAAAACGTCGCCCGTGCCACGGGGTTTACCGCCGCGCCGCCGGCACGTCCGGCACCAAAGCCGCCCTCGGCGCGGCTTGCCGTGACCCGCCGCCGCAGGCTCGAATCTTACCCGGTTTCGCTCACGCCGGCCGCCGCACTTGCGCGATAGCCTCGCAAATCGCCCGAACCCCGCCGGTGATGCGCGGCGAGGCGCGCTGAATGGCGTGCGGCGCGACAAATCGCGCTGGCAGCTCGCGTAGCCCGGTGAGCGGCACGTTGCGCCAACTCGCGAGAAATGCCGCCTCGCCACCCGCCGAAGCGCCACCCAGCACAAGTTGTGGGCGCGCCGCCAGCACCGCTTCGTACGTCACCGAGGGCGTTAGCGTCGCCACCGTTTCAAACACGTTCACCCCCCCGCACCAACGAATGGCGTCGCTGATCAAATGATCGCGGCTGACCGTGATCAGCGGCTCGCGCCAGATCTCGTAAAAAACGCGTGGCGGCGGGCCCAGGCCGGCGCTGTCGTGGCGCAAACCTTGCAGCTCGTTTTCGAATTGCGCGGCGGCGCGCTCGCCCGATTGAGCGGCACCCGCCAGCTTCGCCACGCCGCGCAGCAAACGCGCGATATCGGTCAAGCGCGAGGGCTCGGTGAGCCACACGGGAATGTTCAGACGCTCGAGCCGCGCGATGTCTCCCACCTGATTGCCGCTGCGCCAGGCGAGCACCAGATCGGGTTTGAGCGTGAGTATGCGTTCGATGTCCACCCGCGCGCCATCGCCCACTTGCGGCAAGCGCCGCGCTGCGGGCGGATAGTCGCTGTAGGCGCTGACCGCGATGAGTTTGCCGCCCACGCCCGCGGCAAAGGCGATTTCGGTGAGATGCGGCGCCAGCGCAACAATGCGCGCCGCGGGCTGGGCCAGGCGCAGCGTGTGGCCGCGATCATCGCGCGCCTCGAACGTCGAGGCACGCCCAACCGACACCACCCATACCGCCGCCAGCGCGCACGCCAATCGCCACACGCCGCGCCGCGAAACTATCAGTCGGCCGCTTGCGCCTTCAAGCGCCGCGCGCGCACGCCAGCCGCCAGCCCATCGAGCATGACGCGCGTTTCATCCCAACTGATGCAGCCGTCGGTGATGCTCACGCCGTAGGCAAGCGGCTTGCCCGGCACCAAATCCTGGCGCCCGGCTTTCAAGTGGCTTTCCGCCATGATGCCGAAAATGCGCGCATCGCCCGCCTCGATCTGCGCGGCCACGTCTAGTCCGACTTCGATTTGCTTGGCCGGCACCTTGCTGCTGTTGCCGTGGCTAAAATCGACCATGATGCGCGCGGGGATGCCCGCTTCGGCCAAGCCTTTGCCCGCGGCATCGACATCGGCCGCGCTATAGTTGGGCACCTTGCCGCCGCGCAGAATCGTGTGACAATCTTCGTTGCCGGCGGTGGACACAATCGCCGAATGGCCGGCCTTGGTCACCGACAAAAAGTGGTGCGGCGCTTGCGCCGCGCGGATAGCATCGATGGCGATTTTGATATTGCCATCGGTGCCGTTTTTGAAGCCCACCGGGCACGACAAACCCGAGGCGAGCTCGCGGTGAATTTGCGATTCGGTGGTGCGCGCACCGATCGCGCCCCACGCCACCAGGTCGGCAATGTACTGCGGCGTAATCATGTCCAAAAACTCGCAGCCTACCGGCATGCCGCTCGCGTTTAATTCCAGCAGCAACTGCCGCGCCACGCGCAAGCCCTCGTTGATGTTAAAGCTGCCATCCAATTTGGGATCGTTGATCAGCCCCTTCCAACCCACCGTCGTACGCGGCTTCTCAAAATAAACCCGCATCACCACCAGTAAATCGGCGGCGCTTTTGTCGGCATACTCCTTCAGTTTAGCGGCGTATTCCTTGGCGGCCTTGACGTCGTGAATGGAACACGGCCCCACAATCGCCAGCAAGCGATCGTCGGCACCGTGGATAATGCGATGGATCGCCTGGCGCGTTTCGGCCACCACTGTGGCCGCTGCTTCGGTGATCGGGAACTCGCCCAGCAGTTTGGACGGCGGCACGAGTTCTTTGATTTCGCGTATACGTAAATCGTCTGTGCGTTGCAACATGGCAACCTCAATGTACTTAGAAAACAAAGGATTATAGCCGATAACCGCAGCCGATACGGGATCCGCAATAAACGCGGCGTGACAGCGCTATTGCTGGGTGCCGCCCACCGTCAGGCCGTCGATCCGCAACGTCGGCTGCCCCACGCCCACCGGCACGCTTTGGCCCTCCTTGCCGCAGGTGCCCACCCCGGTGTCAAGCGCCATGTCATTGCCGATCAGCGCCACCCGCGTTAACGCATCGGGCCCATTGCCGATCAGCGTCGCGCCGCGCACCGGCGTGGTGATCTTGCCGTTTTCGATCAAGTAGGCTTCGGAGGCCGAAAAAACGAACTTGCCGCTGGTGATATCCACTTGGCCACCGCCGAAGTTGGCCGCGAACAAACCGTGTTTTACCGAGGCGATGATTTCTTGCGGATCCTTGTCGCCATTGAGCATATAGGTGTTGGTCATGCGCGGCATCGGTATGTGCGCGAACGACTCGCGCCGGCCGTTACCGGTGGGCGCCACCTTCATCAGTCGCGCGTTCAAACTGTCTTGCATGTAGTTTTTTAACACGCCGTCTTCGATCAGCACATTGCACTGCGTGGGATTGCCCTCGTCATCGATGTTAAGCGAGCCGCGGCGGCGCGCGAGCGTGCCGTCATCGACCACGGTGACGCCGGGCGATGCCACACGCTCGCCGATGCGCCCGCTAAACGCCGAGGTGCCCTTGCGATTAAAGTCGCCCTCGAGCCCGTGCCCCACCGCTTCGTGCAACAACACACCGGGCCAGCCGGGGCCCAACACCACCGTCATGGTGCCCGCCGGCGCCGGCTGGGCGTCAAGATTCACCAGCGCTTGATCGACCGCTTTTTTGGCGTAGTCTTGCAGCACCTCGTCGGTGAAATACGCGTAGTCGAAGCGTCCGCCGCCGCCGCCGCTGCCCTGCTCGCGGCGGCCATTTTGTTCGACGATCACTTGCAGCGACAGGCGCACCAGGGGCCGCACGTCGGCCGCCTGCACACCGTCGCTGCGCGCCACCATGATCACCTCGTATTCGCCGGCGAGCGAGGCCATCACCTGGGAGACGCGC
>VGIF01000055.1 GCA_016868015.1 Betaproteobacteria bacterium
CGCAAATCTGGATCGCGGTCTCGGTCTACGTGCTGGTGGCGATCGTCAAAAAGCGGCTTAACCTGTCGGCGAGCCTGTATGAGATGCTACAAATCTTGAGCCTCACGATGTTCGAGAAAATGCCATTAGATCAACTACTTAACAAAATCGTCGCCGACGAAATTCCGGACATGTCCGCTAACCAATTGAATTTATTCGATTAACGTCCGGACACTACTGCTTCCGAGTAAATATTGAACAGCCGCTGCGGCTCGCCGCGGATTTGCCCGCCGACGATAAACGCGGCATGCGTGTCGATGTTGCTTTGCTGTAAATAGGGGCCGTCGCGCCGTTGCACGTCGCGCAGCGCGTTGCCCACGAGTTCGGCGATTTCGAACATCGACGAGGCATTGGCCACGGTTCGATTGGATTCGTGTCCGCGGCTATTGTGTTCGAGCAAATTGATCGCGCTTTGCGTGATCGACAGATTGCCGGAGCTCAAAATGACGATGACGCGCTCGCCTTCGCGTTCAATCAAGTGCATTTTGCGAAACACCGCCACTTGATCGACGCCGGCGTTGGTGCGCGAATCCGAGGCGAACACCATGCCGGCATCGAGCATGAGGGCGACACAGTAGGTCATGGTTATAGGGTCGACGCGTGGTTGATCATGCAAACACCTGATCCTGCGTATACACCAGCACCAGGAAATGCCGGTTAATCTCGTTGTTGAGCAGGGAAAGTTTATCCAAAAACGCCATCAAATACTCGTGTAACCCCATTTTGATCACTTGTTCGGTGCGCCCGTAGTGCAGTTGCGCGTGCAGTTCGCCGGCGAGCCGTTCGGCTTCGAGCGAGTCGCCGTCGCACAGCACCTTTAAAATTTCATAGATATCGTTCATGCAGGCGTGCAGCGACCGCGGCACGTCCTCGCGCAGCACCAGCAGCTCGGCCACTTTGGTGGGCGTGATCAGATCGCGGTACACCTTGCGATAGGAATCAAAGGCCGAGAGCGAGCGCAGCAACGCGCTCCACTGATAATAATCGACCGCGCCGCCAACTTCGGCCGCGCTCGGCAACAGCGTGTGGTATTTGACGTCGAGCAGGCGGGCGGTATTGTCGGCGCGTTCGATAAAAGTGCCCAGCCGGATGAAACTGTAACCCTCGTCGCGCAGCATGGTGCCGAAGGTGATGCCGCGAAACTGATGCGAGCGCGTTTTGATCCAGTCGAAAAATGCGCTGATACCGCGGGCTTGCAGGCGCGCGTAGTCCTGGTTGCGCATTTCGAGCCAGGTGGCGTTGATGTCTTCGTACATTTCGGCGGTGATGGCGCCGCGCTCGGTGCGCGCGTTTTCACGCGCCGCGAGGATGCTCGCGTAAATGCTCTAGGGGTTGGCGGCGTCGAGCACCATGAAGCGCAGCACGTTATCGGCGGACAACGGGCCGGGGTGACGCGCGTAGTAGCCGCTGGCCAGCCCGCTGATCACCAGCGGTAGCGCCCACGGCTGCGCCCAGGTCTGTTCGGATTCGCGGATGTGATAGGGCAGCAATGACATGCGGTAGGTCACATCGAGCAGCCGCGCGGTGTTTTCCGCGCGTTCGATATGGCGCGACATCCAGTAAAGGTTGTTGGCGGCGCGGGATAACATGATTATTCCTCCACGATCCACGTATCCTTGGTGCCGCCGCCTTGCGAAGAGTTCACCACCAGCGAGCCTTCGCGCAGCGCCACGCGGGTTAAGCCGCCGGGCACCAGGGTGACGGTCTTGCCCGAGAGCACGTAGGGCCGCAGATCGACATGGCGCGGGACGATACCCACGTCGCAGAACGTCGGGCACGTGGACAATGCCAGCGTCGGCTGCGCGATGTAGTTTGCGGGGTTTTGCAGTATGCGCGCGCGGAAATCCTCGATTTGCTGCCGCGCGGCGGCCGGCCCCACCAGCATGCCGTAACCGCCCGAACCTTGAACTTCCTTCACCACCAGCTCGGCGAGGTGGGCGAGCACGTAGTCCAGATCATCCTGGCGGTCGAGGCGGTAGGTCGGCACGTTGGCAATGATCGGTTCCTCGCCGAGGTAAAAACGAATCATTTCCGGCACGTAGATGTAGGTCGATTTGTCGTCGGCCACGCCGGTGCCGATGGCATTGGCGAGCGTGACGCGGCCGGCTTTATAGGCAGCGAACAAGCCCGGCGCGCCGAGTATGGAATCGGGGCGGAACGCCAGCGGGTCGAGAAAATCATCATCCACGCGGCGGTAAATCACGTCCACGCGTTTGGGGCCCCTGGTGGTGCGCATGTACACCGTATTATTGACCACCAGCAGGTCCTGGCCTTCCACCAGTTCGACCCCCATTTGCTGCGCCAAAAACGCATGCTCGAAGTAGGCGCTGTTGTAAGAGCCCGGTGTGAGCACCACGACCGTCGGGTTGCTCACCCCCGCCGGCGCCACCGCGCGCAGGTTATCGAGCAGCACATCGGTGTAGTGATCCACCGGCGCCACCGCGATGCGCGAGAACAACTCCGGAAACAGCCGCATCATCATGCGGCGGTTCTCCAGCATGTAGGACACGCCCGACGGCGTGCGCAGATTGTCCTCGAGCACGTAAAACTTGCCCAGCCCGGTCTTGATGATGTCGATGCCGGCGATGTGGATGTAGACATCGCCCGGCACATCGAAGCCGCGCATTTCGTGGCGGTAGAGTTTGTTGCCCAGCACCTGGCGCTCGGGAATGATGCCCGCCTTGATGATCTCCTGATCGTGGTAAATATCCCGGAGAAACGCGTTGAGCGCCTTGACGCGCTGGCAGGCACCGCGAGAAATGATGTCCCACGCCTCGCGCCTGAGGATGCGCGGGATGATGTCAAAGGGAACCGAGCGCTCGACGCCGCTCTCCTCGCCGTACACCGCGAAGGTGATACCCAGGCGCGTGAACAAGGTGTCGGCTTCGCGTTGCTTTTGCTTGATGAAATCGAGCGGTTTATCCTTGAGCCAATCGGCGTACGCGCGATAGTGCGCGCGCACGCCGCCCGTTGCATCGTTCGTCTCGTCAAAAAAACGCGGTTTGTCCACCATAGCCCTCGATCTCACCAATAGCCGGCCTCTAACCACCCCGTGAGCAAACGCCGTGCCACCTCGTAGTGCAACGGGAATATTACCATAAGTATTTGATTTTAAACATATTTTTTAAACGTGATCGCCTGGGTTCAAGCGCGCATCCGTGCACCGGGGCCGCGTTTTGCACCAATACGGACCTTACACCTCAAATCGGTGCATGGCGTGCCTTTGTGCGGTTCAATTGCGCCACATCAACCCACGCGCCCCGGTGCACGATGCGGCGTCACGCCAAAGCGCACTTTGATGGTGCGGTAAGATTGGGGTTTTCGATTTCGACGATTGCGCATGACTTATTGTGTAGAGGCGGTGACCGAGCGGGGCTTGGTGTTTGCATCCGATTCACGCACCAACGCGGGCGTGGATCAACTGGGCATTTTCAGCAAAATGACGGTGATCGAGGCGCCGGATGATCGCGTGATCGTCATGCTGTCCGCGGGCAATCTGGCCTCGACGTAGAGCGTGATCAGCCTGCTCAAGCTGCGCATGCGCAACGATGCCGGCGAGATCAATCCCAACGGGTTGCTGGGGCTGCGCAGCCTCTACGACGTGGCCGCGTTGATCGGTGACACCATGCGCGAAGTGGGGCAGCGCGATGGCCCGGCGCTGATGCAGCAAAACATCGATCCGGGCTGCACGTTTATCCTGGGTGGTCAGATCAAGGGCAAGGCGCAACGCTTGTTTCTGATTTATCCGCAGGGCAATTTCATCGAGTCCAGCCAAGACACCAATTTTTTTCAGATCGGCGAAACCAAGTACGGCAAACCCATTATCGACCGCGTGGTGAACTTCACCACGTCGTTAAAAGATGTGGCCAAGTGTTTGCTGGTATCATTTAATTCGACCATGCGCAGTAATCTTTCGGTCGGGCCGCCGATCGATTTGCTGGTTTACGAAAAGGATTCCATGAGCACCGCCATGCGGCGGCGCTTTGCCGAAAACGATCCGTACTATGCGGCCATCGGTCAGGTCTGGTCGCAGGGTTTGCGGCGGGTGTTTGCCGAGGCGCCCGACGTGCCGTGGAATTGATGGTTTTATAAAAATTGCCAACCCGAAACATATGCCTGACTCAGCCAACTCAAACTCAGATCACGGGCAAGCGGTGCCCAACAAAGCCAAACGTCCTTCGTTTGCGCATGTCGATTACGAAGAAGCCTGTCGCCGCGCGCGCGCGCTGATTCCCTTTCTCAAGCATCGTGCGGCGGCGATGGAGGAGGCCACGCAGATGACGATCGAGGTCAAGAGCGCCATCCACGACACGGGCCTCTTTCGTTACATGCAGCCCAAGTATTGGGGCGGCATGGAGTTGCCGTATGTATCGATGGTCGATATCAACGACCTGCTGGCGCAGGGCGATGCTTCGGCCGCGTGGACGTTCACCAATCTGGCCGGCCATCACCGCCTGCTCACGCTGTGGCCGATGCAATGCCAGGAAGAAATCTGGGGCGAGGATCCCGATATCGGCATCGCCTCGGGTATCGCGTATTTTCAGGGGCGCGCACGGCAAGTCGACGGCGGGCTGGAGGTGTCCGGCAAGTGGGGCTTTTCGTCGGCGGTGGATGTGAGCGAGTGGAACATGCTGGCGTGCATCGTCTACGACGGCGAGAAACCGGTTGACTGGGTGATGTGCATGATCCCCAGGGCCGATTACGAAATCATCGACGACTGGCAAACGCTGGGCATGCGCGGCACCGGCAGCCGCAGCGTGCGTTGCGACCAGGTGTTCGTGCCCCGCCATCGCGTGCAGTCGATGGCGGTGGCGCTGCCGGGCCACGAGTTTGCCGGGTTGAAGGTGCACCAAAATCCGATTTATCGCATACCGCTGTCGGCTTTTGGCGGCTACGGCATCGGCGGCTGCATGGTGGGCAACGCGCAAGGGGCGCTCGATGAAATGATCGAGCACGTGCAGCAACGCAGCACGGCTTATACCGGCGCGAAAATGCGCGACATTCAATCGGTGCAATACCGCATTGCGCTCGCCGCTGGCAAAATCGACGCCGCGCGCATCTGGCTGCGCCACGATTGCATGCAAGCGAACGATATCGTCAACCAGGGCGGCAGCTTCGACACGCTCACCAAACACCGCTATCGGCGCAATGCCACCATGGCGGTGAAAATGGCCACCGAAGCGGTTGACATCCTGCACGAAATGGCCGGCGCCAACGGCATTTACGACAGCGCGCCGCTGCAGCGGCGTTTTCGCGATGCCCATGCCGCGGCGGGGCACATCAACTTCAGTATGGATACGCAGTTGCCGGGTTATGGTTTGGTGGCGCTGGGCGGGGCGTTCAAGAGCCCGACGTTTTAGTTTTTTGGCCTGCCCGTTAATGGGCAGGCAAGCCAAAACCGTTGCACCGGTGTCGTTTGCAACCCGGCCCCCAAGGGGGGCGAACATCGCCAGGGAGCTTCCCATGAGCGTCAGCATTATCCTCTACGACCCCACGGCGCCACGCGCCAAGGCGCCCGGTAACGTCGAAATCGCCAAGCCCACGCTGGAATCGCTGGCCGGCAAGGTGGTGGGGTTTATCGATAACGCCAAACCCAACTTCAATCATCTGGTTGACGATATCGGCGAGCTGTTGATGCAAAAATACGGCGTGCAACAGGTGCTCAAGCGGCGCAAACGCGCCGCCTCGGTGCCGGCGCCCCATGCGGTGTACGACGAATACACGCGCGATGTCGATCTGGTGATCACCGGCTCAGGCGACTGAGGCTCGTGCACGTCGTGGAGTATCCACGACAGCGTCGAAATGGCCAAGCGCGGCAAAGCTGCGTTGACCATTTGCTCGACCGCCTTTAAAACGCTGGGCCGCGCGCAGGCGTCCGCCCTGGGCCGGCAGGATTTGCCCATCGCGGTGATGCCGCATCCGTTCGGGCTGCGCAAGCGCGAAGAAGTGCGTGAGATCGCGGCGAAGGTGGTGGATGACATCGCGCAGTTGGTGAGCAAGTCTGGCGCGAAGTAAGCAGATCAACTACTCACCGCAGAGGCGCAGAGGCGCAGAGGAACCGCAGAGAACATCTTTTTGTTTTTCTCTGCGTAACCTCTGCGCCTCCGCGTCTCTGCGGTGAAGGTTTTTCCTCGGAGTAACCCTATGCCCGCAGCCACCTTCGAAGCCCTGGACGACCTCGACGCCATCAACAAGCTCTACCGCGAACGCCGCTGGAGCGATGGCCTACCCATTGTGCCGCCTACACCCGAGCGCGTGGCGCGCATGTTGCAACACACGCAGCGTCGAGGCGATGAGGTTATCGCCGTGCTCGCGCCGGGCTTTGGTGAAGCCACCGTCGAGCGCATCGCGATCAACGCGGTGATGGCCGGTTGCGAGCCGGCATATTTGCCGGTGCTGATCGCCGCCACCAGCGCGGTGGCCGAGCCGCAGTTCAATATTCAGGGCATCGAGGCCACCACCAATCCGGCCGCGGTGTGGCTGGTGTTGAACGGGCCGATCGTGGAAAAGCTCGGCGTCAACGCTACCTACAACTGCCTGGGTCAAGGCAATTGGGCCAACGCCACGCTAGGGCGCGCGATGCGCTTGATCCTGCAAAACATCGGCGGCGCGCTACCCGGCGACATGGATCGCGCCACCCAAGGTCAGCCCGCCAAGTACACGTTCTGCTGCGCGGAGAACGAAGCGCAATCGCCGTGGGCGCCGTTGCATGTGGAGCGCGGTTTTGCGCGTGACGTCAGCACCGTCACGGTGGTGGGCGCCGAAGGCACGCTCAACATGAACACGCATTCGAAGCAAGCGAACGAGTTACTGCGCGTCATCGCCGAGTGCATGGTGCATCCGGCGAGCAACGAGTATTGCCACGCGGGCGAGCCATGGTTGGTGATTTCACCCGAACACGCGGAAATTTTGCAAGCCGGCGGTTTGAGTAAAGCCGACATCAAAGCGCGCTTGTGGGAACTTACCCAAATGCCGGCAAGCCGCCTGTCGGCGAAAGAAGTATTGCGTGCGCAAGCTTCGCGCGGTGACGAGTATGGTGAGATCAAGCCCGATACGTTATTGACTATCGCGCGCACGCCCAACGATATCTGGTTCATCGTCGCCGGCGGGCCGGGCACCCATTCCACTTACGTGCCGTGTTTTGGCAACTCGCGGGCGGTGACGCGGGAAATTTTGTAAGTACTTGATTTAATTGGTTTTTTTATAGATTGTCGGTGGCGCAACCGCGCGCCGGATTCAGTCGTCCAGCCGCACCTTGAACCATGCGCGAAAATCGCGCCGTCCTTTGGGGGTGATCATCACCGCGCGCGTGTCGGTGCGGCGGCGTATCCAGTCTTTCTGAAAAGCAAGTTCGCACAAGGCGCTACCGAGTGCACCGGCCAGATGCGCTCTGCGCTCGCTCCAATCCAGGCAAGGACGGCATAACACGCGACCACTTTGGTTGCGCCGATCGGCGCTAAGGTTCGGCCAGTCGATGCCGATCTGTTGCAGCAGCTGCGCACCGCTGTCGGTCACCCAGCCCGCGTCGGCGGTGAGTTCGAGATGGTGGTGTTCCACCAGCGCATCGGTGATGGCGACACCGAGGCGCCCGGCGAGATGGTCGTAACAGGTGCGCGCCAGGCGCATCGCGGCATCGCGCGGGCCGGTCGCAATGGTGTTGAATGAGATGGAAGCGGGGTGCCGTTCGAACGCCACCTGCATCACGTTTTCTATCAGGCGCGCCACGGCGGGTGAAGCGAGACGGTAATAGCGATGCCGGCCTTGCTGCGACACGCACACCAGATTCGCCGCGGTCATGCGCGCGAGATGATTGCTCGCGGTTTGTGGTGTGACGCGCGCCGCGCGCGCCAATTCGGACGCGGTCAACGCGCGGCCATCCATCAGCGCGTGCAACATGGTCGCGCGCGTCGTCTCGCCGAGCAGGGCCGCGATTTCGGCAAACTTGGCGTCGTTGGGCATGGGCTACGTGCTTAAGCGAAATTGATTGGACCTGCATTCAGCGTCGAGGCTGCGACATTATTGCATCGACCCGTGCCCATGTTTCGATGGCGGCCGAAGCATTCCCGCTCGGCGTACGCCAAAATCGGCGCTTTGCCTGTATTCGCCGATGCAACCCCTCCACTATCTCTACGCGCTCACGCTACTCGGCCAAACCGGCTTTCGCGGCTACCGGCTGTTGCTAGCGCTGTACGCGCTGCATCTCGGCGCGAGCGCCTTCACGGTGGGGATGATACTCGCGGTTTATTCGCTGATGCAGGCAGCCGCCGGCTGGTGGGCCGGCCGCTGGGCCGACCGCGCCGGCTGTTTTCGTCCGATGCTCGCCGCGTCGCTGGTCGGCATCGCAGGGTTTAGCATTCCCTACTTTTGGCACAGCATCACGGCGCTGTTCGCCGCCGCGGTGATGGTGGGCATCGCTTATTGTGTTTATCACGTGGCACAAATCAACGCCGTGGGGCTCATCAGCAAGCCCGATGAGCGCGCGAAAAATCTTGCCGACCTGTCGCTGATGTTTTCGGTGACGAATTTTACCGGGCCGTTGCTCGCGGGTTTTACAGTGGATTACGCGGGCCACGCCGCGGCTTGCCTGTGGTTTGCGGCGGTGTCGTTGTCCACCGTGATCGCGCTCGTTGTCGGCAAGCAGTGGCTGCCTGCCACGCGCGGTGATAGCCACGGCGCGGGCGGTAGCTTGCGCGAACTGCTGAACGATCGTGCCTTGCTCAAAATTCTGTTGGTGGGCAGCCTGGTGTTCGCCGCCATCGACGTGTTCCAGTTTTACATGCCGGTCTACGCGCATGGCTTGGGGATTTCAGCTTCCGTGGTGGGCGTGATCATGGCGTGTTTTCCGGCGGCGGCGTTTATTTCGCGCATCTGCTTGCGCTGGTTCGTGCAGCGCACCCGGCCCGAAGTGATCTTGCGGCGTTCTTTCTTGCTGGCGATGATGGCGTTTGTCGCGATCCCGTTTTTCGACAGCGCCATCGCGCTGGGTGTGCTCGCCTTCGCCTACGGTTTTGGGCTTTGCGTGGGGCAGCCGATTACGCTGATTCTCGCTTACCAAAACGTCGCTAAGGGGCGCAGCGGCGAAGTCGTCGGTATACGCGAAGCGGTGAATCAAATTACCCGCGTCATCGCGCCGGTGGTGTTCGGTGCGATTGGCTCCGTGGCGGGTTTATTCCCGGTATTTTTTATCGGTGGTGGCTTGCTGGGCTTGGGCGCGCTGATGTTGCATTCGGGGAATCTCGGTAACTCCATGCCACGTGCCGAGTGAAGGCGCGTGCTCAGTTTGATCAGTTCGCCTTGGCGCCCGTTGCCTTTACCACTTTGCCCCACAACCCATACTGCGTGCGGATGTAGTCGCCGAACTCCGCCGGCGTGCTCGGCACCGGCGCTTGCGCAAGCGGCTGCAGGCGCTTTAACACATCAGGCTCTTTTAACGCGCGCACCATCGCGGTGTTGAGCCGCCCAATCACCTCGGCGCTGGTGCCGCTGGGTGCGACGATGCCGTACCATTCGCGCGCTTCGCCGAAATCCTTAAAGCCCGCTTCGGTCATGGTGGGTATGTCGGGCAGGCTTTCTTCGCGTTTGCCGCCCGACACTGACAGCGCGCGCAGTTTACCGCTGCGGATGTGTGGCCCCACCGAGGTGGGCACGGTGAACATGATGCCGACATGGCCGCCGAGCAAATCGACCACCGCGGGCCCCGCGCCTTTATACGGCACGTGCACCATGTCGGTGCCGGTGGTGTGCCTGAACAACTCGCCCATCAATTGCGGGCCGGCCGAGGTCGAGGCAAAGGTCAATCTGCCTGGATGCGCTTTGGCGAGCGCAGCGAGTTCCTTCATGGTTTTCGCCGGTACCGACGGGTGCAGTACCAGCACGTAGGGCATTTCGGTGCCGCGCGTGACCGGCGCGAAATCCTTCAGCGTGTTGTAGCCGGGGTTGGCGTACATGTGCGGGTTGATCACCAGTGCGCCGGAGTGGCCCAGAGCGATGGTGTAACCGTCCGCCGCGGCTTTCGCTGCCACCGCGGTGCCGAGGCTGCCCTGCACGCCACTGCGATTGTCGATGATGACTTGTTGGTTCCAATACTCGGTCAGTTTGGTGGCGAGTATGCGCGCCAGCGCGTCCGTGCCACCGCCGGGCGGGAAGGGCACCACAAAGCGCACGGGTTTTTCGGGGTAATCCGCGGCGGCGGCGAGGGCGGGTGCGGCCAAGCCGGCGGCGATGAGCGTGGCGGCGCGTAGTGTGTGACGCATGCGTTCCTCCAAAGTGACGTGGGCGTTGCTTGCGGTAGACCCGGTTTTTTTGAGAACCGCGAATCTAACGTTGCGATGCACACGGCGTCAATCTCGCTGCCGCACCTCGTAAATAAAAAAATAAATAAAATCAATAGGTTATAAAATTTAGGCGTGCATAACATCATGCCAGGCCTGGTGGCAAGCGGCGCGGCGTGCTGTCGTTCGGCGATTAAGGTGCGGTGGCGAAGTGCGGCAAAATGGTGGGGGCATTGCGTGTTGCAGGCAGGCGGATTAAATGCGCTTGGCGAGACCAATCAAACCCTCGGTCGCCCAGCGTTAGACCAAAAGCGAACGCACCCTTTTCAGGCGTTCCAACCAAAGGACGCATGGCAGTGACCGTCAGAGAAAACTTCACGGACTTTTCCAACGTCGGCTACGACGAAGCTCTGCAGCGCGCGAAGGATTTGATTCCCTTTCTGCGCGAGCATGCGGCGGCGTCCGACCGCGCCACGCGCATGGTGCCCGAAGTCGAGGCCGCGCTGCATCGCACGGGCCTTTTTCGGTATCACCAGCCCAAGGCGTGGGGCGGCATGGAGCTTGATTTCATCGCCTACCACGACATCCCCGAAATGCTGGCGCGCGGCGATTGCTCGGTGGGCTGGAACGTGGCGAACTTGAGCTCGCATCATCGCAATGTCGCCATGTTTCCCGTCGAAGCGCAGCAGGAGATGTGGGGCGAGAACCGCGATTGCCTGGTCGCCTCGGGCATTGCTTTTTTTCAGGGGCGCGGCGTGGCAGTGAAGGGCGGCATTCGCTTAAGCGGGCGCTGGTCGTTTAGCTCCGGTGTGGACGTCGCGCAATGGAACATGCTGGCCTGCCAGTTGACGGAGGGCGACAAAATCGCCGACTATTTGTATTGCATGGTGCCGCGCGCGCAATACGAAATCATCGACGATTGGCAAACGCTCGGCATGCGCGGCACCGGCAGCCGCTCGGTACGCTGCGACAACGTGTTCGTGCCCACGCATCGCACGCAATCGATGTGGGCCGCCAAGCCGGGACACGAGTTTCCGGGGCTCTCCATCAACACCAACCGCACCTTTCGCGTGCCGGCTTCGTCGCTGGGCGGGCACTGCATCGCCGGCGCCATCGTCGGCAACGCGCAGGCGATGGTCGATGCGACGATCGAGTGGGTCAAGTCGCGCAGCACCGCCTACACCGGCGCCAACATGCGCGATTATCAGGCGGTGCAACTGCGCATCGGCCACGCCGCGGCGAAGGTGGATGCCGCGCGCTTGGTGCTGCGCAGCGATTGTTTACGCGCCGATGAAATGATCAAGGCCGGCCAAACACTCGACCTCGAAGCCAAAACACTCAACAAGCGCAACTGCGCCGCCGCGGTGAAACTGTGCAATGAAGCCGTCGATTCGCTGATGGAAATGGCGGGCGCCAACGGCATTTACGACAACGCGCCGCTGCAACGCATGTTTCGCGATGCTCACGCGGCGAGCGCGCACATCAACTTCAACCTCGACGTGCAGTTGGCGCCGTGGGCTATTGTGAAGCTGGGCGGGGAGTTTAAGTCGCCGGTGATGTGAGGCGTCATCCGCGTTAGGTGAGGTAGAACCCAACCAGCTTTCGTCTCGTTCCCGCCTGCGCGGGAATGACAGCGTTAGCATGTCATCGACTTCCATCCAACTCAGATCCAAACATGACATCAACAAAATCCGAAACCCGCGACCTAATGCAAATCGACTGGGATGCGCCGATCCCAATGGACGATGGCATCGTGCTGCGCGCCGATGTGTTCCGCCCGCCGGGAACCGGCAAACACCCGGTCATCATCAGCTACGGCCCCTACGCCAAGGGCTTGTCGTTTCAAGAGGGCTATAAAAGCCAGTGGTCGCGGCTGGAAAATGCAGTGCCGGACATGCTCCGGGATTCGAGCAACAAATATCAAAACTGGGAGCTCGTCGACCCGGAACGCTGGGTGCCGGATGGTTACGCAGTGGTGCGCGTGGATTCACGCGGCGCGGGGCGCTCGCCCGGCGCGATCGATTGTTGGTCGGCGCGCGAAGCGTTGGATTTTTATCACTGCATCGAATGGGCGGGCACGCAAGCCTGGAGTAACGGCAAGGTCGGCATCAACGGCATTTCGTACTACGCTATGAATCAGTGGCAGGTCGGCGCGCTGCAGCCGCCGCATCTCGCCGCGATGTGCATTTGGGAAGGCTCGTCGGATTATTATCGCGAGCTTGCGCGCCACGGCGGCATCTTGAGCGACTTTTTGAATTCGTGGTTTAACCGCCAGGTGTTGACGGTGCAATATGGGCTGGGCGATCGCGGCGCAAAAAGCGTGGTCACCGGCGAGCCGATCGCGGGGCCGGATAATTTTTCCGATGAAGAACTGAAGAAAAACCGCGCCGATGTCGATGGTGAAGCGTTGCGCCGGCCGCTGATCGACGACTACTACCGTGAGCGCATGGTCGATTTTTCCAAAATCAAGACGCCGCTGCTGTCGGCCGCCAACTGGGGCGGGCAGGGTTTGCATCCGCGCGGCAACTTCGAGGGCTACTTGCGCGCGGGCGCGAAGGACAAATGGCTCGAAGTGCACGGCGACACCCACTTTACGCATTTTTACAGCCGCTACGGCGAAACGCTGCAACGGAAATTTTTCGCGCATTTCTTGAAGGGCGAAAAAAGTGGTTGGGAACAACAACCGCGGGTGTCGGTGAATGTACGCTGGCCGGGCGAAAAATTCGTGCTGCGCGCGGAAAACGAATGGCCGCTCGCGCGCACGCAATGGACGCCGTATTACCTGCATCCCGCTGACATGCGCTTGAGCTCGGATAAAAATAATTCAATAAAATCAATAAGTTACAAAACTTCGAGTGATGGGCTTACCTTTATGTCCGCGCCAATGACGAATGCATTGGAAATCACCGGGCCGGTGGCGGCGAAGCTGTGGTTATCTGCCGACACGACCGATGCCGATGTGTTCGTGGCGCTGCGCGTTTACGACCCGGCGGGCAAGGAGGTGGTGTTCGTTGGTTCCAATGATCCGCGCACACCGGTGGGTCTGGGCTGGCTGCGCGCCTCGCAACGCAAGCTCGATCCAGTCGAGAGTAAACCCTATCGTCCATGGCACACGCATGATGAAATTCAGCCGTTGACGCCCGGCGTGCCGGTGGTGCTCGATATCGAAATCTGGCCCACCTCAGTTGTGGTGCCGCCGGGCTACCGCATCGGCTTTACCGTACGCGGTCGGGATTACGAGTACGATGGCAGCGACGCTGGTGTTGCGCACGCGCCCTACCCGATGAAAGGCGTGGGGCCGTTTACCCATACGCTGGATCGGCCGGCTTCGTTGTTTGGCGGGCAGAACACGCTGCATTTTGAGGCTGGGAAAATGCCGTTTGTGTTGTTGCCGGTGATACCGGCGGCTTGATGCGTTCGCATCGTCGGATGGGACGGCGTGCACCATAATCGCCCCGTAAAGTTCGGGAACAGAAAGAGGAGAAGTCGATGCGTTTAGGCCGTATTGCGAGTGTTCTGGCGTTCAGCTGCTTGCCGTTTTCCACGCCCGTGGTGGCGCAAACCCAGTACCCCGGCAAACCGATCCGGTTGGTCGTTCCCTTCCCCGCCGGCGCGGCCAGCGATGTGGTGGGACGGCTGCTGGGGCAAAAAATGGCCGAGCTTTTGGGCGAGCAGGTGATTGCGGACAATCGTGCGGGTGCGGGCGGTAATTTGGGCATCGGTTTCACGGTGAAGGCGCCGCCGGATGGGTACACCATTCTGATTGCGACGGCGAGTATCGCGGTGAGTCCGGCGATTTACGCCAACCTCGGTTTCGACCCGGTGAAGGATCTTGCGCCGGTGGCGCGGCTTTCCTCGACGCCGAACATTTTGCTGGTGCATCCTTCGGTGCCGGCCAGGACGTTGCGCGAGTTCATTAATCTTGCGCGCGCCTCGCCGGGCAAACTGAATTTCGGCTCCGGCGGCGCGGGCACCACCAATCATCTGGCCAATGAGTTGCTCAAGCATCTGGAGAAAATCAACATGGTGCATGTGCCCTACAAGGGCGTAACCCAGGCGATGATGGCGATGATCGGCGGCGAGGTCGATGAAGTGGTGATGCCGGTAACCACCGCGATACCACAGATTCGCGCGGGGCGGGTGCGTGCACTGGTGGTGTTGACCGAGCAACGCGTGCCGCAGTTGCCCGAGGTGCCCACGGCGAAAGAGGCGGGCGTGCCGGGGTTTGTCATGCCGCTGTGGTATGGCCTGTTTGCACCGGCAGCGACGCCGCGCGAGATCGTGACGCGGTTAAATCGCGCGGCGGTGCAGGCACTGGACAGCCCCGATGTGCGCAAGTCCCTGCTGGCGCAGGGCGTCAATCCCTGGCCGGGAACGCCGGAACAACTGGGCGCGCTGCTGCGCGCGGATATCGAGCGCTACGGCGACGTCGCGCGCAGCGCCGGGTTGACCAAACAGTGACGCGCGCCGTTGCCTACCCGTGGTGTTTAGCCATCCCGATCGAGCACCGCCTTAATCGCCTCCGCCGGCACTTTAATCTCCACGCCGGCGCGTTCTTTTTGCAGCATCAAAAACGATCGCGAATCGAGGTGGCCCCAGCCGCGGTTTAAGGCTTCGGTCATTTCGGCGTGGGTGATGTTGGCGATTTTCATCGGCACGCCGATTTCGCGCGCGAGCTCGGTGGCGAGCGTCACGTCCTTGTGCGCCAAGCGCAGCGCAAAATCGGGCGGCTCGAATTTGTGTTGCATGAACTGGTTGCCCATGCGGTCAAACGTGCGTACGCGGCCCAGCGCGCACTGGCGCAGCGCCGCCCACAGCGCGACCGGATCGACGCCAGCCTTGACGCCCATGGTGATCAACTCAGCCATCGCCGCTTGCACCGCGTAGCCCGAGGCGTTGTGCACCAGCTTCGCCACCGTGCCGTCGCCGCTGTTACCGATGTAGAACACCTGATCGCCGATGGCGTCGAGCACCTTGCGGTATTTCTCGAACACCGCTTTGTCGCCGCCCACCAGCAACGCCATCTTGCCCGACTCCGCGCCGCGCGGCCCGCCGGACACTGGCGCATCGAGCATGTGGATGCCTTTTTCCTTGAACTTGGCGTGCAGCGCGCGCACTACGGTGACGGAGTTGGTCGATAGGTCAAACCACGCCGTGCCCGGCTTCATGTTCGCCAGCAGCCCGTCGGCCTTGAGCGCCACGTCCTGCACTTCCTTGGGTCCGGGCAGCGAAGTCATGACGACTTCGTTACCTTGCGCGATTTGCTGCACGTTGTCGGCCCACTGCGCGCCGACAGCGATATGGCGTTTGGACAGATCGCGGTTCAAATCGCTGACCGTGACTTCATACTCCGCCTTGCACAGGTTGTAGGCCATGTGACCGCCCATGGTGCCGATGCCGATGAATCCGACTTTCATAGTGGTTCTCCGATACTGTGAAAAATCAACTGCTCACCGCTAAGGCGCAGAGACCTGCCGTAGAGAAAACCAAAAAAAAGATTTTGAAGTTCTCTGCGTAATCTCTGCGCCTCCGCGCCTCTGCAGTGAAGGGTTTAAGTGGGATAGATCAAGCCGCCGCCGCGACTTCCGCCGCGACGTAATTCAATTCAATCGTGACCTGATTGGGGTCTTCAAAAAACACTTGGTGCAAATTCATCGACGGCACGGTGCGCTCGCGGTAGGCAATGTTCGCGCGTTTTAAGCGCTCGCGCATATCGCGCAGGTTGTCCGCGCGAAACGCCATATGATCGACGGTGCCGGTGCCGTTAAGCGTGGACAGATCGCGATCACCGAGGTATTCCTTCAAGCCCTCAGGGTTGTTCAAATCGACGCCGACGATGTGCACCACGCCGGTGGTGTCGGGATATTGGCCGCCGTTATAAAGCCACACGCCAGGGAAGTTAAACGGCGGGCGATAACCTTCGGTAAAGCCCATTACCTCGGTGTAGAACTTGCGCGAGGCCTCGACATCGAGCGTGCGCACGGAATAGTGATCGAGTTTGCCGATGGGCATGGGGTTCCTTCGTGTGTTCAACAAGTATTTGAATTTTAGCACCGCGACGTGCGTTGGCGCGCGCGGTTGCGGAGGTGAACGAGTTGGTCTATCGTGGGATGGATCGCCTCAACGGGTGCCTGCATTTTCGTTCCTCAAATGCTCGATGTAGCCACAATGCCTTCTACACCGATTCTGTCGTTCCCGTGCAGGCGGGAACCCATGGGGCGCCTCAAGGGTTACTGCGTTATGGGTTCCCGTCTGCGCGGGAACGGCAAGGTGGCGCGGTTGTGTGTGTTGGCCTGCATTGCTTTGATTGGCGTCGCCGCAACCGCGCACGCGCAAATGTATCCGACCAAACCCATCCGTGTCGTCGTGCCGTTCCCGCCGGGCGGCACGCCCGACATCCAGATACGCATGATGAACGAGCACCTGGCGCCGCGCCTGGGGCAGTCCATCGTGGTCGACAACCGTCCCGGCGGCAGCGGCGCCATCGGCATGGATCTGGTGGCGCGCGCGCAGGCCGACGGTTACACGCTGTTGATCGCCACCGTGGGCAACTGGACGGTGAATCCGCATTTGTTAAAGCTGCCCTTCGACGTGCAGCGCGATTTCACGCCGTTGATTCACCTCGCCACCACGCCCGCGGTGCTGGTGGTGCATCCCGCGGTGCCGGCGCATTCGGTAAAGGCGCTCATCGCGCTGGCGCAAAACCAACCGGGCGCATTGAACTACGGCGGCTCCGGCACCGGCGGTTTTGGCCACATGAGCGCCGAGCTGTTTTCCGCGATGGCCAAGGTGAAATTCACGCACGTGCCGTACAAGGGCGTGGCGTTCGCGATGACCGATCTCATCGCCGGGCAGATCCAGTTGATGTTCAACAGTGCCGCACCCACCATACCGCACATCAAGGCCAAGCGCGTGCGCGCGCTGGCGACCACGGGTGCGGCGCGGGTGGCGGTGTTAATCGATCTGCCGACCGTCGCCGAGGCGGGTTTGCCGGGTTACGAGAACAGCACCTGGTCAGCCATCGCCGGCCCGGCGAAATTGCCGGTGCCAATCATCGAGCGTTTGAATCGCGACATGAACGCGGTGCTGCAACAGCCGGATATTCGCGAGCGGTGGAGCGCGATGGGTTCCACCATCACCGGCGGCACGCCCGCCGAGGCCGCGGCGATCATGCGCGCGGAAACGGCGAAATACGGCAAGCTGATCCGCGAAGCGGGTATCAAGCCCGAGTCGAGCCCATAGTGCGCGCGCGCACGTTAGCTTGCGACCTTGTTCGGCATGACGCTGCTGTCACCCCAAATCGGCGGATTTTTCGGCACGTATCTGGGCGGCATCGTCATCGATAGTACCGGCAGCGATCAGTGGATGCGGTATGCCGACATCGTGTTGGCGAGCCTGGCAGCGCTGGCAAAGCTGCCCATACGCCAAGCGCATCCACGCGCGGCGCCTGCGGCGGTATAATGTAAGTATTTGATGTTATTAATTAATTTTAAAGGCAGACAATGACTTCGAGTTCGCGCACGCGCTTTAATGTTGATGAGTTCGTGACCCTGAATCGCCGCAAACTATTGCGTGGCATTGGGGCCTCGGCGCTGTTAACGGCTACCGGAGGCTGGTTTACGCGCGAGCTGTGGGCGCAGCCGGTGTTTAGCGAGCATCCGTTTAGTCTGGGCGTGGCCTCGGGGGATCCTGCGCCCGACGGCTTTGTTTTGTGGACCAAAATCGCACCAAAGCCTTTGGAGCGCGGCGGCGGCATGCCCAACAAAGCCGTCGAAGTCGCGTGGGCGGTGGCCACCGACGAAGCTATGACCAACATCGTGCAGCACGGCAAAGCCATTGCGGCGCCGGCACTGGGCCACTCGGTGCATGTGGAGATAGCAGGCCTGGAACCGGCGCGCGACTATTTTTATCGCTTCACCGTCGGCGGCCAGCAAAGCCGCGTGGGCCGCACGCGCACCTTTCCGCGCGCCGGTGCGGCAGTCGCGCAAATGAAGTTTGCCGTGGCGGGCTGTCAGCGTTATGAGGCGGGCTATTTCAACGCCTATCGCAAGCTCGCCGAGGAGCGCTTTGACTTCGTGTTCCATTACGGCGATTACATTTACGAGTATGCGACGTTGCGCCCCGACGCCATGACGGCGTGGCCGATAGTGCGTTTGATGCCGGGTGAATCCGGCGAGTGCGTCACCCTGGAGCACTATCGGCAGCGTTATGCGATCTACCAGTTGAACGAGGAGTTGCAGGCGGCGCACGCCTCCGCGCCGTTTATCATGAGCTTTGACGATCACGAGGTGGTCAATGATTGGGCGGGCGAGGACACGTTAAAGAACACGCCGCGCGCGCAATTTTTGTTGCGGCGCGCGGCGGCGTTTCAAGCCTGGTACGAGCATTTGCCGCTGCGGCGCGCTCAAATGCCCAAGGGGCCGAACATTCAAGCCTACCGCCGGCTGATGGCGGGTGATCTGCTCGCGCTAAACGTGCTTGATACGCGGCAGTATCGCACCGGCATTGTCTGCGGCGCGCGGGTGATGGCTGGCTGCGAGCCGGCGCTGGAGCCGAACCGCACCATGCTGGGGGAGGCACAAGAGCGCTGGCTTTACGAGAGCTTCAAATCCCCTGCCGCGCGCTGGACGCTGCTCGCGCAGCAGATACCGCTGATGCGGCAAGATCGGGATGCCGATCCCAACATACTTAGCCTAAGCATGGACAAGTGGGACGGCGCCGTCGCCGCGCGCGAGCGGTTGTTTGGCGCGGTGGAGCAGAGCAAGCTCGCCAATCTGGTGGTCGTTGACGGTGACGTGCACGAAAACTGCGCCGGGGAGCTGAAGAAAAATTTCGACGATGAAAAATCCGCCACGCTCGGCGTCGATTTCACCGCCACGTCGATATCGTCGGGTGGCGACGGCTTTGACATCAGCAAACGGCGCAGAGCGCTGATGCAGCAAGACCCGCACATCAAGTTTTACAACAACCAGCGCGGCTATGTGCGGCACGTGGTCACGCCCAAGCAGTGGCGGGCGGATTATCAAGTGCTGGACAAGGTGTCGGTGCGCGAGGCGACCATGCGCACGCGGCGCAGCTTTGTGGTGGAGAGCGGCGCGGCGCGGTTAAATGATGCCTGAGGCGATGCGCGAGCCGCATCAAAATCCCGCGGCCGCCATTGTGGCCAAGGCCATTACAATAGGCGGGTAACTTAAGTTCAAGCACGCACAACCGGAGAATCGCATGGGGCAACTCACGGGCAAAATCGCGCTGGTCGCCGGGGCGGGGCGTAACAACGGCAAGGCGATCTCGATAGCTTACGCCAGGGAAGGCGCGGACTTGATCCTCGTCGCACGGGAAAAACAAGAGGCGCTGAACGCGGTCGTTAAGGAATGCGAAAGCCTCGGTGCCAAAGTGCTGCCGATCATCGCCGATTTGAGCGATCACCGGCAGGTGGAGCGGCTGGTGCGGCAGGGGCTTGAGCGCTTTGGCCAGATCGACGTGCTGATGAGCTGTGCAGGCCGGCGCGCGCACCAGGATTTTTGGCAAATCAGCTATGAAGAGTGGGAAAAAACGTTGGCGGTTAATCTCAATTCGCTGTTTTATCTCGCCAAGGCGGTGGTGCCCTCGATGATGCAGCGCAAGAGCGGCAGCATCATCGCGTTGGGCGGCCAGGCATCGGTCACCGCGCAGGCGCAGCGAGCGCACGTCATTGCCTCCAAGCACGGACTGTTCGGGCTGATCAAGGCGCTGGCGTTCGAACTTGGGCCTTACAACGTGCGCGCCAATCTCATCGCGCTGATGACGATTGAGAACGTGCGCGCGAATCCGGAGTGGTATGGCGGCAAAACCGCGCCCAGCGAAGCCGAACTCGCGGCGATACCGTTAAAGCGCGCCGGCAAGCCGCAGGAAGTTGCCAACGTGGCGGTGTTTCTGGCGTCGGAGCAGTCATCGTACGTGACGGGTGATCGCATCTTGTGCGGCGGTGGGAAATATATGTGAAGTAGGTGGCCCGCTTACGAATTGAGGTTCATCTGACTTTTATGTTTATGTAGGCGCATCAATACCAACCCTGTCGTTCCCGCGAAGGCGGGAACCCATAACACGGCAGCACCTAGCAGAATGGCCCCCAACCTACCTTCCCCGAGGGGAGGGGGATACCCGCACGCGCGGGAATGACGATGTTGGTATTGTCAGCACCACCTGAAAGTTGGATGAACCGGAAACGGACCTCGCATGCCATCAAGCGCCCCCGATAACCTCCAAAACTTCGACGTCATCGTAGTCGGCTGCGGCGTAGCCGGCCTGAGCGCCGCGGTGGCCGCCGCCGAAACCGGCGCACGCGTTGCGGTGCTGGAACGCTCCACCTACGACGAACGCGGCGGCAACACGCGCTACACCACCGCCGCGCTACGCATGGAAAACGAACACGCGGTGTCAGACGATTTCGTGCAGCGGTTTTTGGACAACTGTGGTTATCACATTGATCCGGACTTCGCCGCCTCCACCGTACTCGATTACGCCAACTGGCCGCCGCTCGCGCGCGCGCTGCCGTTTACCGACCCTGAACTCATCTCATTCCTTGCGGAAGGCGTGCCGCCCGCCATCGCGTGGCTGAAGGCGCATGGCGTCAAATTCGGCGGCATCGGCTTTTATGGCCTTACCCCGCGCGCCTCGCCGCGTATCGCTATCACCGGCGGCGGGCTGCATTTGATCGAAGTGATGACCGCGCACGCCGAAAAAATCGGCGTGCATTTTTTTTACGAAACCACCGCGCAAAGTTTGCTGCAAACCGAGGAGGGGGCGGTATGCGGCTTGCGTGCAACCCGCAAAGCGCTTGGCACGCAACGCTTTGAAAGCCGCGCGGTGATCCTCGCCTGCGGCGGGTTTCAGGGCAATCATGAGATGGTGGTGCGCTATATCGGCGCCAAAGGCCGCTACCTGCGCCCGGTGGCGCGCGGCGGCTACTACGACAAAGGCGAAGGCATCGCCATGGCGCTCAATATCGGCGCCGCACCGGCGGGTGACTTCGCGGAATACCACGCCGAGCCTATCGACCCGCGTTCCAGCGCTACCGAACCGCTGGTGATGGCCTATCCCTATGGCATATTGGTGAACCGCGAGGGGCTGCGATTCACCGACGAAGCGCCCGGCCCCATCGACGCCAGCTACGAAGACACCACGCGCATCATCGCCGAACAAAGCAAAGGCATCGCGTTTTGCATACTCGACGACAAAATCAACGCCATCGAACATTGGCAGCGCTGCGTGCGCACCGATCAACCACCAGTCACCGCACCTAACATCGCCACGCTCGCGCGCACGCTGGGTTTTGACCGCAAGGCGGCAGAAGCTAGCATTGACGCCTATAACCGCGCCTGTCCGAAGGAGGGCGTGTTCAATCCGCGCGCGCTGGATGGTGTCGCCACCGCCGGTTTGTCACCCGTCAAATCCAACTACGCCGTGCCGCTGGACACGCCGCCGTATCACGCCTACCCGATTATTTCGTCGAACACGTTCACCTTCGGCGGGCTCAAGGTCAACGTCAATGCGCAGGTGATCAACAGCGATGGCGAGGTGATGCCGGGGCTGTATGCAGCGGGGGAAACCGTAGGCTTGTATTACGGGAAA
Source organism: Betaproteobacteria bacterium (assembly GCA_016868015.1). Lineage (GTDB taxonomy): Bacteria > Pseudomonadota > Gammaproteobacteria > Burkholderiales > SG8-41 > UBA5216. The sequence continues at coordinate 21,921 of VGIF01000055.1, forward strand.
TATCCGGGCGCCACTTCGGTGTTGCGTGGTGCGGTGTTTGGGCGGCGCGCCGGAGAGCATGCAGCGGCGCGGGCAGGCGCCTTGGCCGGGCGATAAGGCTGCGGGCTGCTGTCCTGGTTCGGGCTTGTAGACGTTGATCGACCGAACAAAATAAATTATTTAAAATCAAATACTTATAATTTATTGGGGAAATTGTCATCAGCCCTCGAATTGTCACCTTGCGGCAGTCGTGGCAGTATATAGCACTGATATATCTCAACGGGGTTGCTAGCCATGATTTCAGCCAAGGTGTTTATGAGCGGACGCAGCCAGGCGGTGCGTTTGCCCAAGGCCTATCGATTTGAGGTCGATGAGGTGTTGATCGAGCCGCAGCCCGATGGCGCATTATTGCTGCGGCCGCGAAACAAGCGTCCTCTCGGTGAGCGGCTGCGCACGCTATTGCAGGCGTTGCCGACGGATCCGACATTTGAGCGCCCACCACAGCCGCCGCTGGAGCGCGACGCGGCCTGGTGGGACGAGCATGGGCTCGACGGGGCCAAACGCAGTGCACGGCGGCGCAAGAGCAGAGCGAAACGCTGATGTACCTGCTCGACACCAATATTTGCGTCTATGTGATCCGCAAAAGACCTGAATCGGTGTATTGCCGTTTGTCGAGTGTCGGCGAGCGCAATGTTGCGATTTCCGTGATCACCGCATTCGAACTGGAGGTCGGTGCGTTACGCGCCCCAGGCAAGGCTTACAGTGAAGCCGTAAGGCTGTTGATCGCGGAACTGCCAGTGCTGCCGCTCGAAGATTCCGCGCGCACCGCCTACGGACAATTGCGCACAGCACTGGAACGTCGTGGCGAGAAAATCGGTGCGTATGACATGCTCATCGCCGCGCATGTGCTGTCGCTCGATGCCACGCTGGTCACCAACAATGAAAAGGAATTCAAGCGTGTGAAGGGGCTGAAGGTTGAGAATTGGGCCGTATGAGCATGCAGACCGGGGCGACATGTTGTTCAACACAATTCTTTTTCGCCGCGCGCGTGGATCTGTTCATGAAAAACTTGACCGTACTTGCCAGGCTCGAAACGAATCTAAAAAATTTTTAAGATCAGTCACTTAAATTTGTGGGTCTTCGGGAAGTCGTGTGGGTCAATTTCGCGAATAAATCGAGCGTTTCCCGAGTGAAGAACGGTGTTTCCAGGGTACTGCGAAACTGAGATG
>VGIF01000056.1 GCA_016868015.1 Betaproteobacteria bacterium
AGAACGCCAATCGCGCCTTTGCGATGCTGGCGATGGTGAACATTTACAAATGGGATAGGCCGCTCACGGGATAAGTGCGTGCAGCGGAAGCCTAAAACGGCGAAAAACACCGAATTAAACATCGAAAGCGCCTTCGGCCTGATGAAATCAGCATTCATTTCGCATAATCGGCATCATCGCTTTCCTCGGGCGCACCTTTTACCTACTTGATCAGCGTATCCCTACACATTTGCTGATGCGGTAACTCAACGCACACGCGACTAGATTCGAGACATATCCGGAATGCAATATCAGGCTCCACCGAACCCACCCCGATCCGCTAACGCTGCCACATCGCGAGCACCATGCAGCACGCGCACGATCACGAGGTCATCTCCTGTTGTGATGTAATACAGCGCGTACGCACCGTGAAAGACGACGCGTAGACCGCGCCGAAATACATCACGCGGCGCACCGATATGCGGCGTGGTGCAAAGAGCGACACACTTTCTCTCCAGCGCGTCAAAAAATCGCGTAGCGACGGCGTCCGAGGCTTCAGCGGCGAGATACGCCCAAATTTCCGCAAAATCAGCCTCGGCAGGCTCCGTGATGCGCAGGTTTAGCGTTTTAATAGCTTCTTGCCTCGCGCGATCACGTTCGATCGACTAAATTTCTTGGTGCGGCCGGCATCAAGCGCGGCTAAACCTTTGTCAATATCGGCTTTGAGGCTGGCGAATTCCTGCATTTGCAGCGCGCGTTTAGCCTTCCACTCGCGCATCGCCTCACGCACGACTTCACTGGTCGAGGCGTAATCCCCGCCGGCAACGGCGTCTTTGATCACCGCGGCCATGTCAGCGGGCATGGTGATGGTCATGCGTTCAATGGTCGAGGTGGTCACGTTTGGCCCCGTGCGGTCAATGGATGTTGGAGTATTATTAGATCATACTTTTGAGGCGCACGCGAATCCGCGACTTCATCATATTCGGGTCTCGTGGGCGGCCATATAATCCGACCATTAATGTGACGTAACCTCTCGGAGCCCCCCATGCACTACGGCGCAGCCATTTTCTTCACCGATTATTCAATCACCCCGGCCGACATGGCCACTGCACTCGAAGCGCGCGGCTTTGAAAGCTTGTGGGCGCCGGAGCACAGCCACATTCCGCTCACGCGCAAATCGCCTTATCCGCAGGGCGGTGATTTGCCGAAGAAGTATTACGACGTGATGGACCCGTTCGTCACGCTGTCGGCGGCGGCAGCGGTGACGAAAACGCTCAAGGTCGGCACCGGCATTTGCCTTATCGTGCAGCGCGATCCGATTCAAACCGCGAAGGCGGTGGCGAGTCTCGATCAAATTTCCGGCGGGCGCTTTTTGTTCGGTGTCGGCGCGGGCTGGAACGAGGACGAGATGGCCAATCACGGCACCACCGATTTCAAGGGCCGCTTTATGCTGATGGAGGAGCGCGTGCGCGCCATGCGCGAAATCTGGAGCAAGGTCAAACCGGAGTTCAACGGCGCGCACGTCAAGTTCGGCCCGATGATGACTTGGCCCAAGCCGAAGCAAAGGCCGCTGCCGGTGATCGTCGGCGGCATGTTTCCGCACGGCGCGCGACGCGCCATTGCGTTCGGCGATGGCTGGATGCCGCATGTGGTGCGCCCGCAGTACGGCGAGAAGGAGATACTCGATCACCTGCCGGCGTTTCGCGAGATGGCGAAGGCCGCTGGCCGCGATCCCGCGACAATACCGATTACCGCATGGGGCCCGCCATCGGAGCCCGATGTCTTAAAGCGTTATCGTGACGCGGGTGTCGAGCGCATTATTTTCTCGCTCGCCTCGGAAGACAGGGATAAAACGCTGGCTGCGCTCGATAAGCTCGCGGCGGTGATGCGACAGGCGGGCTGATCGATTCGGCGCGGCGGCGTGTTCGCCTACTGCTTGGGTATGCGCGCCGCCTCGATCACTTTCGCCCAGCGCGGAATCTCGCCGCGGATGAACTGGGTGAACTCTTCGCGCGTGGTCGGCGAGGGCGGCATCATTACTTCGGTCAAGCGCTGGCTGACCGTAGCGTCGCGTAGCGCCGCGGTGTAATCGGCGTTTAATTTGTCGAGCAAGGCTTCGGGTATGCCCGAGGGCGCGCACACGCCTTGCCAGGACTGCACGTCGAAGTCGGCGAGGCCCGCTTCCTCCACCGTTGGCACATGTGGCAACTGCTCGGTGCGCTTGGCGCTGGTTACCGCCAATGCGCGCAGGCGCCCCGCCTGTAGTTGCGCTGTGGTTTGTGGTGCGTTGGAAATGTTGACAGGAATTTGCCCGGCCATGGTATCGGAAAGCGCTTGCGCGCCGCTTTTGTACGGGATGTTAGTCATGGTGATTTTAGTTCTCAGTTTAAGCAACTCCATCGACAACTGCGGCGAGGTGCCGACTTGGCCAGAGGCGTAACTTAACTTGTCGGGGTTGGCCCTGGCATAAGCGATGAGCTCCTTGATCGAGCGCACCGGCAGCGAGGGGTGCACCGAGATCATGTTCGGCGTCATGCCGATGCGCGTGATCGCGGTGAGATCGCGCAACTGATCGTACGGCACCTTGGCAAACAGGTTCACCCCGATCGCGTTGGAGCCGATATTGCATTGGAGCAGCGTGTAACCGTCGGGCGCGGATTTGGCGGCGGCCGCGCTGCCCAATACGCCCGCAACCCCAGCGCGATTTTCCACGATCACCGGCTGCCCCCAAGTGCGGCTGACGCATTCGGACACAATGCGCGCGACCAGGTCCGGCGAGCCGCCAGGGGTGAACGGCACGATATAGCGCACTGGCTTCACCGGGAAATTCTGAGTCCAGGCTGCAAGCGGGCATAAAGCGAACGAAGCGACACTGCACAGCGAGACGATCCGGCCTGCTTTGACGACACAGCGCATCACGGCTTTCTCCTCGGCGTAACGTGCACTACACACTCGGCCAGTCGAATCGGTAATCACACCAGCCCGTGTCGGCCCGACACGGTTGTGCGCGATGGACAATTATTGTGAGGGGCGTGTCCCATCGTAACACGTCCCGAGTGCGATCAAACTGCTAGCGTCGATGCGGCTTTGCCATGCGTAGAAATCATTAGCGCGTGGCGGGTCGCAGCGGGGCCGTTAGGCCAGATATAAGGTAGGCATTGATTTAATTCACTTTTTTGAAAGCGCGTAGCGAAGGGTTTTGCACAAACGCCGCGACCATGGCGTTAAATTGCGCTGGCTGCTCGAAATAAGCGGAGTGGCCCGCTTGCTCGATGTGCACCACACAGGCATTCGGCACGACGCGCACAATCGCATCGGCCGCGAACGGCGGCATTTGCACATCCTCGTCGCTTGAAATAAAAAGTATCGGACAACCCGCGCCTGTCAACTCTTGCGGCTTGCGTACCCGCGCGGCTTGCATGCGCGCGCGCAACGCTTCTTTATCCAGCGCGCGATTCGCGTCGTCGATGTGGCGATACAACTGATGCAGCGCCGGCTGCTCGCGCGCCATGCGTTCGCCGGCGGCGGGGTGGATGCCCACCTCGCGCCACTTCGCGCGCAACGCCGCGCTTTGTTTCGCCCACGTATCCAAGCGCGAGCGCTCCGGCTCGTCGATCAACCGCGGGTCGAGCGTACCGATGGTGGAGGCCAACACCAGCGCGCGCAACGCAGCGGGGTGGGTTAACGCGTATTCCACCGCGCACCAACCACCCATCGATTGCGCCACGACGCACACATCACGCAGTTGTAAGTGCTGAATCAACGCATCGAGATCGCCTGCGTAATCACGCGGGTCGGGCCCGCCGGCGATCGGCGACGAGGGCGCAAAACCGCGATGCGCAAACGTGACGCAGGTGTAATGCCTGCTAAAGTGCGCGACCTGTTGCCACCACGAGAGATGATTGCCGCCCAGGCCGTGCGCGAACACGATGGCGGGGCCGCTGCCGGTGACCTCGAAATGAATTTCGCAGCTTGGGCGCTTAAGCGTGCCGAGGCGTCGCGGGGGCGGGGCGAAGTCAGTCGTTGCAGTGGGCATGATGGGCTCGATCTATCGGTCTCGAGGCATAAACGGTGCGGTTTAACGTGCCGCTTGCAGCATCATCGCCGCCGCCTTTTCCGCAATCATAATCGTCGCCGCATTGGTGTTACCCGAGGTCACCACCGGCATCACCGACGCATCCACCACGCGTAAACCCGTCATGCCGTGCACCTTGAGTTCGTTGTCCACCACGGCTTGCGCGTCGCTGCCCATTTTGCAAGTGCCCACTGGGTGATAAACGGTGATGCCCTTGGCGCGCACGAAATCGATCAACTGATCATCACTCGCGCATGCCGGGCCGGGGTCGTGCTCGGTGTTGATCCAGCGTTGTAGCGCTGGCGTGGCGGCGAGTTTGCGGATGAGTTTGACGCCGTCCAACATCGTGGCAACATCGGCTTCGCGTTCCAAAAAATTCGGGCGGATCGACGGCGCATCGGCCGCGTTGTTGGAGCGTATCTCCAGCGCGCCGCGCGACTCCGGCCGCAGTTTGCACACCGACATGGTGAAGCCCGAAAACGCATGCAAGCTGGGGTCGGTGCGATCGGTGCTGTAGGGGAAAAAGTGAAACTGCACATCCGGCCGATCCAATTCAGGCCGTGTGCGCGCAAAGCCGCCGGCCAGCCCCGCATACCAACTGAGCGGCCCTTTGCGCGACAACGCGAAATTCATACCCATCATCAGCTTGCGCCACGGGCTTTGCATGACGTCGTTCACCGTCACCGGCTCTTTGCAGGTCCAGATCACGCGCGATTGCAAATGGTCGTGCAGATTGCCGCCCACACCGGGCGCGTCTTTCACCACCGCGATGCCATGCCGTTGCAACAACGCGCCCGGCCCGATGCCGGAGATCTGCAGCAACTGCGGCGACTGGATCGCCCCCGCGGATAGCAGCACTTCGCGCGTGGCGAACGCTTGCTTTTCCACGCCATCCACGCGGTAAACCACGCCGGTGGCGCGTGTGCCTTCGGTCAGCACGCGCGTGGTGAGCGCGTGCGTCACCACTTGCAGATTGGCGCGTTTCATCGACGGGCGCAGATACGCCACCGCCGCGCTGCAACGCAAGCCGTTGCGCGCGGTGCCCTGAAAATAGCCCACGCCTTCTTGCTTTTCACCGTTGAAATCGCGGTTGCGCGGGATGCCCGCCTGTTCGCCCGCGGCGATAAACGCCTCCGCCAGCGGGTGTGTGTCCTTCACATCGGACACCGCCAGCGGCCCACCCGCGCCATGCCATTCGTTAGCACCCCGTTCTTGATCCTCGGATTTTTTAAAGTACGGCAGCACATCGTCATAGCCCCAGCCGGGGTTGCCTAGCGCTTGCCAATCGTCGAAATCCTCGCGCTGGCCGCGAACATAAAGCAAACCGTTGATCGAGCTCGAGCCACCCAACACACGCCCGCGCGGCACCTTGATCTTGCGGCCTTGCATGCCGGGCTCCGGGGCGGTCTCGAACATCCAGTTCACGTCGTGATTGAACATGGTTTTGCCGAAGCCCAACGGAATGTGTATCCACGGGTTTTTATCCGGGCCGCCGGCTTCGAGCAGCAACACGCGATGCGCGCCCGATTCGGTCAAACGATTCGCCAGCACACAACCCGCGGAGCCGGCGCCGACGATGATGTAGTCATAGCTGGCGGTGGCGCTCATAGTAGCCCTTTAATGAAAGCACGACGGCGTGCACACGGCATTATCACGCGATCGCACGGCATTGTTGCAGCGCAACAAAATATCCTTTAAAATCAGATACTTACGATACGGCTGGCGGCGTGGGCGTGCAGCGCTTCAGGTGCTTGAGGAACCCGGCGCGGCATTTGCCGCCGCGCCCACGGGCAACGCCAGACATAAGCGCGTGCCGCCATCGGGCGCCGGCAAGGTATGCAGACTGCCGCCGTGCAGCAACGCGATGCGCTGCGCGATGGCAAGGCCCAGGCCGCCAAAGCCGCCACCGCGGCGCGCCGGCGGCTCACGCACCGGCTCGCCCGCGTCGAGGCGCCGCGCCAGTTCTTGCGGCAGCCCGGGGCCGTTGTCTTCCACCAACACCGTTGCGCGCGCGCCGTCGCACGCCAGACTCACCCGCACCGGTGTTGCGCCTTCGGCGTGGCGTATCGCGTTATCGATCAGATTGGTGAGCGCGCGGTCGATCAATTGCAAGTCGCCTTCCACCTCAACGCAGCCGGGCGAGGCCCCGTGCAGCACGGCGGGTGCGGGTTGCGTCAACAGGCCGAATTTCTGTACCGCATCGTTGACCAGTTCGTCGAGATTAAAGCGCTCGCACTGCAGGATTTGATCGCTCGATTGCAACCGCGCGAGCTCGAACAATTGTTGCGACAGGCGGCGCACTTTGTCGCTTTGACCGAGGGCGGCGTCTAGGTAGCGCTTGCGCTCGCCGCCGTCGATGGCGGCGGCGTTTTGATTCAGCGTCTCCAGATAGCCGTGCAATGCGGTGAGCGGCGTGCGCAAATCATGCGCGACGCTGGCGATCACTTCGCGGTGCGCGGCCTGCTGCTCGGCGCGCGCGCGTGCGTGGTGTTCGATACGCGCCGCCATGGTGTCGAAGGAGTGCGCAATCGCGGCCACCTCATCGCCATGTTCGCCGCGCTCGGCGCGTTCGGTAGCGGGCGCGGCGCGCTCGTCCGCGCCCACACTGAAATTGCGCATGCGCACGGCGAGTTGCCGCAGCGGCCGCGTCAGGTTGCGAAACGTCATCACGCCCACCAGCAGCGTCAACGCGAGCCCCAGCGCCGCCACCAGCAAGCTGGTGCGCAGAAGCGGCCACGCATCGAGGCTGCCCGACACCTGCGCGCGCGCCTCGCCGTCGAGGATGACGTAAAGATAGCCCGCGGGCATGGGCTTGCCCGGTATCGCCGGAAACATCGCCGCGCTGAAAATCTTGCGCGCGTGCGGCGATTTAGGGTCGGTGCCGAGCAACGGCAGCGGCGCGCCGGCGAGAAACGCGCGCACCGTTTCAACATCCACCTGCATGGTGCGCACCGAGCCCGGCTTGCCGAGGTAATTGCGCACGCGGCCGTCTTCATCGAGCGTATAAACCTCGATCGCGGGGTTGACCACCATCAGCATGCGCAGCACTTCGTCCAGCGCTTCACGCTCGTGCTCGCCTTGCGCCGGTTTGGACACCTGCGGCCAATGACCGACGATGTGGCGCGCGAGGCCGTGCGACAGCCGCTGCTGCATTTCCAGCTCGTATTGCGCGCCGAGGTGGCGGCCGAGCACGGCCACCAACACGCTAAAAGCGAGCAGCAGCAGCGCGAAGGCGACCACAACACGGCGCGAGAACGACATCATGGCGCGGGCTTTCGCGTCTCGTCGCCGAAGCGATATCCCACGCCCCATACCGTTTGAATCCATTTGGGCGAGCGTGCATCGGCTTCAAGCTTGGTGCGCAACCGATTGATGTGTGAGTTCACCGTGTGTTCGTAGCCGTCAAAACCGCTGCCCCACACTTGATTGAGCAGCTCGCCGCGATTGAACACTTCGCCGGGGTGGCGCGCCAGAAAATACAGTAAATCGAATTCGCGCAAGGTCAACGCGATCACCGCGTTGCCGCGCCACACCTCGCGCCGCAGCGGATCGAGACTGCAATCGCCAAAACGCAATTGCGGCGCCGCCGGCGCTGCCTCGCGCAGGCGCTCGGCGCGGCGCAACAGCGCGCGCACCCGCGCCACCAGCTCCAGCACCGAAAACGGCTTGGCAAGGTAATCGTCCGCGCCCAACTCCAGCCCCAGCACGCGGTGCGCTTCCGCGGTGCGCGCGCTGATGATGATCAGCGGCACGTAGTCCGGCAGCGCGCGCAGATGCTTGCATAAATCCCAGCCGTCGGTGCCCGGCAGCATCAAGTCGAGCAGCACCAAGTCAAAACGCTGGGTGCCAATGCTGCGCAGCGCCGCGCTGCCGTCGCTCTCGTGCTGTACGGAAAACCCCGCATCGATCAAATTGAGTTTGACGACATCGGCGATCGCTTCGTCGTCTTCCACCAGTAAAAGCTGCTTGCTCATGGCCGTATTAAACGCGGCCGCGCCCGCTCGCGCGCCGCCATGAGATTTAAGCGCAAACCGCCGCCGCAAACTTCACGGCGGCGTGATTTTTCGGTGAGGACTTCACACGCGTGCATGCGCACCATGCATGCCGTGGCGCCGCGATTTTGCGGTGTGCGCTTGTTCAACGGTAAACCCGGAGATCCAACCATGAAGCCCATGAAGCCCATGAAGCCTATTCGAAGCCTGTTCACATCGAGCCTGATTGTAGCCGCAAGCCTGGCGCCGCTGGCCCACGCCGAGGTCATTCAACTGCGCGTGAGCGTGGAAAACCTGGCGCCCGCCAACAGCGTATCCTTTGCGCCGCTGCAGGTGGGGTTTAACAACGGCACGTTCGATGCTTTCAACAACGGGCAAGCGGCGGGCGTCGCGATTATCTCGATCGCCGAGGGCGGCTCCGGCTCGGCTTGGTTTCCGGCGTTCGCCGCGGCCGATCCGGGCGCGGTGCTTGGCACCGTGCTGCCGAGCCCACCCGGCGCGTTGACGCCGGGGCTCACCGGTTCGGCGGTGTTCAGCGTCGACACCGCCGTGAATCGGTTTTTCACCTTCGCCACGATGGTGGTGCCCAGTAACGACTTGTTCCTCGGCAACGATTCGCCCACGGCGTTTCAACTGTTCGATGACGCCGGCAATTTTTTGTTCAACTCGATTACGCAGTTCGGCCGCGACATCTGGGATGCCGGGTCTGAGGCCTTCGACCCGCTGAACGCCGCGTTCGTGGTCGGCGGCAACAACGATTTGCGCACGCCGCAAAACGGCGTGGTGTCGTTTAACTTTTCCGAGCTCGACGGTTTTAACGGGCTGACGACCGCCGCGGGTTATGTGTTCGATCGTCAATTCGGCGCGGATTCGGCGATCTATCGCATATCATTCGCGCGCGTGCCGGAGCCGGGCACGCTCGCGTTGCTGACGCTAAGCCTCGGCTTGTTGGGCATGACCCGCCGCGCGCGCCAACCGCGAGTTTAGCGCCAAATAAAAAGTGAATAAAATCAGATACTTACGTTAATCTGCGGATTGTGGCGCGGCGCCTCACTGACGCCGTGCCCCAATCAACGCAGCATCACGTCGATAAAGGCGGGTATCACTCGAAGCTTGCGGTAGCGTGCCAGCGCTGCCGCAGGCAACGCCGCCGCCGTTTTCACCACGCGCCGGCAATTCGCCGCGCCGCAATTGCAGCACATGCGCCACACATCGTCGGTGCCGAGCAGCGTTGAATAATCGTGCGTGACTTCGTCGCCGCGCGCGATCGGCGTGATCGCTTTTAACAGCAGCTTGCGGCCTTGCTTGACGATGCCGGCATTGGGGTTGCACGAGTGATTGGCATACGCGCCGATTTCGCCTTCAGGATCGAGGTAGCGTTCGGGCGAACTGCGAAAACAATTTGCGCCGCGGCGCGGGTCGGTTTCCCAATAGCGCCACACGGTTTGCGGGGTGACGATTTGGCCTTTGATTTCGCAGATGAACGCACCTGCTTTGAAATTTTTGAGGGCGACGATGCCGTGGCCGTTGCGCACGGGCCGTACCGTCAGCCCTTTGGGGTAGGGCACCGTTAAGCCACCGCCCGAACAATCAAAGCATCCACCGCAATCACCCGCCTCCCCACACAAATCAGCGGATTCACATCGAGCTCGGCAACGTTCGTTTGTTGATCCGCCGCAAATTCGGACAACCGTACGATCACATCGGCCAGCACGTCCAAATTTACCGGCTCGCTGCCGCGAAAACCTTCCAACAGCTTGCGGCCTTTGAGTTTGCCGAGCATCGCCTTCGCTTCATGCTGCGTGACCGGCGCGAGCTCCAGCACCGTGTCTTTCAACAACTCGACAAAAATGCCGCCCAGCCCCACCACGATCAGCGGCCCGAACAACGGATCGATGCGCGCGCCGACCATGATTTCGGCGCCGGCGGGCACCATCGGCTGCACCAGCACGCCGTTGATCTTGGCCTTGGGCGCGGCTTTAGCAGCGTTAGACTTTACCGCGTCGTAAGCGGCCTTCACTTCATCCGCGGTTTTGAGATTCAGGCGTATCACGCCGGCTTCGGTTTTGTGCGGGATGTCGGGCGATTCCACTTTCAGCGCGACGGGCAAACCAACTTTTTGCGCGGCGCTCGCCGCGTCCGCCGCCGATTGCACCAACTGCTCCTGCACCACCGGCACGCCGTAGGCCGCGAGCACGGCTTTGGCCTCACGCTCGGTAAGCGCTTTGTTGTTGGATGCCGCGATCAATTTCGCGGCGGTGTCATTGGCGCTCGCGGGTGACAACCGCGTGAGTTTGCGCGACCCCGATTTTTCTTCGGCGCGGATGCGATCATCGCGCTTGTGCCACGCCGCGAGTGCGGCGAAGCAGCTTGCCACTGACTGAAAGGTTTGGACGTGCGGATTCATTTCCGCTTCCAGCACACTCGGCCCGCCGATCCAGCCGCCGGAGTAACTCAAGCACACCGGTTTACCCAGGCGCTTGCCCACTTCGGCCATGCCTTCCACGCGCAAGATGGTGCTTTTGTTCAAGCTGCTTTGCGGCGCGACGATCGCACCGTAGGTGTCGCCGGTCAACATGGCGTCCACCGATTTACCGGCAATAGACAGATCGCGCACCATCATCGCGGTGAGATCGCACGGGTTGCGCAGCGCGCCGAATTCCGGCACGAACGGGCGCAGCCGCGCTTTCATATCGTCCGGCGGTTGCGGCATGGGCACGCCGTGCGCTTCGGCGGCATCGGTGGCGGCGATCAACGCGCCGCCCGAAGCGCCGATGGCCGCCACCCCTCGCGACTTGGGTCGCCCGACCTTGGCGAAAAACGCCGCAGTTTCCACCAAGCGTTCGATTTCGGGCACCACGATAAAGCCCGCGCGCTCGAATAGCGCCATGTACGCCTCGGTCGAACCCGCCAGCGAGCCGGTGTGCGACATCGCCGCAGTGGCGGCATCCTTGCCCTGGCCGAGTTTGCAAATCACCACCGCCTTACCGGCTTTCCACGCGAGCTCGCCCGCTTCCAGCAACTGCGCCGGCTGCGGCATGCCTTCGAACAAACAGGCGATCGCCGCGCAATCCGGGTCGCCGGCGAGAAACGCGATTTCATCGGCGATGTGTACATCCGAACCATTGCCGAACGAGAGCACGTGACTTAAATTCACGCCGCGCCGCTCCGATTGCCCCAGCGCGAACCCCAGTGCGCCCGACTGGCTGACCACGCCCACAGCGGGGCCGCGCGGCGGCTTGATGTCCATCTCGCCGGAGGCGAACGAAATCATCGCGGTCGAGGTGAAGTTCACAAAGCCCAGTGTGTTGGGCCCGACCACGCGCACGCCGGTGTCGCGTGCAATCGCGGTGATGCGCTCTTGCTCGGCGCTGTGCTCCGGCACGCCGGTTTCGTGGTAGCCCGATGCAAATACCACCGCGCCGCCGACACCGGCTTTGGCGCAATCGAGTAGCGCCGCTTCGATGCCGTCGCGCGGCATGCAAAACACCGCGCAATCGGGTTTCTCCGGCGCGTCGCTGACCGAGGGGTAACACGGCTCATCGCCGATTTTTTCGTAGCGCGGATTCACGCGAATGATCTTGCCCTGATACTTAGCCATGTTGGCAATCGTGCGCGCGCCCAATGACGCGGGGTTGGGCGAAGCGCCGTAGATGGCGACGCTTTTGGGGTTGAAGAGCCGCGCGAGTTGGGCGTGGGTGTAGACGCTGCGATGCGTTTTCATGAATTACCTTCCCTTAAACACGGGCTTGCGCTTTTCCGCAAACGCACGCTGTGCCTCGCGCGCATCTTCGGTGTGCGACAAGCGTTCGGTGATATTTTGCTCGAAACGATAGCCATCGCGCTGCGGCATGTTTTCGCACACGTTATACGCTTCTTTCGCCAGCATGATCGCGAGCGGGCTTTTTTCGGCGATGGTGCGCGCGATTTTCATCGCTTCGTCCATCAACTGCTCGCGCGGGCCGCACCATTCGATCACCCCCAGGCGATACAACTCCGCCGCGCTAAATCGCTCGCCGGTAAACACAATCCGCCGCCCGCGTGATTTGGAGAACAAGCGCGAAATAAACGCGCAGCCGCCAGCCAATCCGACGTCGATTTCCGGCATGCCGAAGGTGGCGTTGTCCGAAGCGAGCATGATGTCGCACGCGCTCATCACGCCAAAGCCCGCGCCCAGCGCCGCGCCGTTCACCGCCGCGATCACCGGCTTTTTGCACTCGCGTATCGCGTTGGAGTACTCGCGCGCACCGCGGTTGTGGCGCCAGTAGTCGCCGGGCTTTTTGACCAGACCCATGCGCTCCTTGATATCCGCGCCGGCGCAAAACACCTTGCCCGCGCCGGTGAGGATTGCCACGCGCACATCGTCACGGTCGTTAAAGGCATCGAAAGCTTCGATCATCTCCTCGCGAAACTGCGCGTTTTGCGCGTTGACCGGCGGGCGGTCCATGGTGACCACGGCGATGTAGTCGTTGACTTCGACCTTGATACACGGTTGCGGCATGGCGGGCTCCGGGAACGTTTGGTCGATTATGCCGGACAACGCCCGGCGCGTGCGGCGCCGATTCACGTGTTGGATCGGCCGGCCGATCACCCAACAAAAAAGCCAGCATTACGCTGGCTTTTTCGTGACGCAGGCGCGGATTACTTCTGCGTCAAAATCCATTTCACGATGGCCTGGATGTCGGCATCTTTCACATGCGCGTTGGGCGGCATGATCATATCGCCCCATACGCCCTTGCTGCCCGCTTTGACCTTTTTCACCAGATCGGCCTCGGCGGTCTTGCTGCCTTGGTATTTGGCGGCGATTTCTTTATACGACGGGCCCAACACTTTCTTATCCATCTGATGGCAGGTCATGCAGCCGTTGGCTTTCGCGAGTTTTTCGTCGGCGTGCGCGCCGCTGGCCAGCATCAAACCCAGAGTAGCGGCTGTCGCCGCGATCAAGCGTTTCATCAGTGTTCCTATAAGTAATTGATTTTAAAGATATTTTTATCTGACCGTATCCAGATGCCGGGCGATTGTGCCCAAATCCGCGAGCGGCGGCAAGCAAACAACGCCCTGGCAAAGCCAGGCGTTGACGGCAGCGGCGGGGGCTGGTTTGGCGAGTGCGGGCGGCAGGTCCGCGCAATCGTTGGCGAGCGCGATCACCATCGTATCTGGCCGGTAGCGCGCAACGAGCTCGCGCTGCCAGTACTTGAGCGCTTCGCCGCTGCCGCGCAGCACCACGATGCGCGGCGGTGTCAACGCTTCTTCCAGCGCGGTGAGCAGGCTCGCATGCGCGCTGGGCTGCGCGGCGAGGCTGTCGTAGAACAACTTTAGTGCGCGCTCGGCGGCTTGCAGATAACGCGGCTCGCCGATCAAGTGGCCCAGGCGCTGCAGCGCGAACGCGGCGATGCCGTTGCCTGAGGGCGTGGCGTTGTCGAAGCCGGGTTTGGTGCGCTGGATCAACTTTTCGTGATCGTGGCTTACAAAATAAAAACCGCCGTGCTGACGGTCTTCAAACTGATCAAGCAGGCATTCGGCCAACGCGCGCGCGAAATCAAGATCGCTCGCACGAAACTCACACTGCATCAACTCGATCAGCGCATCAAGCAAAAACGCGTAGTCGTCCAGATACGCGTTCAGATGCGCCTTGCCGTCCTTGTAGGTGGCGAGCAGGCGCTGGTTGCGCCACATCGTGCCGCGGATGAAATCCACCGCGCGCCGCGCCGAAGCGAGCCACGCCGGTTGATCGAACACCCGCGCCGCGCGCGCCATGCCTGTGACCATCAGCGCGTTCCAGCTCACCAGGATTTTTTCATCGCGGCCGGGCCAGATGCGTTTCACCCGCGTGGCGAGGAGTTTGGCGCGCGCGGATGCCAGTAACGCAGGATCGCCTTCAAACGGTTTGCTCACGCGCAAATGCCAGTGTTCGTGCTCGAAATTCGGCGCGCCATCAAGGCCGTAGTGGGGCGCCAGCACCGCGTATTCTTCCGGTGTGATCAGCGCTTGCACTTCCTGCGGCGTCCACACATAAAACTTGCCTTCGACGTGCTCGGAATCCGCGTCGAGCGAGGAGTAGTAGCCGCCCTCGCTACTTTGCATTTCGCGCATCACCCACGCCGCAGTTTCCTCGCACACGCTCTGGTAGCGTGGCGCTTGCGTGACGCGCCACGCATCGGCGTAAAGCGCGAGCAGCGGGCCGTTGTCGTAGAGCATTTTTTCGAAATGCGGGATGGTCCAGGTTTCATCCACGCTGTAGCGCGCGAAGCCGCCGCCCAGATGATCGTAAATGCCGCCCTCGGCCATGCGGGTGAGCGTGGTGTTTACGATCTCCAGCGCTGCCGCGCCACCCTCCAACGCATGGCGCCGCAAACAAAACGCAAATTCATACGGATGCGGAAACTTCGGCGCGCGGCCGATGCCGCCGTGCGTGCGGTCGAAAATACGCTCGAGTTCCTGCAACGCTTGCGCGATCGGCGCGCGTTCGAGCACCGCCGCACCCGGCTGCGGCACCATGCTCGCCAGCGCCGCCAGCAGCGATGCGTTTTGTTTGGCGATCTCGCCGCGCTGCTCGCGATACGCTTGTTCGATGCGCGGCAACAAATCCAAAAACCCCGGCATGTTGTAACGCGATGTTTTGGGGAAATACGTGCCGCCGAAAAAAGGCGTGCCATCGGGCATTAAAAACATCGTCAGCGGCCAGCCGCCGTTGCGGCGCGTGAGCATGTGATGCGCGCTCTGATAAATCTGATCCAGATCGGGCCGCTCCTCGCGGTCGACCTTGATGTTGACGAATAAACGGTTCATCTGAGCCGCCACCGCCTCGTCCTCGAACGACTCGTGCGCCATCACATGGCACCAATGGCAGGCCGAGTAACCGACCGACAACAAAATCGGCTTATCGTGTTCGCGCGCGAGGCGCAACGCTTGCTCGCCCCATGGATACCAATCTACGGGATTTTGCGCATGTTGCTGCAAATACAGCGAAGTCTCTTGGGCGAGTCGATTGGGCATGGCGAACTCATTGTGGCACAGCGACCAGCGCGCGCCTATACTGTGGCCACCCTACTCACAGGAGGCGCCATGAAAATCGAAACCTTGGCCGTGCACGGCGGCTATTCGCCCGACCCCACCACCAAAGCGGTCGCGGTGCCGGTGTATCAAACCACCTCGTACGCGTTCGACAACACCCAGCACGGCGCCGACCTGTTCGACCTCAAAGTGCAAGGCAACATCTACACGCGCATCATGAACCCCACCACCGACGTGCTCGAAAAGCGCATCGCGGCGATGGAGGGCGGCATCGCCGGGCTGGGGTTGGCTTCGGGCATGGCGGCGATCACCTATGCGGTGATGACCATCGCCGAGGCGGGCGACAACATCGTCACGTCGAGCGCGCTGTACGGCGGCACCTACAACTTGTTCGCGCACACCTTTCCACAATACGGCATCGAAGTGCGCTTTGCCGATTACCGCGAACCCAAGGCGTGGGAAAAGCTGATCGACGCCAAAACCAAGGCGGTGTTTTGCGAAACCGTGGGCAATCCGCTGGGCAACGTGGTCGATTTTGGCGCGCTGGCGCAGATCGCACACTCGCGCGGCGTGCCGATCATCGTCGACAATACCGTGCCCACGCCGTATCTGTGCCGGCCGTTCGAGCATGGGGCGGATATCGTGGTGCATTCGCTGACCAAATACCTGGGCGGCCACGGCAATTCCATCGGCGGGGTGATCGTCGATTCCGGCAAATTCCCGTGGGCCGAGCACAAGCAAAAATTCAAGCGCTTGAACGAGCCCGATGTTTCCTACCACGGGGTGGTGTACACCGAAGCGCTGGGCCCCGCCGCCTACATCGGCCGCGCGCGCGTGGTGCCGCTGCGTAACATGGGCGCGGCGTTATCACCCTTTAACGCGTTTTTGATTCTGCAGGGCATCGAAACGCTGGCGGTGCGCATGGATCGCATTTGCGACAACGCGCTTGCCGTGGCGCAATTCTTGAAAGGCCACAACAAAGTAGGCTGGGTGCGTTATGCCGGGCTTGCGGACCACGCCGATAAGCCGCTGGTCGATAAATACATGAGCGGCAGGGCCTCGGGCATCTTGAGCTTCGGCATCAAGGGCGGGCGCGAGGGCGGCGCGCGCTTTATCGACGCCTTAAAGCTGGTGACGCGCCTGGTCAACATCGGCGACGCCAAATCGCTCGCCTGCCACCCCGCGACGACCACCCATCGTCAGCTCGGCGCGAAAGAGCTGGAGAGCGCGGGCGTGAGCGAAGACTTGGTGCGGCTGTCGATCGGCATCGAACACATCGACGACATCAAGGCGGATTTGCAGCAGGCGTTGGCGGCGGTATAAGGCGGGGCCGTCCGAAAGCCCCGGCTGCCGCGAGTATGGACGAGCCCGCTTTTGATCACGTCGACGCGCTGAGTTTCTTAAACCGTGCGGCGCCGCTGCGCGAGAAGTTGGTGGCGGCTCACCGAACGGTGCAGCGCAGCCTACCGTTTATCGCGCGCATCGCGCTCACGCTTTTTGACCCTGTTACGCGCGTCTTAAAAACGTATCTGCACAGCAGTGGCGAGCGCGATCCGTTGCCGCACTACCAGGCGATCATCGACAACGCCCCCTCGCTAGTCGAAATACTCAAGCGCGGCCACCCGCGCGTGATCAATAATCTGGTGACCACTGAATCAGACGCGCACGAACACACACACCGCATCGGGCGCGAAGGATATGCGGCGAGCTACACTCTACCGATGTTTCACAGCGGCAACTTCATCGGGTTCTTGTTCTTTAATTCGTATCAGCGCGACGTCTTCAGCGAGGCCGTGCTGAGCCAACTCGACCTGTACGGCCACGTGATTTCGCTAATGGTCATCAACGAACTTACCAACATACATACATTAAAAGCCGCACTCAAAACTACCGGCCACATCACACACCATCGCGATCCGGAAACCGGCAGCCACTTGGATCGCATGTCGCGCTATAGTCGTTTGATTGCGCTCGCGTTGGCCGGCCGCTATCAGCTTGACGACGATTACATCGAACACATTTTCATGTTTTCGCCGCTGCACGATATCGGCAAGATCGCCATACCGGACCGCATCCTGCTCAAGGCGGATGCGCTCACGGAAGCGGAAATGCAGGTGATGCGCACGCATCCGCTGCGCGGTGGCGAGATGATCGGCGATTTGCTGCAGAACTTCGGCCTGGAAAGCACGCAGCATGTCGATATGCTGCGCAACATCGCGCTCTACCATCACGAGGCGGTCAACGGCCGCGGGTATCCTGAGGGCAAATCCGGTGAGCAGATTCCGCTGGAAGCGCGCATCGTTGCGGTTGCCGATGTGTTCGACGCACTGACCAGTAAGCGGCCGTATAAAGAAGCTTGGGATAACGATCAGGCATTCGATTTCTTGCGCCGCATGGCGGGCGAGCAACTCGACCACGATTGTGTCACCGCGCTGTTGTCGCAGCGCGCGGCGGTGGAGGAAATCCAGCGCCAGTTTCGCGAAGATACGTTTGGCTGAGGGCGCGCGCCGTCTCCCGAACTGAAAAGGGCTGTCGGGTGCGCACCCCGCCGATAACTACCGATAACCAAGCCGTGCGCCCTGGAAAAAAGTGGGTTCATGCGCGCAGGCCGCCACGACAACTTCTCGTGGCGCGCCGTCGGCGCTTGGGGCGGCAAATCATCGCGCCGGCGCTTGATGGTCTCCAAGCCATTCGCTTCCCACGCTTTTCCGGCAACGCCAGATGTTGCTGAAAATCGGCGGGCGCCTGGCGGTTTGGCGTGGTGGGCTGGCCGCTGGCGTCATTCATAAAATATCAATAAAAACAGATGGTTACGAAAAACACCTGCCGGGACGACAGGTGCGGCTATTCCGGCTTAATTCCCGCCACGCGTATCACCTCCAACCACTTGTTGGTCTCGCGCACCATGAGTTGGCCGAACTCCGCGGAACTCATTTTGGATGTCGCAACGCCCTGCTCGACGAGTCGTTTCAAGATCTCCGGGCGGTAGATCGATGTGTTCACCTCGGCGTGCACGCGAGCGATGAGCTCGGGGGGCGTATTGCGTGGCGCGAACAAGCCCCACCAAATCGTCGATTCATAACCGGGCACGGTCTCGGCCACCGTCGGCACGTTAGGAAAACCGGGGTTGCGTTTCAAACCGCCGGTGGCGAACAGCCGCAAGCGCCCGCTATTCACCATCGACACCACCGCGGTCAGCGAGCCCATATAAATTTGCGTGTGGCCCGCCATCACATCCGCCACCGCCGGGCCGCCGCCCTTGAACGGCACATGCGTCATCTGGGTCTTGGTCATCATCTTGAACAACTCGGTCGACATATGCGGAAATCCGCCAAACCCCGACGAGGCATACAACAACTCGCCTGGCCGCTTTTTGGCCAGATCGATCAGATCCTTCACGGAGTTCACGCGCAGCGACGGATGAATCGTGAACGCGCTGTCGCCCACGCCGACATAGGCTACTGGTGCAAACGAATTGACGTAATCCACTGGCACCTTGGGTTTGTCGATCAAAAAGCCATACGCGGTGGAAGTCATCATCAGCGTGTAACCATCAGGGGGCTGCACCATCGCGTGCTGCAAACCGATGATGCTGCCCGCGCCGGCGCGATTGTCGATGATGAACTGTTGTTTCAGGCGCTGCGACAGATCTGCCGCCAACAAGCGCCCGACGATATCGGTGCTGCCGCCGGGCGGCCACGGGATGACGATGCGCACGGGCTTCTCGGGCCAGTTGGATTGGGCGAGCGCGCCAGACGTACTAAGCGCACTAAGCGCACCAAGCGCGAACGGGAATAATACAAGCGCAACAACAATACGGCGTACCGACTGGCTGTTCATGGCATCCTCGTGAGTGATCATTTTTTGGTCCTGCAACACCATTCTACGCCCGCGCACTTGCCGCGACACGGCGGGCGATTCTTGGTGCATCGTGCACCACGATGAACCGGCATCTGCGCCGCGAAGGCGCGGCACGCGCCCCATCGCGGTGCGGCTATAAACCTTGCCCCATCGGCGAGAGCAAAATATCCTGCACTTGCACATGCGGTGGCGTCGACAACATATATAAAACCGCATCCGCGATATCCGCCGGCGTCAGCGGCGTGTATTGCTCGAAATACGATTCGTATTTGAACTGCCCCTCGCTCGCGCGCTCGCGAAATTCGGTGGCGGTCAACCCCGGCGAAATCATGCCCACGCGTATGCGCGTGCCGCCGGGGCGCGCCGCCAACTCCGCGCGCAGTGTGTTGGTCCACGCGCGCAGCGCGAACTTCGATGCTTGGTAAAACGAAAAATTCGGCACGGTATCGCGATGGCCGTAAATCGAGGCGAGGTTGATGATCTGCGCTTCATCCTTGGCGTGCATGCCGCGCAGCGCCTCGCGCACGCATAACGCGGGGGAGGCGACATTGACGTTCAGGGTGTCGCACCAGTCTTGAAACTTGCCGTTTTCAAGCCGGCTCATCATGCCGGTGCCGGCGTTGTTGATGAGCACGTCCACCGCGCCCCACTGGGTGTTGATTGCTTCGAACACATCAAGCACGTCGCATTCGCGGCTGACATCGCCGGCGCACACCATCATCTGCGCGCCTTGCGGTGAGCGTTCGGCCGCGATGGCGTCGAGCCGCTCGCGCCGGCGCGCCATCATCGCCACTTTCATACCGATGCCCGACAGCGCCCGCGCGATGCCTTCGCCGATGCCGCCGGAGGCGCCGGTGACGAGTGCCACGCGGTTGCGCCAGCGTTTCAGGCCTTCCATGGTTATTCCCCTCAAGATGCGGCCTATAATAAGTGAGAATCGCGGTAGCGACGTGTAGACTGCAAACCACCGTCGTGTCGCTCCCGCCTGCGCGGGATCGACACCTTCGTCTAGCCGCCCCGTCCACGAAAAGCTGACACGGCCCAGCAAGATTTCGCAAGGAGACGCAAATGAACACAGACATGAAATTCTCGGTGAGCATGGCCAAGGACGCGAAGTTCGACGCGGGCCTGCGCAAATTCCTGGAGTACCGCGATCTTGGCATCAAGGACGCCACCCACGGCAAATTCAAAGCGCACGTGATTCGCGTCAAAAAGGGCGAAGACCACGGCCTGCTCCACACCACCGGGCTACATCAACACAAGCTCGACTTTCAGATGATTTACATTCTGAAAGGCTGGATCAAATTCACCTACCAAGGCCACGGCGAGCATACCTTCGGCCCCGGCGATTGCTGCCTGCAGCCGCCGGGCATTGTGCACAACGAGCTTGATTGCTCGGATGATCTGGAGCTGCTGGAAATTACCGCGCCGGGGGCGTTTGAGACGGTGGCGTTGAAGAAGTAGCGTTCTTGTTATTGAGCAACCTGGGACCACCGTTCGCCTGAGCTTGTCGAAGGGGGCGATGACATTTGCGGGCTTCGACGAACTCAGCCCGAACGGTGTGGATTTTTAAGCGCTCGAATCTTCCAACACCATCTGTGCCCCCTTCTCCGCAATCATAATCGTCGGCGCGTTGGTGTTGCCCGACACCAGCGTGGGCATGATCGAGGCGTCGATGACGCGTAGGCCCGCGATGCCGCGCACCCGCAAGCGCGCATCGACCACCGCGTCGGCGTCGTTGCCCATTTTGCAGGTGCCCACCGGGTGGTAACTGATGCCGCCCTTGGCGCGCACGTGTTCCAGCATGTCGGCGTCACTTACGCACGCTTCCCCCGGATCGCGCTCGCGCAGGATGTAACGGCGCAGCGCGGATTGGCTGAAAATGCGGCGCGTGGCTTGCATGCCGGCCACCAGCACGGCGCAATCTTTTTCGCTCGCCAGGTAATTGGGTTTGATCAAGGGAGCTGCAAGCGGATCGGCGCTCGCCAGCGTCACCGTGCCGCGGCTCTCCGGGCGCAGCAGGCGCACCGCCGAATAAAAGCCGGAGTAGTCGTGCAACCCCTCGCTGATTTTGTCGAAGCTGAAAAGTCCCAGCCCTACTTGTATATCCGGCGACTGCGCGGCGGGATCGGCCTTGATAAAGCCCGCGGAGTAGGACGCGGCCATGTTGAGCAAACCTTTACGCGTGAACAACCAGCGCAAGCCCGCGGCCAGGCTCCTCGATTTGCTGTGCACAATGTCGTTTAAGGTGATCGGCTCGGTGCACTCGTAGGCCAGCTTGCCGTTGTAATGGTCCTGCAGATTGGCGCCCACGCCCGCGCTGTCGGCGACGACCTTGATGCCGAGGCTTTGCAGCAACGCCGCGGGCCCCACGCCGGAGAGCTGCAACAACTGCGGCGAGTTAAACGCGCCGCTGGCGAGTATCACCTCCCGCGCGGCAGCGGCGGTTTTTTTGACGCCGTTTTGCACATACTCGATGCCTGACGCGCGCGTGCCGTCGAACAACACGCGCGTTGCGTGCGCGCGGGTTTCCACTGCGAGATTGGTGCGTTTGCGCGCGGGATACAAATAACCTTTGGCCGCGCTGCAGCGCCAGCCGTTGCGCGCGGTCATTTGAATGTAGCCGAAGCCCTCTTGAGTGGCGCCGTTAAAATCATCGTTGCGCGGATAACCTGCCGCTTCGGCCGCGGCGATAAACGCGTCGCATAACGCATGCGGCTCGGCGTGATCCGACACTTTCAACGGCCCGCCCACGCCGTGGTATTCGTTCTCACCACGCTGCTGATCCTCTGCCATGCGAAAGTACGGCAGCACGTCATCAAAGCCCCAGCCGGCGTTGCCCAGCGAACGCCATTGATCGTAATCCTCGCGCTGGCCGCGGATGTAAACCAGCCCGTTGATTGAACTCGAGCCGCCGATCACCTTGCCGCGCGGCTGCGCGATGCTGCGATTGCCTATGGCCGCGCCGGGCTCCGAGTTGTAGAGCCAGTTCACTTGCGGGTTGGCGAAGTGCTTGCCGTAACCGAGCGGAAAGTGAATCCAGAAACTCGAATCCTCGCCGCCGGCTTCGAGCAGCAGCACGCGATGTTTGCCGGAGGCGGTGAGCCGATTGGCGAGCACGCAGCCCGCGCTGCCGGCGCCGGCGATGATGTAGTCGTAGGTCAATGCGTCTGACATGGTGATGGCGGCTCCTGTTTTAGGTGGGCCCCGCCGCCGCGCGCGCGATGTCGCCGACATCGCGCAAATCCCCGGCGTTCCAGCAAAGCTCGATCAGCGTGGTGGCCCGATCCGTGGATAATACCGGTTCCACCAGCGCTCTAAATTTGGCTTCGAGATCACGATCGCTCATCGGGCGCTGCAAGGTGCCGAGCGCGTGCGGCACATGGTGCGTGAGCACGCGCCCATCGCGCAGCGTCACGCTGACATGGGCCTCAAGATAGCTCGCGACCGCCGCATCGGCCACGGCGGACACGCGATCGCGCAGCGCGACGACTTCAGGGTCGCGCACCACCGCGTCGGCATATTCGGATTCATTGGCGCGGCCGTGGATCAAGCCGATGGCCGCAGCGTGATAGACGCTGAATTTGCCCTCGAGGCCGGTGGTAGGCGCTTTTTTGCCGGTGAGCTCCAGCACCATCGGATTGACGCGCAAATCGACGCGCTCGATGGCGGCAGGTGTCAGGCCATGCAGGCACTTTAATTCGATGCAGCCGTCGATCACCGCGTGCACCACCAGCCCGCAGGGGTAGGGCTTGTACATGTTGCGCGAAAGTTCGAATTGTTGGCCCAGCCCCTCGCTGATCTTGGCCGGGTCGAAATGCGTCGACAGCACGTGCGCCCAGCCGCGCGGCGCTTCGATGCCGCGCAGGGAACTGTCGAAGTTTTGCGCCGCCAGCAACGCGGCCGACAAGCCGTTGCGCGCGGCCGCGCCCGGATGAAAACTCTTGCACATCGAGCCGAACATTTCGCGCAGCCCCGACGATTGGGTGGCGGCGATGCCCAGCGCCCAGGTCATTTGCCGCGCG
>VGIF01000057.1 GCA_016868015.1 Betaproteobacteria bacterium
TTTTCAAATCCGCTCACTGCTGCCAGCGTCATTTGTTTCATGTCTTGCCTCGTGGCTCGCGAATACGTCCTCCCAATCAGAACGTACCACTGGAATTCGCGTTTACAGAGCAATCGGGGACTTATTCAGCGCTTCCTTAAGTAAGCACCATTCGAAACTGTGAGCCTTATCGCCAATGCGCCAAGATCATCCCCGCAGCCAGCAGCGCCGCGAGATGATACCCCGCGTTAATGCCGAAGAGTTTCCACGAGCGGTTTTCCCACGCCACGCCGCTTAACAGCACCGGCACGTAAAAACCGATCCACACCGCGCCCGCGCCCAGCAAGGCGTAAAACGTGTTGGCGGCATCTTCGCCCGCCGCCCAAGTGGAGGGCCGCAATACCTGGATCGCGCAGGCCAAAACCACCGCGCTCAGCACCATCAGCAGCAGCGAGCGCTGCATCCTCGTTGCGTCGGGCTTGAAGTCGTACGGCAGGCCCATTTCGCGCATCCACGCGCTGCCCAGCAACGGGCCGTACCACAAAAATCCGATGACGATGTTGGCGGCGACCGCGGCGGCGATCGCCCATCCGTTAAGTTCAATGACCCACTGCATGCGCAGTTGGTTATTGGTTCGAATACAACTCGGTTCGATACCGCGCCAACAGAACTTCTTGCGGCTCGGCGGGTTCGCTCGCGTAACGCCCGCCGATTTGATCGCGCAGCATTTCGTTCATGGTCGGCAATACGCTGCGTTGCACCTGGGCTTCGGACTGCCACAGCTGTGCGCGCATAATCGCCTTGGCGCAGTGCAGGTACGCTTCTTTCACCGTGACGTGCAGCACCAGCTTGGGAAAGCGCCCGTTGACTTCGCACAACGACGTCAATGCTTCGTCGTTGCGCAGCGCCGCCGCGCCGTTCACGCGAAACGCTTCGTCCACGCCCGGCACCAAAAATATCGCGCCCACGCGCCCGGTGGCGACGACATTGCTGAAGGTGTCGAGCCGGTTGTTGCCCGTCCAGTCGGGAATGATAATGGTGTGATCGTCGATCACTTTGACAAAACCCGGCTCGCCGCCGCGCGGCGAGGCATCCATGTTGCCCTCGGCATCCGCCGTGGCCAGCACCAGAAACGGCGAGAGCCCGATAAACCGTTTGCAGTGTTGATCGAGTTTAGATAATTGTTTTTTCACCGCGCGTTCCTTCGCCGGCAAATAACGCTCGCGTAACGCCTGTTCGCTACTGATCGCCGCCATGCATCCTCCACAAAAATATAAATTAAATCAAATACTTACGTGATGCAATGTTTTGCAGCCACTACTCGCGATTGACTTCGACGTTGTCGATCAAACGTGTTTTACCGAGCCGCGCCGCGGCCAGCACCACCAGTTTGCGCTCGCCGTTTTGCGGCGGCAACAAATCGGCTTGGCGGCGCACGGCGATGTAGTCGGGCTTCCAGCCGTGGTGCGCGAGATCGGCCATCACATCGAGTTCGACACGCTGATAATCGTGCGCGCCGGCGAGCAGCTCTTCACGTGCTTTACTCAACAAGCGATACAAGCGTGGCGCTTCCTTGCGCTCTTGCGGCGTCAAGTAGCTGTTGCGCGAGGAGAGCGCAAGCCCATCCTGCGCGCGCACGGTTTCGGCGAGGATAATTTCAATCGGCAGCGCAAGCTGGCGCACCATGCTGGTCAACACCAGGCATTGCTGATAATCCTTTTTGCCGAAGATCGCCGAGTGCGGGCGCACCATGTTGAATAACTTCAGCACCACGGTGGCGACACCGCGAAAATGTCCGGGGCGCACCGCGCCGTCGAGCATGTGCTGCAAATCGGGCGGCTCGACCGTGTAGGTTTGCGGCTCGGGGTAGATCTCGCCTTCATCCGGCGCGAACACCACGTCGACACCGGCGGCGCTTAATCTTTCGCAATCGGCGGTGAGTGTGCGCGGATAACGATCGAAATCCTCCAGCGGCCCGAACTGCAAGCGATTGACAAAAATGCTCACCACCGTGCATGCCGCGCGCGGCTTGGCGAGGTTGATCAGCTCGATATGCCCGCGATGCAAATTGCCCATGGTCGGCACGAACACGTTGTTCGGCTCGCGTTGCAGGCGTTCGCGCAGGGCGGCGACGGAGTGGATGATGTCCATGGTTGAGTGAACCGTAAACCGTGAACGGTGAACAGTTAAAAGTGAACCGCCTGGCACTGCCACGGTTCACTGTTCACTATTCACCGTTCACTAAACAAAGGAATGCTCCCGATCCGGAAACGTGCGCGCCTTAACTTCCTTCACATAACGCTCGACCGCGGCCTGGATCGAGCCCGCGCCGTGCATGAAGTTTTTGACGAATTTGGCTTTTTTGCCGGGGAAAACATCGAGCATGTCGTGCAGCACCAGCACTTGGCCGGAGCAATCCACGCCGGCGCCGATGCCGATGGTGGGAATCGCCAGCGCGTCGGTCACCTGCTTGGCGAGCGGCGACGGTATCGCCTCCAGCACCAGCATGCCCGCGCCCGCTTCTTCGATCAACTTCGCGTCTTCGAGCAAACGCTCGGCGTCGCTTTGCTGGCGGCCTTGCACTTTGTAGCCGCCGAGTTGATGCACCGATTGCGGTGTGAGGCCCAAATGCCCGCACACTGGAATACCGCGCTGCACTAAGTACGCAATCGTTTCCGCCATCGGCGCGCCGCCTTCGAGTTTTACCATTTGCGCGCCGGCGGCCATGATCTGCGCCGCGTTGCGAAAGGTTTCCGGCGGGCTCAATTGAAACGTGCCGAACGGCATGTCGCCGATGATGAACGCGCGCTTGGCGCCGCGCGCCACACACGCCGTGTGATAGACGATGTCGCGCAAGCTCACCGGCAGCGTGGTTTCATGCCCCTGCAGCACGTTGCCCAGCGAATCGCCGATTAGCAAGGTCTCCACGCCCGCCGCCTCCAGCAGCGCAGCAAAAGACGCGTCGTAACAGGTCAGCATGGTGATCATGTCGCCGTCGTGCTTCATTTTCTGCAGTGTGGAGAGTGTGATGCGCATAAAAAATACTCAATTAAATCAATTACTTACGTTTATCGGCTAATTTCAGCGCCCGGAACTGAAAAACTCGCGCGGGCCACGCATGGCGGCAATGCGCTGCAACAATAAATCAAAATCGGCGGCCGAATCAACAAAGTTTAAATTGTCCGAATTGACGATCAGCACCGGCGCCGAGTCGTATTGGTGAAAGTAACGCGTGTAGGTTTCGGAAAGTTGCGTGAGATAGTCATCGGTGATCGCGCGCTCGTAACTCGCGGCGCGTTTTTGCACGCGTTCGGTCAACCTTTGCGGCGTGGCTTGCAAATAAATCACCAGGTCGGGCGTGGGCAATTGCAACGCGAGGTGCGCATAGATTTGCTGATACAGCTTGTATTCATCGTCGCGCAGCGTGAGTTGCGCGAACAGCGGATCTTTTTCAAACATAAAATCCGCGAACACCAGTTGGCGAAACATATCGACCTGCGCCAGATCGCGCACCTGATTGGCGCGCTGGAACAAAAAGAACAACTGCGCCGGCAACGCGTTGCGCTTGGGGTCGCGATAAAAGCTGTCGAGAAACGGATTGGCCGCCGGGTCTTCCAGCAAGGTGGCGCCACCGCAGCGCTCGGCGAGCAAACGCGTGAGGCTGGTTTTGCCCGCACCGATCGGGCCTTCGACCACCACGTAACGCAGGCGCTCGGGGAGTTTCATAGGGCAGCGTCCGCGATGGGCGTCACGCATTTCGTATCGATGCCCGCTAACAATTTCCTGATCGGTCCCATGCCGGGCACGATCAATCCGGGCGCAAGTTGTGCCAGCGGTACCAGCACAAACGCGCGCTGGTGCAAGCGCGGATGCGGAATCGTCAGCCCCGGTTCGTCGATCAGGCGCTCGCCATAGACGAGGATATCCAGATCCAACGTGCGTGGCGCATTCGGAAACTCGCGCTCGCGCCCATGCGCGCGCTCGATGGCGAGCAGCGCATCGAGCAGCGCGCGCGGTTGCAACGCGGTGCGGATCGCCGCCACCGCGTTCACAAAATCGGGTTGATCGGCGTAACCCACCGGCGCGCTGCGCATCAGCAATGAACGCGCGATCAATTCGGTGTTGGGGAGCTGTGCCAGGGCGTTAAAGCCCGCGCGCACCATGCGCAGCGGGTCGTTCAAGTTGCTGCCCAAGGCGATGTACGCGGTTTCTCTCGCGTCGCTCACGGCTGTGGCGCTTCCTGGGCCGCGGCCGGCGCGGTGGCGTCGCCGGGTTTGCGTTTGCGGCGGCGCCGGCGCTTTTTGGGGCCGGCGCTTTCGGGCAACAGCATTTGCTCGCGTTCATCGGCGTTGGCGTCTTGAAAGCGCGTCCACCATTGGCCGATCTCCTGATCGAGTTCGCCGCTTTCGCAACGCAGCAGCAAAAAGTCGTAACCCGCGCGAAAGCGCGGCAGTTCAAGCAACCGATACGGCCCGCGCCCGGCGCGTTGATCAAAGCGCGGCTGCAGCGCCCAGATCTCTTTCATGTCGCCGCCGTAGCGCCGCGGGATCGCGAGTTTTTCCGCTTGTTGCTGCAGCACCTGATCCATCGCGCGATACAGCGCCGGTATCGGCGGCACGCCTTCGGCTTCAATAACTTTCCACGCCGCCAACACCTCGTGCCACAACAGCGTTGCGAACAAAAACGCGGGCGACACGCCCTTGTCGCCGCGGATGCGAATGTCGGTGTTTTTTAACGCCAGCATCACAAAACGTTCGCCCAGCGGCTGCTCCAGAATCACATCGAGCATCGGCAGCAGGCCGTGATGCAAGCCCTCCTTGCGCAGCCGTTTCACCGTCTCCACCGCGTGGCCGGAGAGCAACAGCTTCAACATTTCATCGAACAAACGCGCCGGCGGCACGTTCGACAACAAATCGGCGAGTTCCTTGATCGGCTGGCGTGTGGCCGGATCGATTTCAAAATCAAGCGCCCCCGCGAAACGCGCCACGCGCAGCATGCGCACCGGATCTTCGCGGTAACGCGTCACCGGATCGCCGATCATGCGCAGGCGCTTTTTATGCAGATCGGCGACACCGCCGTGGTAATCGTGCACCGTCTGCGTCGCCGGGTCATAGAACAACGCGTTGATCGACAGATCGCGCCGCGTGGCATCCTGCTGTTGATTACCGAACACGTTGTCACGCAACAAGCGGCCGTGTTCGTCGGCTTTCGCATTGCCGTTCTCGCGGTCTTCTTCGTCGTGCCCCGCGCGAAAGGTCGACACCTCCACCGTCTCGCGCCCGCACATCACGTGCACGATCTGAAAACGCCGCCCGATGATGCGCGAGCGGCGAAAGAGGGCGCGCACTTCCTCGGGCGTGGCGTTGGTGGCGACGTCAAAATCTTTGGGGGCGCGCTTGAGCAGCAAATCGCGCACCGCGCCGCCCGCCACGAATGCAGCAAAGCCTTTCGCCTGCAAGGTGTCGGTAACGCTCAGGGCGCATTTGCTGATTTGCTCGCGCGCCACGCCGTGCGATTTAAACGGAATCACTTGCGCGCGCGGCGTACGCGGCTTGAAGATTTTCCCCGATAGAACGCGACCGATGAGTTTTTTAATCATGATGTCAGGCCCGCCAATTATAGCGCGGGCACAAATCCGGCTTGTGCCTGGGCCGCCGCCGGTAGCAGCTTGCACCCGAACAGGGCTTCAAGGTTCGCCTGGGTGAGCACCGCGCCCGCCGTTCCGGCTTTTGCCCCCCCCGCGCCGTCAAGCAGCAGCGCATGCGTGCACACGCGGGCCGGCCACAACACGTCGTGCAGCACCATCAGCACGGCGTTGTTCCGCTCTCGCGCCAACGCCGCGGCGCTGTCGAGCATTTGGATTTGGCGGCTCAAATCCAGATGTTGCAGCGGCTCGTCGAGTAAAAAGTAGCGGGGTGCCTGCGCCAGCAACTGCGCCGCGCGCACGCGTTGGCGCTCGCCGCCAGAGAGCGTGGCGTAACGGCGCGCGGCGAAGCCGGCAAGCTCCACCTGCCGCAATGCCGACAACGCGGCTGCTTCGTCAGCATGCCCCCAAACCCGCCACACGGTTGTGTGCGGGTAACGCCCCAACAACACGTAGTCGAGCACGCTGCCCCAAAATTCGCTTTCTTCGTGCTGCGGCAATACGCCGATGGCCTGTGCGCGCAATTTATCCCCCAGTACGGCAACAGGCCGTTGATCGAGCATCACACTGCCGCGCGCGGGTTGTGCCAGCCCCGCCAGTACGTTGATCAACGTCGTCTTGCCGCTGCCGTTCGGGCCCAATACGCCCCACACCTGGCCCGGCTCGACGCTGAAGCTCAAATCGCGGCACAACACACGCCCGGCGATTTCCAACGTGAGGTTTTCGCACGCGAGGCTCACGCGCGCCTCGTCAGCAAATACAGCATGCACGGCACGCCGATCAGCGCGGTGAATATGCCCACCGGCAGTTGCTGCGGCGCCCACAGCGTGCGCGCGCAAGTGTCGGCGATCGTCAGAAAGCTGCCGCCGGCGAGCACCGCCATCGGCGCAAGCAGCCGGTGGCGCGTGACGCCGAGCAGGCGCACCGCATGCGGCATCATCAAACCCACGAAGCCGATGGCGCCCCCCAGCATCACCGCCGCCGTCGTCGCCAGCGCGGCACTGAAAAACACCGTCAATTGCAGCGCCGCCACGCCCACGCCGAGCGAACGCGCCTTGGTTTCGCCCAGGCCGAGGATGTCGAGCCGCGGCGCCAGCGCCGCCGCGCCGAGCGTCAGCGCGATCAATAGCATGGCTGCGAACCACGGATTTCCCGCATACGACAAATCACCCATCAACCAAAACAGCATGCCCTTGATTTGCGCCGCCGGCGACAGCACCAGAATCAAACTGGTCAACGCCGCGAAACCCGCCGACAACACCACGCCTGAAAGCAGCAGCCGGTAAATATTCCACTGCCCGCCGCGAAACGTCACGCCGAACACAATCGCGATCGCCGCCACCGCGCCCGCCAGCGCCGCCGTATGCAGGCTGGCTAAACCCAGCCCCAGCATCGTCGCAGCGAGCGCGCCAAGTGAGGCACCGCCCGACACGCCGAGGATGTACGAATCGGCCAGCGCGTTGCGCAACAAGGCCTGCAACAGCACGCCGGCGAGCGCGAGCAGGCCACCACAGGCGAACGCCGCCAATGCGCGCGGCGCGCGCAGATGCCACACGATGTCGCGGGCGGCGCCAGCGTTGGCATCGGTCAGCCCGCGCCACACTTCGTGCACGCTGAGCGGGGCCGAGCCCCACAACAGCGCCGCCGACAGACTCAACGCAGCAACGCCCACACCCGCGACGAGAATGCCGGTAGCACGCATCAAGTGTGAAGTCGATCAATCATTCAACGACATCACCGGCCAGCCGCGTGCTTTGGCATGCGCTTCCAACGTCGCGTCGGGATCGACCGCCACCGGGTGCGTCACCATTTCCAAGAGCGGCAGATCGTTGTGCGAATCACTGTAAAACCAGCTTTGCTCGAACGAGGCGAGTGTCTGCCCGCGCGCTACAAGCCAGGCTTCAAGGCGCTTGGGTTTGCCTTCCTTAAAACACGGCAAGCCCGTCACGCCGCCGGTGAATTCGCCGTTACGGTGTTCAGGCTCGGTGGCGATCAAATGTTCAATGCCGAACACGCGCGCGATCGGCGCGGTGACAAAACTGTTGGTGGCGGTGATCACCACGCGCACGTCGCCCTGGTGTTTAGCGACCAGCGCACGCGCGCTATCGCGCAGCATGGGCTCGATTTTTCGCTGCATGTATTGCGCGTGCCACTGGTTGAGCACCTGGCGCGGGTGGCGCGACAACGGCTTTAACTGAAAATCCAAAAACTCGTGGATGTTCAGCGTGCCCGCTTTGTATTGATCGAAAAACGCCTGGTTGCGCGCTTCGTACACTTCGCGGTCGAGCACGCCTTGCTCGATCAAAAACTGCGCCCACTCGAAATCGGAATCGCCGGCGAGCAGGGTGTTGTCGAGGTCAAATAGCGCTAGTTTCATAAGACGTTGATTTTATTCACTTTTTTATTTTTAGCCAATCGCGCGCCAATGGCACGGTGATCGCGCGTTTGGTTTGCAGCGAGTAACGATCGAGCGCATCGAGCGTGGCGAACAACGCGCCCATGTTGCGCGTGGTGTGTGAGAGAAAATATGCGATCACATCAGGCGCGAGCTTTACGCCGCGCGCGTGCGCTTGTTGCGCGAGCGCTTCACCTTTTTCGTCGTCGGTGAGCGTGTGCAGTTGCACCACCAGCCCCCAGCCCAGACGCGTCACCAAATCGGCACGCAGTTTGAGTTGCGCGGGCGGCACGCTGCCGCTCGCGATCAAGCCACCGCCTTGTTCACGCAACGCGTTGTAGCGATTAAACAGTGCGACTTGCGCGTCGGCGCCCAAGCGTTCGACATCGTCGGCGGCGAGTAATGAGACGTCATCGTCAAACACGCTATTCGCTTCGCAACGCACATACGTCGCATTCGCCGCGGCGGCTTTGAGCAAATGCGTGCGCCCGCTGCCCGCCCCGCCCCACAAATAAACAAAGCGCTCGCCGCGGCCCGCCGCCGCCGCGCGCACGTGCGCCAGCGCTTCGGCGTTGCGGCCCATCACGAAATTGTCGAACGTCGGCGCGGGCGGCTCAATGATATCCAGCGCGAGTTGCTTCATGTGGGAGTGAGGCGTGAGGGGTGAGGGGTGAGGCGTAACGGCAACGCACCGACGATGCAACGATTGTGGTGCTGCGCAAGCTTGGCATCGAGCCGCAAGGCAACCACCGGCCCACGCCTCACCCCCAACGCTTCACGCCTCACGCTGTTCACCGCCTCAGGCCTCACGCTTAACATCCCCCTGATACATGCCGCTCGCCAGGTATTTCACGCGCACATGGCGCAGCCACACCAGCAAGGCCGCGCTTGCCGGCAGCGCCAGCAGCACGCCGGCAAAACCGAACAGTTGGCCGAACGCGAGCAGCGCGAAAATCACCGCGACGGGATGCAGCCCGATGCGCTCGCCCACCAGCCACGGCACCAACACGTTACCTTCGAGCACGTTGGCAATTACGAACACCAGCCAGATCCACAACAAGGGCGTGAACTCGCCGAACTGCAAAAGTCCCGTCAAGGTGGCCAGCAGCACGCCAATGATGACGCTGAGATAGGGCACGAAGGTGAGAAAACCGGATATCAAGCCCACGGACAACGCGTAATCCAGGCCCACCAGCCACAGCCCGATTGAGTAAAACGCCGCCATCAGCAGCATCACCAGCAACTGGCCGCGCAGGGATTCGCCGAGCACGTCGTCGATCTCGCCGAGCAGGCCCGACACCGTCGCGCTCCAATCGCGCGGTATCAACTGCGCCGCGCGCTCGATCATGCGATCCCAATCGCGCATGAAATAAAACAGCACCACCGGCACCAGTACCAGGTTGGCGAAAAACTCCAGCAGCGCGAGGCCGCCGCTGCGCAACGTGGGCAACAAACTTAACGCGACGCTTTGAATCTCCTTGGTGTGCTGAATGAGCCAGTCTTTCAACAGCGCGGTATCGAGCTCGACGCCAAAGTGTTGTTGCACCAGCGGGCCGAGATGGAGCCGTATCCAATCGATAAACTGCGGCACCTGTCCCGCGATCGATTTCAACTGCCGTCCAATCAAAGGCAGCAAAATCAGCAACAGCACGACGATCACACCCGCGATTAGAGCCATGGCGATGGCCACCGCCAGCGTGCGCGGTACGCGGCGCGACATGCGTGCGACCAGCGGTTTGAAAATATAGGCCAGCACGCCCGCCGCCAAAAACGGCGCGAGGATCGGACTTAGAAAGTACAGCAGCGTGCCGCTGATCGCGGCGATGGCGAGCCACCAGCCGAGTTGGGCGTAGCGCGCTTGGGTCGATTCCATCGTTTCTGCTAACGTGGGTTAGGCGCGGGCCGGCGGTTCGATCGCCATGTTCGCCATGATGCGCGCCGTGAGCTCAACCCGCCGGCGGCGCGGGCGGCGCCGGTGGCGTAGGGCGCTTTTTTAAGTATTCCCAGGCCCACATCGCATAGCCCGACAGCAAATACAGTACGAACACGGTGAACAGCATTTCAGGCAGCGTGTTGGCGGAAACGAACAAAAACACGAAAACCATCGCGATGCCCACCAGCACCGAGAACGGAATGCTGCGCCGCAGGTTGATATCCTTGCCGCTGTAGAATTTGATATTGCTCACCATGGTAAGCCCCGTAAACACGGTGAGGCCCCAGGCCAGCCACTTCACATCCACGCCCTTGATCTGCCATTCGTTGAGCGCCCACACCAGCCCCGCCAGCACGCATGCCGCGGCGGGGCTCGGCAGCCCCTGGAAAAAGCGCTTGTCGACGACATCGATGTTGGTGTTAAAGCGCGCCAGCCGCAGTGCCGCACAAGCGCAGTAAATAAACGCGGCGATCCAGCCCAGGCGATGCGATAACCACGGCCCCAGCACCGGCACGGTTTGGGCGAACGCAAAATCGCGCAACGCCCAGGTGTAGACCACCAGCGCCGGCGCCACGCCGAACGCCACCATGTCGGAAAGACTGTCCAGCTCCGCGCCAAAATCGCTTTGCGTGCGGGTCAAGCGCGCGATGCGCCCGTCCAGGCCGTCCAACACCATCGCCGCGAAAATCCCCATTGCCGCGAACTCGAAGCGCTCGTTCATCGCCTGCACAATAGCGTAAAAGCCGAAAAACAGCGCCGCCAGCGTGAACAAATTCGGCAGCCAGTAAATGCCGGGCCGCCGAAAGCGGTGCTTGGAAAACGGGCGGCGGGGTGGCGAAGGTTGGCTCATGGCAGCACCGCGAGGATCGACACAGTAGCGTACACCTTATCACCGACTGCCGCGCGCGGCGTGGCATCGGGCGGCAAATACACGTCCACGCGCGAGCCAAAGCGGATAAAGCCGTAACGTTCGCCGCGCGCGAGTTTGCGGCCGGTTTGGGCGTAACACAGAATGCGCCGCGCAATGAGGCCAGCGACCTGTACGCAGGTGACGTCGGCGCCGCTGTCGGTTTTGATCCACAGCGCCGCGCGCTCGTTCTCCAGCGATGCTTTGGCGAGCGCCGCGTTCAAAAAGCTGCCAGCGTGATACCAGGTGTTGTGCACCTCGCCATCCACCGGGCTGCGATTGGAATGCGCGTTGAACACATTCATGAACACGCTGATTTTGAGCGCCTCGCGATTCAGATACGGATCGTGCGCATGCTCCACCGATACCACACGCCCGTCCGCGGGCGACAGCACCGCATGGGCTTCGACTGGAATGGCTCGCGGCGGATCGCGAAAAAACTGGATCATGAACGCCACCACGATCCAGAAGAACAACGCCGCGGCCCACCCCGCGTAGAGATGCACGCCCAGCGCCACCGCCACCGATAGCGCGATGAACGGCCAGCCTTCGCGGGCGATTAGGGGGTGGGGGTAATTCATTAGTGAACGATGAACCGTGGTTGCGCAGCGTGCTATCTGTTCACCGTTTACTGTTTACTAAGGTGCAATCAGTTCTTCGACTGATCCACCAACCGATTGCGCTTTATCCACGGCATCATATCGCGCAGCTTGCCGCCGACCACTTCGATTTGATGCGCGCGGCCGATGCGGCGCATGGCGTTTAATTTTGTTGCGCCGGTTTGGTTCTCCAGCAGGAATTCCTGGGCGTAGGCGCCGGTTTGGATTTCCTTCAAGATACGCTTCATCTCGGCGCGCGTTTCATCGGTGATGATGCGCGGCCCGCGGGTGAAGTCGCCGTACTCGGCGTTGTTGGAAATCGAGTAGCGCATGTTGGCGATGCCGCCTTCGTACATCAAATCAACGATCAGCTTCAGTTCGTGCAGGCACTCGAAGTAGGCCATCTCCGGCGCGTAGCCCGCGTCCACCAGCGTCTCGAAACCCGCTTGCACCAGCGCGGTACAGCCGCCGCACAACACCGCTTGTTCGCCGAACAAATCGGTTTCAGTTTCTTCCTTAAACGTGGTTTCGATAATGCCGGCCTTGCCGCCGCCGATTGCCGCGGCGTACGACATCGCCATGCTGCGCGCTTTTTTCGATTTGTCTTGATGCACCGCGATCAACATCGGCACGCCGCCGCCTTGCGCGTAGGTGCCGCGCACGGTGTGGCCCGGCGCCTTGGGCGCCACCATCACCACGTCGAGGTCTTCGCGCGGCACCACTTGGCCGTAGTGAATGTTAAAGCCGTGCGCGAACGCCAGCGCGGCGCCTTTTTTGATGTTGGGCGCGACGTCTTCACGATACACCTTGGCGATGTGTTCATCGGGCATCAGCATCATCACAAAATCGGCGCCTTTGACCGAATCGCCCACGTCTTGCACCGACAAGCCGGCTTTTTTCGCCTTGTCCCACGACGCGCCGCCTTTGCGCAAGCCGACGGTGACTTTGCCGCCGGATTCTTTCAAGTTCAGCGCGTGCGCGTGGCCTTGCGAGCCGTAACCGATGATCGTCACCTTCTTGCCCTTGATCAGGGAAAGATCGGCGTCCTTGTCGTAATACACTTTCATGGGAGTTCCTCTAGGTTAAACATCGCAGGCCTATCGCTATGCGCCCGCCAAAATTGACTTAAAAAATATTCAATAAAATCAAATACTTACAGAATATCGGCAAATCGCTTCGATTTAGTCCCGCTACGACTACGATTTAGGCCTTAAGCACGCGATCGCCGCGCCCGATACCCGACGCGCCGGTGCGCACGGTTTCCAATATCGCGGTGCGGTCGATGGCTTTTAAAAACGCGTCGAGCTTGGTGCCGGTGCCGGTGAGCTCGATGGTGTAATCCTTGTCGGTAACGTCGATGATGCGGCCGCGGAAAATATCCGACATGCGCTTCATTTCCTCGCGGTCCTTGCCCACCGCGCGCAGCTTCACCAGCATCAGCTCACGCTCGATGTGTTCACCCTCCGACAAATCGACCACCTTCACCACGTCCACCAGTTTGTTCAACTGCTTGGTGATTTGCTCGATCACTTCATCCGAGCCGTTGGTGACAATGGTCATGCGCGACAGCGTTTGATCTTCGGTGGGCGCGACGGTGAGCGATTCAATGTTGTAGCCGCGCGCGGAAAAAAGCCCCGACACGCGAGACAGCGCGCCGGCTTCGTTTTCCAGCAACACGGAGATGATATGTTTCATGGTTACACCAAAATCATTTCAGACAAGCCCTTGCCGCCCGGCACCATCGGATAAACGTTTTCCGTTTGATCGGTGATGAAATCCATGAACACCAGGTCTTTTTTGCGGGCAAAGGCTTCTTTTAACGCGGGCTCGACGTCGGCGGGTTTGTCGATGCGCATGCCGACATGGCCGTAGCTCTCGGCGAGTTTCACGAAATCGGGCAGCGCATCCATGTACGATTCGGCGTAGCGGTTGCCATGGAAAAACTCCTGCCACTGCCGCACCATGCCCATGTAGCGGTTGTTCAAATTCACCACCTTGATCGGCAACCGGTACTGCTTGGCGGTGGAAAGTTCCTGGATGCACATTTGAATGGAGGCTTCACCGGTAACGCACGCGACCGTCGCCTTGGGGTTGGCGAGCTGCGCACCGATCGCCGCCGGCATGCCAAAACCCATGGTGCCCAAGCCGCCAGAGTTGATCCAGCGCCGCGGCTTGACGAATTTATAAAACTGTGCGGCCCACATTTGATGCTGGCCGACGTCGGAAGTAACGATGGCTTCGCCCTTGGTGATTTCGTAGAGCTTTTGCACCACGTACTGCGGCTTGATAATCGGGCTCGCGCGGTCGTATTTCAAACAATCGCGGCTACGCCATTCCTCGATTTGCGCCCACCACTCCTTGACGGCCGCCGCATCTTTGTTGAACTTGCCGCCCTCGAGCTGCTTGTTGAACTCTTTCAACACGTCGCGCACATTGCCGACGATGGGCACATCCACCCGCACGCGCTTGGAAATCGACGCCGGATCGACATCGACGTGAATAATCGTGCGCTTGGGGTCGAAAAAATGCTTGGGATTGCCGATCACGCGGTCGTCAAAGCGCGCGCCGATGGCGAACAGCACGTCGCAGTTTTGCATGGCGAGATTGGCTTCGTACGTGCCATGCATGCCGAGCATGCCGAGGAATTGTTTGTCGGTCGCCGGATAACCGCCCAGGCCCATCAGCGTGTTGGTGCAGGGAAAGCCCAGCGTTTTCACGAGCTGGGTGAGCTCGACCGCCGCGTCACCCAAGATCACGCCGCCGCCGGTGTAAATCACCGGCCGTTTGGCCGCGGCCAACAACTGCAGCGCTTTTTTGATTTGCCCGGCGTGGCCTTTCACCACTGGGTTATACGAGCGCATCACCACTTTGTCCGGGTATTCGAATTCGGCTTTGTTGGCGGTGACATCCTTGGGGATATCCACCACCACCGGTCCGGGACGGCCGGTGGAGGCGATGTAAAACGCTTTTTTGATGGTGGCGGCGATGTCTTTGGCGTCGCGCACCAGAAAGTTGTGTTTGACGCAGGGGCGCGTGATACCCACCGTGTCGCACTCCTGAAAGGCGTCTTCACCGATGGCATGGGTGGGCACCTGGCCGGTGATCACCACCAACGGAATCGAATCGGTATACGCGGTGGCGATGCCGGTCACCGCGTTGGTCACGCCGGGGCCGGAAGTCACCAGCGCCACCCCCACCTTGTTGGTCGAGCGCGCGTAGCCATCGGCGGCGTGCAACGCGCCTTGCTCGTGGCGCGTCAGGATGTGCTTGACCTTATCCTGCTTGGAAATTTCGTCGTAAATGAACAATACGGCGCCTCCGGGATAGCCGAACACATGCTCGACGCCCTCTTCTTGCAGACAACGCACGACAATCTCGGCACCCGTCAATAACATGGCAGTTGGAACCCCGGTAAAAATTGGACGCTACGGAACGCTTGAAAATCGCGGGTGCCCAAGAAAGCCGGCGCGCACCCCGCGGCTCAAGGTATCAACCCAAAGGCGGGCCCGACAACGCGGAAACTCTATAGGTTACCGTTTGCAGCGAGGCGGGTCAAGTAAAACCATTTTGGAAACAGCATGATAGCGGCGTTTTTAGGCCTCGAATAGGGTGCGCGCTTCGCACCCCACCGGGCATTTGTTAAGATGCGGGCGAAGGTCACCCTCGCGATACCGCTTTTCAGAATCCCACGCTAAGAACAACGGCACGGCTGCGTTTCGAGCAACGCGGTGCCATCGCTCCACAAGAACCGATCAGAGGCGACCGAACTGGCCACTTACAAAGAACTCGCGGACTTCCTCGCCGAAGTCGAGCGCCGCGCTTACAAGCAAGCGATGTTCGCGGTGCGCGATGAGCATGCCGCGCTGGATATCGTTCAGGACGCGATGATGAAGCTGTCCGAGAAGTACTCGGACCGACCGAGCGCGGAACTGCCACTGCTGTTCCAGCGCATACTGCAAAACACAATCCGCGATTATTATCGGCGGCAAAAGGTTCGCTCAATGTGGACTACGCCGGTATCGTCGCTGGTCAACGAGGATGCCGAAGGCGAACACGACCCGCTGGAGACCCTGGAAGTCGAAAACGAATCCGCCTACGACGCCCCGCCGCCGGTGCAGTTGGAACGTTCACAAATTCTCGCTACCATCGAAAAGTCCGTGGCAAAGTTACCGGCTCGTCAACGCGAGGCGTTTATACTTCGTTATTGGGAGGAAATGGACGTTTCCGAGGCCGCGCAGGCCATGGGTTGCTCCGAAGGCAGCGTCAAGACGCACTGTTCCCGAGCTACCCACGCGCTGGCGGAGACGTTAAAAAAGTTGGGCATCACCCTATGAATACGCAACAAGAGCTTGAATTCGCTCAAAAAATTTCCAATCTACTGGATCAGAGTACGCGTGAACTGGACGCGCCCATAGCCGCCAAGCTGCTCGAAGCCCGTAAGCAAGCACTGGCTCACTATGATGAAAAACCTGCCCATGCTTGGGTGCCGGCTTGGGCCACCAACACACTGGGCCGCATCACCGAGCCGTTTAGCAACCACTTGGGCGCGAGCGTCGGGCTCTTAGCGCTGTTGCTCTGCCTGAGCGGGTTTATCGCTTGGCAAAATGCCGGCCAGCAAGGCAGTGAAATCGCCGAGCTCGACCAAGCGTTGTTGACCGACGAGTTGCCGATCAACGCCTTCCTCGACAAAGGGTTCGAATCGTGGGTAAGACGGCCTTGACCTTGGCCACGTTCGCCGCGGGCGCGCTGCTCGCGTTGAACGCCGCTGCGCAAACGCCTCAAAGCACTGGCACTCAAGGTAGCCAAAGCATCCAAGGCACTCAAGGTACAAAAGGCGATACCAAATCGGCGCGGCCATTGTGGTCGGAATTGTCGCCCAAACAACAAGCCATACTCGCGCCCGTCGCCGCCGAATGGGAAAACCTCGACACCACGCGGCGCAAAAAATGGGTAACCATCGCTAACCGTTTTCCCAAGATGACGCCGGACGAACAGCAGCGCCTGCGCAGCCGCATGCAGGATTGGGCCGCGCTGTCGCCGGCCGAGCGCCGGGTCGCGCGCGAAAACTACCAGCAGTTAAAGCAACTGCCGCGCGCGCAACGCGGCGAAGTCAGGCAAAAGTGGCAGGCGCAGCAAGCGGCGCCCTCGCCATCCAAAACCGACGCCGCCGCGCCCGCGCAGTGAACGCGGCTCCCGGCGCTGCGACCGGTCAATCCACCGCGCAGTTCGCGAGCCTCGGACGACGCTTTCTCGCGCTGATCTACGAAGCGCTGATTCTTGCCGCCGTTGTGCTGGCAGGTGCGCTACCCGCCGTGATGGTGACGCAAAGCTGGCCGCCGTTGGCCGCGCGCACCGCCCTGCAATTCTGGCTGCTGGTGCTGTGCGGCGCGTTTTACGGGTGGCAATGGTGCGCCACCGGCCAAACCTTGCCGATGAAAACCTGGCACATGAAGCTGGTCACGGTGGATGGCTCGCCGCTAAACAGACGGCGTGCGCTGGCGCGCTACCTCGCCGCGCTCGGCGGCCTGTTGATGTTGGGGCTGGGATTTTTGTGGGCGTTTATCGATCGCGACCGGCAGTTTTTACACGACCGGCTCGCCGGCACGCGCGTGGTGGTGAGCGAGGCCTCACTTTAGCGCCGTTCCTGCCGCCAGATCATCGTTAGCGCCACCCCCAAAAACAGCACCGTTGGCCCCAACGCCGCCGCTTGCGGGGGCCAATCGTTGAGCAAGCCCAGATGCGCCGCGAGCTGATTCGCCAAATAAAACGCGAGCCCCAGCATGATGCCGGCGAAAATGCGGCCGCCCACGCCGCCCTGGCGCCGCTGAAAATACGCAAACGGTAGCGCCAATACCATCATCATCAGCACCGCGATCGGATACGCGATCTTGGTCCACATCGCAATTTCATAACGCAACGAACGCTGGCGGTTATCGCGCAAGTGCCGCGAAAAGGTGTAAAGACTCGCCGCCGACATTTGCGCGGGCTTGATCAGCAGCACGTTGAGCAGACTTGGCTCCAACACCGAATGCCATTCGATCGACGGCAAATGGCTCACCTCGGCACGCACCTCAGTCAAGCTCGTGCGTTTGACATCGGAGAGCACCCAGCGGCGCTCGCGATCATAGGCGCCGCTTTGCGCCTCGCTCACCGTCAACAGTTTAAGGCCCTCGTCAAACTCGTAAATACGCACGCCTTTGAGTTCGCCCTTGTCGGTGACTTCGCGCACGTTGATAAAACTCTTATCGTCTTTTAGCCACAGGCCCGAGCGAAACTCCTGCATGACAATGCCGGTGATCGCGCGCGAACGCAGCCGCTGCGCCAACTGATCGGTGTACGGCCCGACGTACTCGCCGAAAATCATGGTGATGCCGGCAAGCACCGTGCCGGCCGCCAACAACACCCCGATCACTCGCGTCACCGACACGCCGGAAGTGCGCATCACGGTGTACTCCGAACTGGCCATGAATTGCGCCAGCGCAAACAGCGTGCCGATCAGCACCGCAATCGGAAAGATCTGATAAACGTGCCCCGGCACCAACAGCAGCACGTGGCGCAGCGCATGGCGCAATTGATACGTGCCGCGCCCGATATCCTTGACTGCCTCCACCAGATCGAAAAACGCGAACAGCAATAGCAGCGCCGCCATCACCAGCGCGGTGGCGAGAAAAATCTCGCGCATCAAGTAGCGGCCAAGGATGCTCATCGGGCGAACCAGCGCTTGAGCGAAGTGACGCTCAAGCGGCGGTAAAACAGCACAAGCAGCACCAAAATCACCACCACATGCACCAGCACAAGGCCGTGCCCGAACGGGATGCGCGACTGCCCGATGTAGGCCTGAATGATCGACAGCAGATTGACATAGGTCATGTACACCAGCACCGCGACGATCAAATTCATCGAGCGCCCGCCGCGCGGATTGGCGTACGACAACGGTATCGCCAGCAGCGCGAGCA
Source organism: Betaproteobacteria bacterium (assembly GCA_016868015.1). GTDB lineage: Bacteria > Pseudomonadota > Gammaproteobacteria > Burkholderiales > SG8-41 > UBA5216. Next base: position 18,414 of record VGIF01000057.1, read on the forward strand.
GCAGCGCGCTCACCGGCAAACCGATGCGCCAGGCGAGTTCGCCGCGATACGCCGGCTCCCCGGACCCGGTAAGTTCCCCGGTTTTGAGCACCTTGGTGCCGACGGCGCGCGGCACTTCGCGCGCCTCGATACGCAAGGAATAGCGCTCGAACTCGAAGGTCTTGAAGTCCGCGCGCCCCGGCTCGCCCTCGTAACGATAACCGTTTTCCAAAATGAGATAACGCTCGCCATTGGGCGCGGTTTCCTGATACCCCTTGCGCGCCACCATCACGCCCGACTTACCCTGCTGCGTGGCGCTCACGAAGACGTTGGCCACTTCGTTGGCCGTGCCTGAAACGCCCTCGACAAAATACACGCGATCGGCATGCCGCGACTCGCGAAACACGCCGGGCATCACCGTCGACACGTCATCGCGGCTATCCAGCGCCTTACGCAGTGTTTCGGCTTGTCCCGCGGCCCACGGCGCCAGGTACAGCGCTAGCACCGCGATGATCAGCACCAGCGGCAACGCGAAGGTAAGCACCGGCCGTATCCAGCGCGTCAAACTCAAGCCGCCGGAGAACCACACCATCATTTCGGAATCGCGATAGGCGCGGCTTAGGGTCAGCAACACCGCGATGAACAAGGTGAGCGAAAGCAGCGTGGGCAAATAACCGACAATCACAAACGACAGCAGCGCGGTGACACTGGCCGCGGTAATCGCGCCGCCGGCGGCGAGCGCCAGCAGCCGCACCAACTGAGTCGCCAACACTATGCCCAAGAGCACCAGGAAAGCCGCCAGCGCGTTGCCCGTCAATTCGCGCAGCACGGAGCGGTGAAAAATCATGACAGCGTTTTGCTTTTCAGCGGAAAACGTCCGATAATGAAGACTCGATCAGCACGGCTTTTCAGCACGGCTTTTTTTGTTGGAATCTTGTTGAAAACTTTCTCGTCATTGGCGTAACAGCCGGAATAGTTTAATAGTTTTGTCGTAATAGTTTCCAGCGTTTCGCCCAGGAGTCTCACGTGGAATTTAGCACAAAAAACATAGCGCCGGGACTCGCCAAAACCGGCTGCGTCATCGTCGGCGTGTTCGAATCGCGCAAGCTCTGCGCGAGTGCCGCGGCGCTCGATCGCACCGCCAAAGGTTTTGTTTCAAAAGCCGTAGCAAGTGGCGACATGGACGGACGCGCCGGTACCACGTTATTGTTGCGCCACGTGCCCAACACCGCTTGCGAGCGCGTGCTGCTGGTGGGCCTCGGCGAAGAAAAATCGTTCAACGAAAAAGCCTACCGCAAGGCGCTCGCTGCCGCGTTTGGCGCGGTCAACGCCACTGGCGCCGCGGATGCTGAAATGCATTTGACCTCGCTCGCCGCGGGTGCTTCAACCATCAGTTGGCGCGTGGCGCAAGCCGCGGCGCTCGCCATCGAGTCGGCCTACCGCTTCGAGCACATGAAAAGCAAGCCCGACGCCAACGCGCGCGCGATCAAGCGCCTCACGCTCGCCTACGCGCGCGCGGGCGATCGCCAGGGCGCGGAACGCGGCCTCGAACACGGGCTCGCGCTCGGCCACGGCGTGAGCCTCGCCAAGGATCTGGGCAATCTGCCGGGCAATGTGTGCACGCCGGGTTACCTCGCCGATCAGGCGCGCGAACTGGCCAAGCGTTACCGCTCGACCGGCATGAAAGTCAAAGTGCTCGAGCGCGAGGACATGGAAAAACTCGGCATGCGCACACTGCTGTCGGTCGCGGCGGGCAGTGCCGAACCGCCCAAGTTCATCGTGCTCGAATACCTGAACGGCCCGAAGAAGCAAAAACCCGTCGTGCTGGTGGGCAAGGGCATCACCTTTGACACCGGCGGCATTTCGTTAAAGCCCGGCGGCGGAATGGACGAAATGAAATTCGACATGAGCGGCGCGGGCAGCGTGTTGGGCACATTCAAAGCCGTGGGCGAAATGCGCCTGCCGGTGAACGTGGTTGGGCTGATTGCCGCGACGGAGAACATGCCCGGCGGGCGCGCCACCAAGCCCGGCGACATCATCAAGAGCATGTCTGGACAAACGGTGGAGATTTTGAATACCGATGCCGAAGGCCGTTTGGTGTTGTGCGACGCGCTCACCTACGCCGAGCGTTACGAGCCGGCCGCGGTGATCGATATCGCCACCTTGACCGGCGCGTGCGTGATCGCGTTGGGCCACGTGGTGTGCGGCTTATTCGCCAACGACGACAAACTCGCGCAAGAAGTGCTCGCGGCGGGCGAAACCGCGCACGACCGCGCCTGGCACATGCCGCTGCACGACGAATATCAAGATCAATTAAAGAGCAACTTCGCCGACTTCGCCAACATCGGCGGGCGCCCCGCCGGCGCGGTGACCGCGGCGTGTTACTTGTCGCGTTTCGCCAAAAAATTCAAATGGGCGCACCTGGATGTCGCGGGCACCGCGTGGAAATCGGGCAGGGAAAAAGGCTCCACCGGACGGCCGGTGCCGCTGCTCACACAGTTCTTGATCAGCCGCGCGGACCGTTCATAGCATATAAAAATATTCAATTAAATCAATAGGTTACGTTACCCAATTAATCGCCGCTACACGGGGTGCCAGCGCGGGACATGACCCAAATCGATTTTTACACGCACGTCGCGAACAAACTGCAAGTGGCGTGCAAACTCGCCGCCAAGGCGCACGCGCAGGGCTTGCGCGTGGCGGTACTGTGCCCCGACGCGGCGAGCGCGCAAAGTCTCGATCGTATGCTGTGGACCTCGCCGCCGCTCGCTTTTGTCCCACATTGCTTTGCCTCGCATCCGCTCGCCGCGCGCACGCCGGTGGTGATCGATCACGAAAACGCCGCGCCCGCACACGATGAAGTGTTGCTTAACCTGCGAGCGCAATGGCCGCCGGTATTCAGCCGCTTTCAACGCCTGCTGGAAATCGTCAGCGAAGACGAGGACGATCGCGCCGCAGCGCGTGAACGCTACAAGTTTTATCACGAGCGCGGTTACCAAATCCGCACGCACAATTTGGCCTAGCGCACGTCATGGCGCAAACCCCGGGCGCGGACAACAACGACGAACTTCTGGCACGCGCGGACGCTTTTCTGGGCCGCCATAGACGCGCGGCGCCGGCGCCCGTGACCATCGACGTCACGCCCACGCCAGCGCCGCCCGCAACCGCCGCCCCCACGCCGTCGGCCGGTCCGCCACCGCCAGCGCCCGATGAAGACGACGATATCCCACTGCTCACCGACGTCGTCGAGCTAAAAGCCCAAGGTGCGCCCGTCGTCGAGGCAGCGCCGCCGCAAGCCGAAGGGCCTGAAGTCGAAACACCCACGGCCGAAGTCATCTCGCGCGTGCAAAATCAAAACATCGAACACGCCGCGTACTTGCGCGTGATGCATCAAGTCGATGACCGCATCGGCAACGTGGTGCGCGCGCAAGTGATGCCGGAGCTGGGCTCCGCGCTCGATCAGGCGCTGGCGCGCATCACCAGCGATCTTAAGCAGAGTATCGGCGACATGGTGCGCACCTCGATTGAAGACGCGATGCGCAATCAGTTCGGCGCGCCGGCGCTGCCCAAGCCCGATGTACCCACCGAATTGACACCGCAAACCGCGCCAGCGGCGGCACCCGCCTCCGCTATAATCGTCACCCCGCCGGCGTCCCCCGCCGCAGACACCACCATCATCAACATGAGCGCCAACGAACTCGCCAAGAGTTTTGAGCCGGCCGCGATTGAAGCGCGCTGGTACCCCGTATGGGAAACCAGCGGCCACTTCAAGGCCGGCGCCGACAACAACAAAACCGGCAACTACTGCATCCTGCTGCCGCCGCCCAACGTCACCGGCACGCTGCACATGGGCCACGCATTTCAGCACACGTTGATGGACGCGTTAACGCGCTTTCACCGCATGCGCGGCGACAACACGCTGTGGCAAGCAGGCACCGACCACGCCGGCATCGCCACGCAAATCGTGGTCGAGCGTCAGATCGAAGCGCAAGGCGTGACGCGCGATGCGTTGGGACGCGAGAAATTTCTGGAACGCGTGTGGCAATGGAAGGAAGAATCCGGCTCCACCATCACGCGCCAAATGCGCCGGCTCGGCGCCTCGTGTGATTGGGCGCGCGAGCGCTTCACCATGGACGAAGGTTTGTCGCGCACGGTCAGCGAAACCTTCGTGCGCATGTATCAAGACGGTCTCATCTACCGCGGCAAACGGCTGGTGAACTGGGATCCGGTGCTGCAAACCGCGGTGTCCGATCTCGAAGTC